>DASPSF010000108.1:0-33829 GCA_035624075.1 Steroidobacteraceae bacterium | reverse complement strand
AGATCCCGTACAGCAATGGGACCTATGGGGCACCGGTGAGCCTCGGATCGGGATTCAGCAACCCCATCGGCGTAGCGGTCGATGGCTACGGCAACGTGTTCGTGGCCGATACCAGCAACCGCGTGGTCAAGGAGATCCCCTATAGCAACGGCAGCTACGGCGCCCCGGTGATCGTCGGAGCGGGATTCTATTACCCCTACGGGGTGGCGGTTGATGACAACGGCAATGTGTTCGTCGCCGATCTCTTCAACAGCACGGTCGACGAAATCCCGTATAGCAATGGTAGCTACGGCGCACCGGTAAGCCTGGGATCGGGATTTGCATTCGTTAATCCCTACGGCGTGGCGGTGGACAGCAATGACAATCTGTTCGTCGCTGATACCAACTACAACGCCATCGAGGAGATCCCATACAGCAATGGCAGCTACGGCACGCCGGTGAGCGTGGGATCGGGATTAAATGACCCCATCGGTGTGGCGGTTGACTCGCATGGTCGTCTGTACACGCTCGATACGGGCGCTGTCTGGCAGTTCGTCCCGTAGCAGTTCCGCCTCGGAAGGGCAGAGGTTCGGTGCCGGGCGTCGCGGCCTGGCCGCTTCTGGCCTGGCCTGCCGAAGTAACTATAGGATTTTACATAATATACATTATGCGCACTGAGAGCACTGAGGCCCGGAGCGCCCCAGGAGTGCGGACAGCTAGCGAGCGGCAACGCCCTGCAGTGGATCGTAGTGCACTTCAACCACGGCCCGGTCGCACAGGAACTTAGGTCCCTGGGGTATGGGAAACGTGCTGAAGCCGTGCAGATACATCAAGGCTTGGGTGCGGACGTGAAAGGCCGCGGCGATCCGCGCCGCGACATCGTTCGGGTCCTGATCCTTGCGGACCAGAACCCAGCCTCCCTGGCCGTAGCCGCCCGACTCGGTACCGATGACCTTGGCGGGATTGCGGCACATCGCGGGTCGATGCGACGCGCATCCAAAGCTCAGTACCGCAAAGCCAGTCAATAAGACTATCCGAGCAATTTCCCTGCGACGCACGCTTTTGGCCCTGGCAGCTGATACAGCCGCCATTCTCGTGTCACCGGATTAATGAGTCTCCAACGCCGCGCGGGTTCTGCGGGGGCGATCACAGTCTCATTCGGGCCGCTCGGCGGGACAGGCGTGCCCTTATCTCATGCGCATGCCCCATGCGCATGCCTCATGCGCATACCTCATGCGCATACCTCATGCGCATGCCCCATGCGCATACCTCTGCTGGTGTGCATTTGACGAGGAAGCCCTGAACTTCCCGGGCTAGACTCGCGTCTGATCAAGCGCGGCGACTTTGGGAGCACGCGCCATGAAAGCCAAGTCCAAGTTAACGATCCTGGCGCTGGTCTGCGCCTGCGCGAGTGCTGCCATCGCCGATGAGGCCCCGCGGACGGTGTACCTCGACGGGCCCTCAGACCTGGCACGGCTGAGGCAGGTCAACCCGGCCCACTACGCACGCGCCGAGCGCATTCTCGCGGCCGCCAACCACCTGTGCCGTCCCGGCCCCGGGGAGTTGCGGGAGGCCGCTGGAGCACGTGATCTCAAGTGCGCCGGTCCCTTGCTGAAAACCAGCAACCCGCCGAAGTGGCAGATCACCTTTACGCTGGATGACACCCGCTACGTGGCGCTCGTCACCGTAACCGACGACCCGCCCCATCCGGTCCCAGCCCGTTAACAGCAGCCCGTTGGTTTTCCCCCTCGGTTGTAGCGCGCCTGCTGGCGCTCGCGGAAGAACTCCGCATAGCTCATCACGGGCTCCGAGGGGTGATGCGCCAGTCGGTGGGCACGGTAAGTCTCATAGTCGGGGACTCCGACCATGAGGCGGGCGGTCTGCACCACTCGCGTCCAGAAGCGCGCGACCTTACCCATGGCCCACGACGGCACCGCCGACTTCAATAGCGGTGCTCTGCGGAGTACCGCGCGCCTGACGAATCCGCAGGACGCCGTACACCACGACGATCAGCACGATGGCAACGGCAAGGATCGCCAGCGTCGCGTCGAGATAGTCGTTAAAGATGATGCGGCGCATTTCCTCGAGTGACTTGGCGGGCGCGAGCACCTGCTGGGCATTGAGCGCCTGGCTGAACTTCTCGGCGTGGCTCAGGAATCCAACCTTCGGGTTGGGGCTGAAGGCCTTCTCGAGCCCGGCCGTGAGCGTGCAGGCGAGCAGCCACAGCGTCGGTACGACGGTGACCCACGCCCAGCGCTCGCGCTTCATCTTGTACAGCACCACCGTGCAGAGCGTGAGCGCGATGGCGGCCAGCATCTGGTTGGTCGCGCCGAACAGCGGCCACATGGTCCAGATGCCGCCATAGGGATCGGTAACGCCCGCATACAGCAGGTATCCCCACATCGCGCAGGCGAGCGCGGAGCCGACGACGTTGTTGCCCCAGGAGCGGGTGTCCTTGAACGTCGGGATCCCATGGCCGACCAGGTCCTGAATCATGAAGCGGCAGACGCGAGTGCCGGCGTCGACCGTGGTCAGGATGAAGAGGGCCTCGAACAGGATGGCGAAGTGATACCACACTGCCATCAGCGCCTGGCCACCGAGGAAGCTCGAGAAGATGGTTGCCATGCCGACGGCGAGCGTCGGCGCGCCGCCGGTGCGCGAAAGGATGCTCATTTCCCCGACATCGTGCGCGACCTGGTTGAGCATGTCGGGCGTCACCGTGAACCCCCAGGAGGTGATCACCTCGGCGGCGTGCGTCGCGGTCGTGCCGATCAGCCCTGCCCCGCTGTTCATGGCGAAGTAGACGCCGGGGTGAAGGACCGAGGCGCCGATCACCGCCATGATGCCGACAAAGGATTCGGTCAGCATGCCGCCATAGCCCATGACGGCGATCTGCTTCTCGCTCTCGATCATCTTCGGTGTGGTGCCGGATGAGACCAGCGAATGGAACCCGGACACCGCGCCGCAGGCGATGGTGATGAAGAGGAAGGGAAAGACGCTTCCCGCCCACACCGGCCCCGTACCATCGATGAACTTCGTTATGGCCGGCATCTGCAGCTGCGGGTGCGCGATCAGTACGCCGATCGCCAGCAGCGCAACGGTTCCCACCTTGAGGAACGTGGACAGGTAGTCACGCGGGGCGAGCAGGAACCACACCGGCAGCACCGAGGCCGTGAAGCCGTAGCCGATGATGAGCAACGCGAGCGAGGGTCCTGGGAGCGTGAAGAAATGCGCCAGCGCGGGCGTCTCGGCGACCGTGCGGCCATAGAGCAGCGCCACGATCAGCAGCACGAGCCCGATCGCCGACATCTCGCCGATGCGCCCCGGACGCACGAAGCGTCCGTAGATTCCCATGATGATCGCGATCGGTATGGTGCAGGCGACGGTGAATGTCCCCCACGGGCTCGCCTTGAGCGCATTCACTACCACGAGCGCGAGCACTGCGAGGATGATGACGCAGATCAGCAGCACGCCGATGCCGGCCACGGTGCCAGCGACCGGCCCTATCTCCGAGCGGATCATGTCGCCCAGCGAGCGGCCGTCGCGCCGCGTTGAGAGGAACAGGACGACCATATCCTGCACGGCGCCCGCGAACACCACGCCGACGATCAGCCACAGCGTGCCGGGCAGATAGCCCATCTGCGCCGCGAGCACGGGACCCACGAGCGGCCCGGCGCCGGCGATGGCGGCGAAATGATGGCCAAAGAGCACGTAGCGGTTGGTCGGAACGTAGTCGAGGCCGTCGTTGTGCCGATAAGCGGGCGTCTGGCGCGCCCCATTCACGCCGAGCACGGTGTTGGCAATCCATAAACCGTAGAAACGATAGGCGATGGTGTAGATGCACAACGCGGCGATCACCAGCCACATCGCGTTCACCGGCTCGTCGCGTTTCAGCGCGACCACACCCAGGGCCACCGCACCGAGCACTGCAATGACCGCCCAAATAAGCTTGGTTCTCATGGACATGGCTCGCTCCTGGCTTGTTCTTAGTTCTTCTTGCCCCCTCGCTCGGGTCCCGACGAGTATCGCGCCGCGGTCCGTGTCCCTCAAGCTCTCCCGGTCACTGGGTAGCCGGATACAGCTCCCGCGTGATGGTCGCAATCAGCGCGGAGCTCTGCTTCGAATCCTCGATCCCGCGGGTGAGAATCACCAGCACGAACGGCCGCGGCGCGTAAACGATCGCCGCATCGTGCTGAATCCGCGTGATCTCGCCCGTCTTGTGCGCCACTCGTGTGCCTGCGGGAAGCCCCGCGGGGATGCCATCGTTGAAGGTCTGCCGCTCGAGGATCTCGCGCATCGCGCCCGAGGATGACCCGTCTACCGCCTCGCCCCTGGCGATGGCCTCCATGAGCCGCGCCAGCGCGCGCGCCGTCGTCGTATTGTTGAGGCCTGCCTTGAAGGCCTTCCCGTCCTCGACTCCGCGCAGCACCTTCATGCCGTCGGCCCCGAGCGCATGCACGCCCTGCTGGATGTTCCCGACCCCGAGGCGCTCGATCAGCAGGTTGGTCGCCAGGTTGCTGCTCACGGTGACCATGAGCTCCGAGAGCTGCGCGAGTGTGCGGGTGCTGCCGACCACGCCGTACAGGTCCGCCTCCGAGTCATCGGACGCTTCGAGCGCATAACGCGAGCCATCGACGAGGCTCGAGAATTCGTTCTTTATTACCAGGGTGTCGTCGAGCCGCAGCTTTCCCTGGTGGGCCTGGTGGTAGAGCTCGATCAGGACCGGCACCTTCATGGTGCTGGCGGCGTGAAACGGCTCATCGGGCTTTAGGTACCAGCTCGCGCGGCCATCGAGCCGCTGGTAGGCCACCGCGACGTCCGCGCCGCTCTTCATGATGGTGGACTCGATGGAAGCAACGGCAACCGCCAGCCTCGGGTCCTGCGATACCGGCTCCGCGACACACGAGCCCCCCAGCAGGAGAAGAGACCCGCACGCTGAAAGACTGAAGCGCGCAACGCTCACGAGATCCCCCTGCCCCGCTCATAAGTAGCGACGGCATCTGGCGTTATGTGCACTCTACCCGACCGCCCGTAGCCCGCCCGGAACCGTCCGTCGGACCGCCCGGGCGGATGTGACGCAATACCGCTTCCGCAAGCTCTTTTCTCCATTAAATTGCCGCCGCATGAAGAGGGGGCAAACAGGTTTCACGCTAACCGAGGTGCTGGTGGTGGTGACGATCGTCGCCATCCTGCTCGGCGTCGGCGTGCCCTCTTACAAGTACATCACCAACTCGTACCGGCTCTCCGCGGAGATGAACTCGCTGGTGGGCGATCTGATGTACGCGCGCGCCGAAGCGATCAAAGAAGGGCAGCCCGTCGCGGTCTGCGTCTCTTCCGACGGCCTGACCTGCTCCGGCGCCTTCAGCTGGCAGAACGGCTGGATCGTATTCCCCGACCCGAACGGCGCCGGAGCGGCCGACTCGCCCCCCGCCTCGATTCTGCACGTGCAGGCAACCTTCACGAGCACCGACACCTTCGCCGCACCGGCCGGCGCCAATCCCGTCAGCTCATTCGTCTTCAACCGCGAGGGATTCGCGCAGGCCAGTAACGGCGTCGGCTTCGGAGCCACGCAGCTCGACCTGCAGGACCAGACTCAGAACAATGCCTGGACGCGCTGTATGTCGATTTCCGCCCAGGGAAATATCCAGGTCGAGCCCGCGACGGCTCCGATCCTCACCTTCGTGGGAGTTTGCCCGTGAGGTGGCCAGCGCCTGTACGCTCTCCCGGGGCCCGCGCGAACGTGCGCGGCTTCAGCCTCGTCGAGATCATGGTGGCGGTGGTGGTGATCTGCGTGGGTCTCCTCGGCATCGCCAAGATGCAGGCGCTCGCGGTGTCGAGCACGAACATGGCGCGGCTGCGCGCCATCGCGGCCTTCGAAGCGGCCAGTCTCGCCTCGGCCATCCACTCCAACCGGGCGTATTGGGCGAGCGCCGCGGCGGTGGCGGACTCGCCTATCCAGATCAGTATCCCGAGCGGCACCGTCACAGCCGCAGGGATCACGATCACACCCGCGGGCTTCGCCCCCGGCGCCGCCGCCGACGGACTCTGCATCGCCACCAGCGCGGGCGTGGTGCCTGCCTGCCCCGCCCCGGCAACGCTGGCGGGCTGGGACGTCCAGCGTTGGGCCGACCATATGATCCTCACGGCCGGCGCCAGCGCCGACCTGCTTCCGAACCTCACGGCCACGATCACCTGCCAGGGCCTCGTGCAGCCGCCGAGCTGCATCATCCAGATGTGGTGGACGGAGCAGACCGGCACGATCAACTCGTCGGAGCAGTCGCAGGCAATTGTCGACCCCACGATTGCGGCGGCGAGCGCGCAGAACCCCTGCCCGATCGCCAACGCGTGTGACTTCTACACCCTCTACGTCGAGCCATGAGCCCCGCGCGCCCCACCCTGCACATCCGAGCCCGCGCTCAGCGCGGCTTTACGCTCGTCGAGCTGATGGTGACGATCTCCATCGCGCTGTTCCTGCTCGGCGGGTTGGTCACCATCGTGCAGAACGTGCGCCGAACCTACGCCCAGCAGACCGCGAATGTGCAGCTGCAGGACCAGCAGCGATTTGCGATCACGCTGCTCACGGACGTCATCCAGTCCGGCGGCTACTACGATAACCCGACCGGCGACACCGTCTTCAGCGCGTTGCCGCTCGATGCGGCTGACGGATTCGGCGCCGCGGGACAGGCGTTTTCCGGCGTCCAGGGCGCGCCTTGGCCGGCCCCGGGTGACAAGATCTCGGTGCGCTTCCGCACGGCCATCGGCGACCAGATCATCAACTGCTCCGGCCTACCGAATACGGCCGTCGGCCCCGATCAGGTGTACATCAACACCTTCTATGTGAACGGCAACAATCAGCTCGTCTGCCAGCTGCTCACTCCCGGCGGGGCGCCCGCCGGCGCGCCTATGATTCTGGTGAACGGGGTGGCGAGCCTGCAGGTCTACTACGGCGTCAAGCGCCTGGTCCCGTACTCCAACTACAACGTCGACACCTACGAGCAGGCGAACGCCATGCCGCTTGCGCCGACTGTCTCGCCCGACTGGCTGCAGGTCAGCGCCGTGAGACTGGTCGTGACCTTTCTCAATCCGCTGTTCGGTACGCCCAACCAGCCGGTCCAGCAGCCTCAGTACATCACTTACGAGCGGGTTATCCAGGTGATGGCACGCGCAGGGGACTACACGTGATGCAGGCGATCGGCAAGATGCAGCGGGTCTCGCCCATGACCGCCGGCGCGCAGCGCGGCGTCGCGCTGATCTCCGCGCTGCTGCTGCTGATCATCATCACCATCCTGGCGCTCAGCATGTTCCGCAGCTTCCCGATTCAGGAGAAGATCGCCGGCAACGTGCGCGAGAAGGAGCGCGCGTTTCACGCCGCGAACAGCGCCCTGCAGTACGCCGAATGGTGGCTGATGGCCAATGTCGCCACCGGCGACACCATCTGCACGGGACAGGCCGTGCCGCCCAACGGCAACCTCAATGAGGGGCAGATCTGCTCCAATGCGCTCTACGGGTTACCGTCACAGGCGCCTGGCTTGATCGGCACCATCACGAATCTCCAGCAGAGCGTTCCGTGGACCGTCGGCGGCAATCTCGTCGGCACTTACTTCACCCCCACCGGCATGAACGTCACGGGGATTGCGTCGGCGACCCCCACCCCCAACGATCCCAACTATATCTCCAGGCCGATGTACTACATCGCCGACCTCGGCGCGGCTGGGGACGCCCAGGGCGAGGTCTATCAGATTGACGCCTATGCGTACGCCGGCTCGACCAACACGGTCGCCGTCGTCGAGAGCATCTACGAAATTGCGCAGGGGGTCGTCCCCCGGAGTGGGTTATGAACCGCAACAGCCTCTTAGTCGCTTTGGCCTCCGTCGCCGCCCTGGTGCTGCCGCTGGCCGCACCGGCGCAGACGACGGTCACCGAAGACTTCACCGGCACCTCGACCACCAACAGCTGGTACTTCTTGAACGGCGCCTGTCTCACGGCCGGCACCGCGGTGGGAGTCGAGCCCTCCGCGGGCTCCGCCGGCCAGATGCCCGGCTGCGTCGCGATCGCCACGGGCGGCTCCGGACCGATCTACTATAACGAGCCCCTGGTAGGCGGCTGGAATGGCGTTGCGGGTAACAGCCAGACGCTCAAAGACCCCACAGGGCATGGCGCACTGCGCTTCACCAACGGTTCCTGGTGCACCAGCCCGTCGTCGACCAGCCCTCCCGGAACCTGCACCGCATACTCCGGCGGGTTCAACCAGAACGGCGCCATCATCTCGACAACTCCCTTTCCTACCGGACAGGGGATCGCCGTCACGTTCAAGACCGTGAGCTATCGCGGCAACTCCCTCAACGGCAACAACGTCGGCTACAGCGACGGCGCCGACGGCATGAGTTTTTACCTGATGGACGCGAGTCAGCTCAACACTGCGATCCTTACCGGCACGCCGAGCGGCAACGGCAACGGCATCGGCTCCTGGGGCGGAAGCCTCGCTTACACCTGCTCAAACCAAAACTACCCGTATAACGGCCTCATCGGCGGTTACATCGGGCTCGGCATCGATGAGTACGGCAACTTCCTGAACGGTTGGAAGAACACCTTGACGGAGACGGGCAGCGTCGTAGACGGCAACACTTATCACGACAACACGGCGACCGGCGGATTCTTTCAGCCCGGCCGCATCGGACTGCGTGGCGCGGGCAACGTCGCCTGGGCGACCCTCACCGGCGCCTATGGCGCGAGCCCCGCCAATCCGCCCGCGCCCTACTACCCGGCCGGACTCGCCACCTCGTGCACCAACGGCGGCGGCGTCTACAACGCCAGCACCGGCTCGTGTGAGATATGCACCACGGGTACGAGGTACGGCTACAACTCGAGCACCAATCAGTGCGAGAAGTGCGCGAGCGGCGTCACCTACAACGCCAGCAACAACACCTGCGAAAGCTGCCCGAACGGCCAGACCTGGGACCCGACCACGATGACCTGCCAGAGCTGCTCGAGCGGCTCCTATGATGCCGCCAGCAACACCTGCACCAGCTGCCCGAACGGCCAGACTTACGACGCGACCACCAACACCTGCAACAGCTGCCCGAACGGCCAGACTTACGACGCAAGCACGCAGACCTGCCAGAGTTGCTCGAGCGGCAGCTACGACTCCACCAGCAACACCTGCTCGGTCTGCTCGAGCGGCAGCTGGGACGCGGCCGAGAACGCCTGCGAAACCTGCGCAGGCGGCACCTGGACCAACAGCGGTGGCGTGGGCACCTGCACGGGCGCGGGCGCCTGCAGCGCCGGCACCTGGAACGGCACCAACGACAAGTGCGAGAAATGCGCCGCGGGGTACACCTACGATGCCAGCGGGTCGGCACCTGCGGGCGGTGAGTGCTATAAGTGCCCCGCCGGGAAGGCGGCCTACGTGGCGGGCGATAACGGCGAATGCTGCACCACTGGCGCGACCTACAACGCGGGCAACAACACCTGCAGCAGCGGTAGCCCGTCGGCGGCCACTTCTGCCGCAACCTCCAACGGCACGGCGTACACGCCCACGCAAAGCGCAGGCGGTGCGCCCACTGCAGCCTCTCCGACTCAGGGAGCACCCAATCCGGCGACCGTCAACCCGCCACAGAATCCGACCGCGAGTAATCCGAGCACCGCGCATCCGGACTCCTACTGGGCCGTGCAGTACACCTGCCAGACAGGCCAGCTGTACTACTACACCGTTGGCAGCACCAACTCTACTGCGACTGCGGTCGGAGCCACGGAGCTTACGAGCTCCCTGAACACCGGCCTCGCTTCGGCCAACATTCCGCCGATCCTCGACTACGACGCGATCCCGAATGCGTACGCCGTGCTGCCCGCGGGCACGAAGATCGCCAACGAGAGCGCCATGAGCCGCAACCCGGCGGCCGCGAATCCGGCCGTACCCATCTTTTACGACCTGAAGATCTCGCAGGCGGGGCTTCTGAGTCTTTCCTACAGCATCAACGGCGGGGCGTACCAACAGGTCATCAAGAGCCAGAGCATCAGTGCCTCCAACGGGCCGTTGCCGGCCAACTTCCTCTTCGGTTTCGCCGGCTCGAGCGGCGGCGGCACCAACGTGCACGAGATTCTGTGCTTCAAGGCGCAACCCGAGACCACGGCCTCGAGCTCCGCCGGCGCGAGTGAGCGCCAGTCGGCCAAGCTCGAGACCGGCGCCCAGGCGTACTTCGCCTTCTACAACCCGAACAACTGGGTTGGCCGCGTGACCGCGAGCTCGCTCAGCCTCGACCAGTACGGCAACGTCGTCGTGGCGGCGACCGCCAACTGGGACGCGGAGTGCGTCCTCACCGGCGTCGCCGGCAGCACCACCTGCCCGACCACCGGAGTCGCCGGTCCGACCGCGGCCGAGGCACCGACGAGCCGCACCATCCTCACCTGGAGCGGCAGCGCCGGCATTCCGTTCGAGTACAACAGCCTGCCGACCGCGCTGCAGGGGGTCATCGACCTGGGCGACGTGACCACCGCGAGCTGCAACTCCTCGACCCCCTATGCTCCGACCGACCGCACGAGCTACCTGCGCGGCGATCGCAGCTGCGAGATCAATTCGCAGTCCATCGGCCTGTTCCGCGCCCGCGACAGCGTGCTCGGGGACATCATCGACTCGAGCCCCGCCTGGGTCGGCCCGCCGGACGCTCCCTATACGGCCACTTGGAATGACCGCCTCTATCCGACCGCGATCAATGTGGAGAACAACGCCGGGAACCCGACCTACATCCAGTACACGCAGGCGAACGAGACTCGCCTGAACGTGGTGTATACGGGTGCCAACGACGGCCTGCTGCATGGCTTCCGCAGCGGCTCCTACAACGCGAACGGCACCTTCTGCTCCAGCTCGTCGACCTGCACGGGCACCGTGACGCCGAACGATGGCCAGGAAGTGCTGGCCTACATGCCCGGCGCGGTGCTGCAGACCATCCACAGCACGAGTAATCCCAGCATCGACTTCTCGGGAAGCCAGTACGGCCACGCGTTCTACGTGGATGCGACCCCGGGCACCGGCGATCTGTTCTACGGCAACGCCTGGCACAGCTGGGTCGTCGGCGGCCTCGGCCCCGGCGGCGCGGCCATCTACGCTCTCGATGTGACCAACCCGACCAATTTTGCCGAGGCCAACGCCGGGAGTCTGGTCATCGGCGAGTGGACGCCGACGACCCTCGCGTGCGCCGGCACCACGACGGCCAATGGTGGCGCCAACTGCGGCAACAACCTCGGCAACACCTATGGCACGCCGGAGATCCGCCGCCTGCACAACGGCGACTGGGCTGTGATCTTCGGCAACGGCCTCGGCAGCACGAGCGGCGATGCCGGCATCTACATCATGACGATCAATCCGACCACGAGCACCACGACCTTCTACTACCTGAGCACCTCGACCGGCAGCGCGGCGAGCCCGAACGGCATCGCCTTCGCCTCGCCGGTGGACCTCGACGGCGACCACATCACCGACTACGTGTACGCCGGCGACCTGCAGGGCAACCTGTGGCGCTTCGACCTCACCAGCAACAATCCGAGCAACTGGGCGGTCACGCCGGGCCCGCTGTTCAAAGCGCCCGCCGGGCAGCCGATCACCACGGCGATCGTCGCCGCCTCGGGCTCTCCGTATACCGGCATGGGCCAGTACCTGATGCTGCTGTTTGGCACGGGCGAGAAGTTCCCGCTCACCAACCTCAATCCCGCCACCTACGCGACCGGGACCCAGACCCTCTACGGCGTGTGGGACTGGAACCTGAACGGCTGGAACAGCATGTCGGCGATTCAGTACGCGGCGCTCACCACGCCCACCGGACTCACCGGCAACTCGGTCCAGCAGGCGAACCTCCAGCAGCAGACGGCGACCATCAATGCGGCGACCACCGACGTCGATATGGGGAGCCCGCAGACGGTCTGCTGGGAGGGGACCACCACGTGCTCCGGCGGCGCCAGCGTCAACACCGCGTACGGCTGGTACCTGAACCTGCCCGGCACCAACGAGCAGGTCATCTACAATCCGGAGCTGGTGCAGCAGGCGCTCACGGTCAACTCCATCGTGCCGGCAGCGAACGATCCGACCTCGTGCGCGATTCCCAACGACACGGGCTTCACCTACGTGTTCAACGCTATGACGGGCACGGCCTTCAATCAGGTGTTCCTGCCACCGAGCGAGGCGGCGAATCCGGTGGTCAATACCAACCCCGCGTACCTGGACGCGAATGCCATCGGCATGCAGACCAATGCGACCGGCAGCTCGTTCATCACGGGCAACAGCTCCGGCACCATGTACCTGATCTACGAGACCAACCAGACCGGCGCTGCAAACAGTGCGATCCAGAGCGGAACGCTGGGACTGAACCTGCCGCCGAACACGACCGGCCGGCGCATCAACTGGGTCGAGCGGCGTTAACGCGGAGGTACCATGGAGTTGCGACCCGGAACGCGTGAGGCGGGGTTCACCCTGATCGAGCTGATGGTCGTGGTGGTGATCGTGACCATCCTGCTTACGATCGCGGTCCCCTCCTATATGACCCAGGTGCGCCAGTCGCGCCGCACGGAGGCGAAGACGGCCCTCCTCGATCTCGCCGGACGCGAGGAGAGCTTCTTCAGCACCAACGGCACGGCCTATACCAACCTAGCCGGAAACCTCGGCTATACGGGCTTCGGCGTCGGGAACCCCATCGGAAGCGGCTATTACTACCTGACCGTGTGCTCACCCGCCTCGGGCGCCTGCACCGCGGGCCTCGGGATGCCCAATCCCCCCGCCGCGCCCTCTTACACCCTGGTCGCCACCCCGGTCCCGGGCACGAGTCAGGTCAACGATCTGCAGTGCACCGCGTTCGCGGTCGACTCGACGGGCCAGCAATACGCCACAGGCACCGGCGGATCTGCATACTGCTGGTCTAATTAATTTAATAAAAGCTGACACATGAGGAACTTTCCTCATGTGAATTCTAATAGAGCGCTGAGCGCTTGCACTCGCGCCCGGGGCTCACGCCCGCCGCTCCTTACGCATGCTTCAGACGGCGGAGGCGCTTTCCGCCGTCACCAATTGGTCACCGATTCACCATATTTTTTTCCTAGAGTCTGAGCTATATTTCGGCTGCAGCCGCTTGAGTGTGCTTGGATTTGAGTACCGCATAACAAGAACTGACCGACGCCGACCCGCCGCGCGGACCTCGCAGGGGTTCGAACCGGAGAAGCGGGAGGCGCTCTACGAGGTAGTGATGAGCACTACGTGGGAACAGCTTGAGGGGGCCGCTCTATCGCTCGCACGATCGGGACCGATCAAGGATCGGCTCGCCGAGGCCTATCGCAATCATCTCGCCTATGTGCGCGCGGAGGATCTTCCGCAGGCACTGCGCGAGGACTTCCGTGCCTGCCACGATGCGCTGACGCGCGAGCGTCCGCTGCGCGGCGAGGACGCGGTGCGCGCCACGGTGCGCAAGATGTCGAGCAGCGAGGCCGACGAGCTCGCCTGCAGCGTGGTGCGCCTGTTCGCCGCGATCGTGCGCGAGTGCGCCACGGACGAGGCGCACGCACTGGCGAAGAGCAACGGCGTGGCGTTCCTCAACGGACATGCCGCGGGCGCGCGCGCCAAGAACGGCGCTTCGCAGGTCATCTCGGTCGGGGCTTAATCGAGCTTGAACTCGATGGTGTCGAAGCGCGTCGTCTCCTCGTGACGCGCCTGGCGCCGGATCGCGTCCACCAGCGCCCGCTCATCCCACGCCACCACTTCGTCGACGATATCGAGGATTGCCTTGGGGGCCTCACCTTTGCCGCCGAAGGGCTTGAGCAGCAGCACGGGCTTGTGGTTCGCCTGCGCGTACAGCAGCTCGAAGGTAAGCAGATCCGGCTGCGCCGCGTACAGGCTCGAGAGCGCAATCACCGCCTCCACCGGGGCGATCTGCCGGCGCAGATCCTCGCGCAGGGCTTCCTTGTCCCCGGTCGGGCGCTTGTCCGGCGTGCTGTAGTTCTTGTAGAAGAAATTGCGCGCGCTCTCGAGGTACTCGAACACGCGCAGATAGTCGTCGCTGTTCTCCCAGGCATGCGTAACGAACAGACGCACAGGGTTGGCTTGCGACATCGGAAACCCCCTCGGGGGCACGCGGGTGGCGCCCAAGCCAAGTCTCGCACACGGGACGCAGAGCGCAAGGGCGCGAACCCGGAGTCGCCGCCGCACGACAGCTGCCTGCGGGATAGAATGCCGCCCTCGTCGGCCGTGACGCGTGCCATTTAACCGTGCGCCTGCTCGTCTACAACATCCGCTATGCCACCGGCACCGGGCCGGCGTTTCATCTGCCGGTGCCTGGCGCCGGCTACCTGCGCAGCAACCGCCGGGTGCTCGACGGCATCACCGAATTCATCCGCACCGAGCAGCCCGACGTGGTCGGCCTCATCGAGGTCGATACCGGCTCGATCCGCACCGGCATGCTGAACCAGGCCGAGCACATCGCCCGCGAGCTCGGCCACTACTCGACCTTCCAGTGCAAGTACCGCAGCGGCTCGATCAACACCTTCATGCCGATCGTGCGCAAGCAGGCCAACGCGTTCCTGTCGGGCCCGAACGTGGCCGGCGAGCGTTTCCATTACTTCGACACCGGCATCAAGCGCCTCATCATCGAGCTCGAGCTCACCGACGTGTGCGTGTTCCTCGTGCACCTGTCGGTGAAATTCCGCCACCGCCAGTACCAGCTGCGCTCGCTCCACGACCTGGTGGTGCAGTCGGCCAAGCCGGTGATCGTCGCCGGCGACTTCAATACCTTCTGGGGCACGCACGAGCTGTTCCTGTTCATGCGCGCCGCGGGGCTGCGCAGCGCCAACACGGCGGGGCTGCCGTCCTTCCCGGCGCGCGTGCCGCGCATCGAGCTCGACTTCGTGCTGGTGAGCGAGGGGATCGAGGTCAGCGGCTTCCGCGTGCCCGACGTGCGCTTCTCGGATCATCGCCCGCTGGTGTGCGACTTCCAGGTCACCGCCCGCCGCGGTGCCGGCAAGGAAAACACCGCGGCCTCGGCCGCCTAGAGCTGTACCCATGAGCAACGACACCGCGCGCAACTGGAGCTTGGAGAGGGACGCCGACGGCGTCGCCTGGCTCACCCTCGACAAGCCCGGCACGTCCGCCAACGTGCTCTCCGGCTCGGTGCTGCTCGAGCTCGACGGCCTGCTCGCCGCGCTCGAGAAGGAGCCGCCGCGGGCACTGGTGGTGCTCTCGGGCAAGAAGAGCGGCTTCGTCGCCGGCGCCGACATCCGCGAATTCACCGCCGTCGCCGATGCCGACAGCGGCTACCTGCTCATCCACCGCGGCCAGCAGGTGTTCAACCGTCTGGCAGCGCTCCCCTGTCCGAGCGTGGCCGCGATCCATGGCTTCGCGCTCGGTGGCGGGCTCGAGCTCGCCCTCGCCTGCCGCTACCGCGTGGCGGTGGGCGACGAGCGGCTGTCGCTCGGCTTGCCCGAGGTGCAGCTCGGCATCCACCCGGGCTTCGGCGGCACGGTGCGCAGCGTACAGGTGGCGGGGGTGCGCGCCGCGATGGAGCTGATGCTGACCGGCAAGCCGGTGCGGGCCGACAAGGCGCGCCGCTTGGGCCTGGTCGATGCGCTGACTTCCGAGGCCGAGCTGCGCAGCACCGCGCGCGCGCTGGTGCTGAAGAGCCCGCCGCCGCGCCGGGCGCCGCTGCTCGAGCGGCTGCTGTCCTCGGCACCGCTGCGTCCGCTGGTGCGCCGCTCACTCATTGCGCAGGTGGCGCGCCGCGCTCCGCCCGATCACTACCCGGCCCCGTACGCCATCATCGAGCTCTGGGCGCGGCACGGCGCCCGCGGAGCCGCCGCCTACGAGGCCGAGGCGCGCTCGATCGCGCACCTGTTCACGACGCCGACCTCGCGCAACCTGGTGCGCGTGTTCCTGCTGCAGGACCGCCTGAAGAACGCGGGCGGCAAGAGCCCGCTCGAGATCCGCCACGTGCACGTGGTGGGCGCCGGGGTGATGGGCGGCGATATCGCCGCCTGGTCGGCACTGCGCGGCTTCACGGTCACGCTGCAGGACCGGGCGACCGAGTACATCGAGCCTGCGCTCAAGCGCGCCGCCGAGCTCTTCGACCGGCGCGTGCGCGACCCGGCCAAGAACGCGGCCGCCCGCGAGCGGCTGCGCGCCGACGTGCCGGGCGACGGCGTGCCTCAGGCGGATGTCGTGATCGAGGCCATCTTCGAGAACCTGGACGCCAAGCGCGAGCTGTACGCGCGGCTCGAGCCGCGCATGAAGCCCGGCGCCCTGCTCGCCACCAATACCTCCAGCATCATGCTCGAGCCGCTCGCCGATCGGCTGGCCCGCCCCGAGCGCCTGGTCGGCCTGCACTTCTTCAATCCGGTGGCGCAGATGCCGCTCATCGAGATCGTGCACTCCGACGACACCGACGCATCCGCCGTGCAGGCCGCCACCGCCTTCGCACGGCGGCTCGACAAGCTGCCGGTGCCCTGCCGCAGCGCGCCGGGCTTCATGGTGAACCGCGTGCTCACTCCCTACATCAACGAGGCCATGTACGCCGCCGAGGAAGGGATCTCGCTTGCGGCGATCGACCGGACCGCGGTGCGCTTCGGCATGCCGATGGGGCCGATCGAGCTCGCCGACGTCGTGGGACTCGACGTCGGGGCGCACGTCGGCGAGATCATCGCGCGCGAGCTCGGCCGGCCGGAGCCGAAGCTGCCGCGCCTGGCGGCGCTGCTCGCCGCGAAAAAGTTCGGCAAAAAGACTGGCGAGGGCTTCTACGTCTGGCGGGATGGCAAGCCCGTGAAGAGCGGCGGCGGCGCCCCGGCGCCGGAGGATCTCGAGGATCGGCTGATCCTCGTGCTGGTCAACGAGTGCGTCGCGTGCCTGCGCGAGCGCGTGGTGGAGGACGCCGATCTCGCCGACGCCGCGGTGATCTTCGGCACCGGCTTTGCTCCCTTCCGGGGCGGGCCGCTCGCTTATGCCCGTGCCCGCGGAGCCGCCGCGATCGTGACACGCCTCGAGGAGCTCAGCTCACGTCACGGTCCGCGCTTCCGGCCGGATGCGGGCTGGCCACTCATCGGGGCCGCTCCGAAACCGTGAGACCGCTGCGCGCGGAGCCGGCGGGGCCGTGTGCTACCATCGAGCCGGCGTTGCGCCGCGGTCGTTAGCGGCGCGGCCCACCTTAACTTAAGCGGTCGGCTTCGGGGGTCCATGGCGGACGAGCGCGAAACCAGCGTGCAGGTGCTCAAGGCGTTTGCGCCCCTCGACGGGATGAAGCGCGAGAACCTGGCGGCGCTGGCGAAGAAAATCACCGTGCGCACGCTCAGCTCCGGGCGCCTGATGTTCGACCAGGGTGACACCGACAAGCGCACCTTCTGGCTGGTCACCGGCACGCTCGAGATCAACGAGGGCGAGCGCACCGTCGCGACGCTGCGCGGCGGCACTCCGGAGGCGCGCAACCCCCTCTATCCCCAGCTGCCGCGCCGCGTGGGCGCCCGCGCCCGCGGCGACGTCACCTACCTCTCGATCGACAGCGACCTGCTGGACGTGATGATCACCTGGGACCAGACCGGCACTTACGAGGTCGCGGAGCTGCAGGCGCAGCTGCAGAACGCCGGCTCCGACGACTGGATGACGACGCTCTTGCAGACCAAGGCGTTCCATCGCATTCCGCCCGCCAACATCCAGGCGATCTTCCAGCGGCTGCAGCGCATGCCGACCAAGGCCGGCGAAGTCATCATCAAGCAGGGCGGCGAGGGCGACTACTTCTACATCATCGTGAGCGGCAAGTGCGCGGTGTCGCGCGAGACGCCGCTCAAGCAGGAAGGCATCCGCCTCGCCGAGCTCGGCGTCGGCGACACCTTCGGCGAGGAGGCGCTGATCGCCGAGGCCAAGCGCAACGCCACCGTCACCATGATCAGCGACGGCGTGCTGATGCGCCTGAAGAAGGAAGACTTCCGCGAGCTGATGAACGAGCCGCTGCTGCAGTGGGTGAGCCGCGACCAGGCGAGCGAGATCATCGCCAAGGGCGGACGCTGGCTCGACGTACGGCTGCCGAGCGAGCATCAGACGCTCGCGATCGAGGGCGCTCTCAACATTCCGCTCTATCTCATCCGCCTCAAGCTCTCGACGCTCGATCCCGCGGTGCCCTACGTGGTCTATTGCGACACCGGGCGGCGCAGCTCAGCCGCCGCCTACCTGATGGTCGAGCGGGGGTTCGATGCCTACGTGCTCACCGGGGGACTCTCGAACGGGAGCACCGCGCCACGCGCCGCTGCCGCGCCGCAACCCAAGCCTGCGGGCAAATAACGCGCGCGGATCCGCGGCGCGGAGCGCGCCGTGCAGCTACATGGTATGGGTGGCTTTATCGCCCGACAGGGCGCCGGCCAGGTAAGTCTCGATCTTCTTCTGAGTCTGGCCGCGATCCTGCTCGCTGAACTGCACGCCGATGCCGGCGGTGCGCTTGCCCTGCGCGCCCTTGGGGGTCACCCAGATGACGCGACCGGCCACGGGCAGCTTCTCGTCCTCGCCCATGAGGTTCAGCAGCATGAACACCTCGTCGCCGAGGCGGTAGTTGCTGTTGGTGGGAATGAACAGTCCGCCGTTCTTCACGAACGGCATGTAGGCAAGATACAGCGCGCTCTTGTCCTTGATGGTGAGCGTCAACAGACCTGGCTTGTTCGCGCCCGCTCTCACGGCCCTTTCCCCACCCGCTGCTTGTACCGGTCGTGCGTGCATCCCTGTTCCTTATGCTGCGACCCCGGCACCCCGGGGTGCCAGCCGTCGTAACAGAGCCTCGAGCGCCAGTGCGCGGTTAAGCGCCACATCGAGCGCAGTCCTTAGCTCCCGGACCTCGTCCAGGAGCCCGAACAGCCCGCGTATATTCAAGAACGGCTGGGGCCCTGGCAAGTAGGGGCCAGCACGCACTTCTGGCATTAAGTTGCCCGCGCCCTGGCCGCGACGGATACGTTCTGTGAGCCAATTCTCAAAGCACCGCAGGCGCAGCGGCAGCTCGCTCTTTGCCCAGCGCTCCGCGGTCGCGAGCGGGTCCGCCCGGCCCGCGGCCACGGCATCGAGCGTGCGGCGCATCTCGTCGCCGATCTGCGCCAATGGCTCCGGATCCGCCTGCAGCAGCAGCATCGGTGCCTCCCCCACCGTCTCGAGCGCCGCGTCCCAGGCGCCCTTGCCACGCACTTCGGTGAGCCAGGCGACGGCCTCGGCGCGCGCCGGCGCACCAACGCTGAGCCGCTGGCAGCGGCTGAGGACGGTCGGCGGCAGCTTCGAGGGCTGCGTCGCCACCAGCACGAGCAGAGTCCGCGGCGGTGGCTCCTCGAGGGTCTTCAGCAGGGCGTTGGCGGCGAAGCGGTTCATGGAATCGGCCGGCGTGAGGATGCCGACCTTGTAACCTCCCGCGTGACTCGTCAGCGCGAGATCCGCTGCCAGGTCGCGCAGCTGCTCGATGCGGATCTGGCGCGAGTCCTCGAGCGGCGCCACCAAGGTGAGGTCCGGATGCTGCCAGGCGAGCACCCGGCGGCAGGCCCCGCATTGGCCGCAGGGCGCGTCCCCTGCACGCTCGCAGAGCGCCAGGCGCGCGGCCCAGTGCGCCAGCCAGTCGCCGCCGGCGCCGGGTGCCTCGTGGATGAGGAGCGCATGGGGCAGGCGTCCTGAGCGGCGGGCGGCCGAGAGTGCCGCCGTCGCTGGCGCGATCCAGGGCGGCGTGACGGTCGCGGAATCGCTCACTCGAGTTCCTCGAGAATGCCCTCGACCCGCGCCTCCACCTCAGCGAGCGGGGCCGCCGCGTCGATGACGTGAAAGCGCCCGGGCTCGCGGCGCGCGAGCTCGAGGTAGCCGGCGCGCACCTTCTCGAAGAACGCCTGGGTCTCGGCCTCGAAGCGATCCGAGTCTCCTGGCGCCCGGCCCCGCGCCCGCGCGAGCCCGACGCTCACCGGCAGATCGAGCAGCAGCGTGCAGTCGGGGGCCAGCCCGCCGTGGACCGCGGCGGCGAGCGCCTCGATGAGCTCCCGGTCGACGCCCCGCCCGCTCCCCTGATAGGCGCGCGTCGCATCGGTGAAGCGGTCGCACACCACCCACTCCCCGCGCGCGAGCGCCGGGCGGATGACATGCTCGAGGTGCAGGTCGCGTGCGGCGAACATGAGGAGCGTCTCGGTCACCGGGGACAGGGGCTCGGCTCCCCGTTCGAGCACCAGCTGGCGGATGCGCTCGGCGAGCGGCGTGCCCCCCGGCTCGCGCGTCAGCCGCCCGGCAATCTCCCGCCGCGCGAGGTAAGCCAGCACGAACTTGGCGACCGTCGACTTGCCCGCGCCCTCGATGCCCTCGAGCGTGATGAACCGGCCGTTCACGGGCGGTTACCCGCCCCGTGGGCTGCGGCGCGCTGCTGGCGCAGGCGTCCGAGATAGGCTTTCACGGCGGAATTATGCTCTTGCAGCGTCTTCGAGAAGTGGTGTGCCCCGTCGCCGAGCCCGCTGGCGACGAAATAGAGCTCGCCGCTCTCATCGGGCTGGACCGCCGCGATCAGCGACTCCCGCCCGGGAAGCGCGATCGGCGACGGCGGCAGGCCCGCGCGCGTGTAGGTGTTGTAGGGCGTGTCGGTCAGCAGGTCACGGGTATGGATCTGGCCGTCGTAGCGCGCTCCGAGGCCGTAGATCACCGTCGGATCCGACTGCAGCCGCATGCCCTTGCGCAGGCGGGCCACGAAAACTCCGGCGATGCGCCCCCGCTCGGACTTCAGCTGCGCCTCCTTCTCGACCATCGAGGCGAGAATCAGCGCCTGCGTCGGGCTGTCGAAAGGCAGCTTCGGGCTGCGCGCGCTCCAGGCCGCGGCGAGCTCCTGACTCATCTTCTCGAAAGCGACGCCGAGAATCACCGCATCGGTGGTGTTGGCCGCGAAACGATAGGTGTCCGGAAAGAAGCGCCCTTCCGGGTTCTCGCCCGGGTGGCCGAGCGCGGTCATCACTTCGGCGGCAGTCTTGCCGGCGAGCGTGTGCGTCACGTCGGCCTCGTGCGCGAGCAGGTCGAGGAAGTCGGCGAAGCTCGAGCCCTCGACCACCGTCAGCTGCTCGAGCAGCACCTTGCCCTCCTCGAACATGGTGATGATCTGCTCGGGGCTCGCGTGCGGCGGGATCTCGTAGGTGCCCGCCTGCATCCGCGGCTGCTCGGTGAGGAGGCGCAGATACCACACCACGGCGCGCGCGCTGTGCACGACGCCCTGAGTCTCGAGCCGCGCCAGCACGGCCCGCACGCTCGACCCCGGCTCCACCTGGATGCGCGACGCCACGGCGGCAGGGCCGGGCGAGAGGTACTCGCGCTTCAGCCAGTCATGCACGAGCGTGGCGGCCACTCCCAGCACGACCACCAGGAGCACGGCGCCCCAACCCGCGCGGCGCAGCCAGCGGCGGACGCGCTCGGCGCGGTCAGCCATCGGTCGCTCCGGCGAGCAGTGGCGCGAGGCGCTGCTGGAGCTCGCGCGTGAGAGAGCCGGCCTCGCACGCCCGCCCGTCGAGCGAGCGCACCGGGCGCAGCCCGATCAGGGCGCTGGTGAGGAAGAGCTCGCTCGTGCGGGCGAGATCCTCCGCCTCGAGTGCCGCCTCCTCGACCCGGATACCGGCGCGCGCGGCCTCGCGCAGCACCACCTGCCGCATGATCCCGGCGACCCCGCACCGATCGAGCCGTGGTGTCCGCAGCACTCCGCCCTCGATGAGAAACACGTTGCTCATGACTCCGGAGATCAGCCTTCCGCCGCTCGAGAACATCAGCGCCTCGGCTATCGCGGCATCGCTCCACTCGCGACGGGCCAGGACCTGCTCGAGTCGGTTCAGGTGCTTCAGGCCCGCGAGCGCCGGATTTTCGGCGAGCCGCAGCGCCGCCGTGCGCACCTGCACCCCGTCGGCTGCGAGCCGCGGATCCTCCTCCCCCCAGTGATAGCGGATCGCCAGGCGCGTCGGCCGCTCGGACCCGGTCGTCTGGTAGCCGCGCGCCACGGCCGGCCCACGCGTCAGCAGCAGCTTGACGATGGCGCGCCGCGTCCCGGCCGCCAGCGAGAGGATCTCATGGCGCAGCTGGTCGCGGGCTGGGAATTCGATTCCGAACCGCGCGCAGCCGCGCGCCAGGCGCTCGAGGTGGAGATCGAGGAATCGCGGCCTCCCCGCGAGGCAGGCGATCGTCTCGAAGAGTCCGTCGCCGTAGTGCAGCCCGCGCTCGACGGGCGAGAGCACGGCTTCCGGCCGCCCGTTTATCCACACCACCTCGGGCGCGCTCTCAGGCGCCATGCGTCCCTCCGAGCGCGCGCAGCAGTCCCCGTGCCTTGGCGCGCGTCTCCTCGAGCTCGTGCTCGGGGTCGGAGTCGGCGACGATGCCGGCGCCGGCGCGAAACTCCAACGCCGAGCCGGTCAGCGTCATGGTGCGGATGAGGATGTTGAGGTCGAGCTGCCCATCGAGCCCGAGGTATCCGAGGGAGCCGGTGTAGGCTCCGCGCCCCACGCCCTCGAGCTCCGCGATGATCTGCATGCAGCGGAACTTCGGGCAACCGGTGATGGTGCCGCCGGGAAAAACGGCGCGCAGCGCGCCGACCGGGGTGACGTCGGGGCGCAGCGTCCCGGTCACGTTCGAGACGATGTGATGCACGTGGGAGTAGGACTCGACGTGCATCAGCTCATCAACCTCAACCGTCCCCGGCTCGCAGAGCCGCCCGAGATCGTTGCGCTCGAGGTCGACCAGCATGATGTGCTCGGCGCGCTCCTTGGGGTGCATCACGAGCTCCGGGATCTCGACCGCATCGCCGCCGGGGCGGCGGCTCCGCGGCCGCGTGCCGGCGATCGGGCGGGTATCGATGCGCCGTCCCGAGATCCTCACCAGCCGCTCCGGCGAGGAGGAAAGGAGCGTCGCCCCGCGCCACTGCGCGAGAGCGGCGAAGGGCGCGGGGTTCGCTTCGCGCAGCCGCCGATAGAGCGCCGCCGCCGCCTTCGCTCCGCGACTCGCCCCCGCGACCTCGACCGTCCACGGCCGCGAGAGGTTCGCCTGGTAGATATCGCCCGCACGCACGTACTCCTTGGCCCGCCGTACCCGCGCGAGGAAAGCGGCCGGGTCTTCCTCCGCCACCGGGCGGAATTCGAGCGTGTCCGGGGGATCGGCACGGTCGGCGGCCGCGTGCGCATCGGATGCGATGAGTGCCAGCGTCGCGGCGGTATCGCCCTCGCCAACCGCAAGTACCCGATCGGTGGCGAGCTCGTGGATCAGCGCGCAGGGCGTGCGCAGCGCAAACGCGACCCAGGGGAGCGGCGTAGGCGGCAGAGCGAGGCGGGACTCGACCTCCTGCGCGAGCTCGTAGCCGAGATAGAGCGCCCAGCCCCCTGTGAAGGGCACCCGCGCGGCAGCAGCGCGCAGCCCCGGGCAGGCCTCGCCCTCCCGGCGCCACCAGCTCTCGAGAGCCGCAAGGAAAGTACCGCCCTCGATCGGCGTGCCATCGGCGCCGAGCCGCCCGTCGGCGCAGAGCCAGAGCGAGGCGCGCGGCGCGGCCAGCAGCACGGTCGCGGTAGCCAGAGGTCCCGCGGCGGCGCTGTCGAGCAGCATCGGATAGCGGGCAGGATCGAGCGCCGCCAGGCGGCGCAGCACCGCCGGGGGTACGTCGAGCTCGCGAACGAGAGGCGTGTGCGTAGCGGAAAGCCCGTGGACTGCGCCGCGCGCCGCGCTAGCCGAAGCGGCGGAAGATGAGCGAGCCGTTGGTGCCGCCGAAGCCGAAGGAATTCGACAGGGCGACGTCGATCCGCATGCGCCGCGCGGTGTTCGGCACGTAATCCAGGTCGCACTCGGGATCGGGGGTGCGGTAGTTGATGGTGGGCGGCGCCACGCCGTCGCGGATCGCGAGCACCGAGAAGATCGCCTCGACCACTCCGGCGGCGCCGAGCAGGTGACCCGTCATCGACTTGGTCGAGCTGACCGCGATGCGCTTGGCGTACTCGCCGAAGGCGCGCTTCAGCGCCACCGTCTCGGCCTTGTCGCCGAGCGGTGTCGAGGTCGCGTGCGCGTTGATGTACTGCACTTCACCAGGATTCAGGCCCGCGTCGCGCAGCGCGTTACGCATGGCGATCATGGCGCCCTCCCCGTCCTCCGGCGGCGCGGTGATGTGAAACGCATCGCCGCTCATGCCAAAGCCCACCAGCTCGGCGTAGATGCGCGCGCCGCGCCCGCGCGCGTGCTCGAGCTCCTCGAGCAGCACCGCGCCGCCGCCATCGCTCAGCACGAAGCCGTCGCGGTCCTTGTCCCAGGGGCGGCTCGCCTCCTGCGGCGCCTCGTTGCGGGTCGAGAGCGCCTTGGCCTGGCCGAAGCTCCCGAGTCCGCAGCGGGTGGTCGCCATCTCGCCGCCGCCCGCCACGATCACGTCGGCATCGCCGTACTGGATGGCGCGCATGCCGAGACCGATCGCGTGCGTCGAGGTGGTGCAGGCGGTCACCACGCCGAGATTCGGGCCCTTTAGTCCATAGCGGATCGAGAGATGGCCCGCGATCATGTTGATGATGGTCGCGGGCACGAAGAACGGCGAGATCTTGCGCGGACTGTTGGCCTTTAAGTATTCGCTGAATTCTTCCTCGATGGTCCAGAGGCCGCCGATGCCGGCGCCGCACACCGCGCCGCAGCGGGTCGGGTCGGACTTGCTGAAATCGATGCCGGAATCGGCGACGGCCTGCACGCCGGCGGCGACGCCGTAGTGCATGAACTCGTCCATGCGGCGCGCCTCCTTCGGAGCGAGATACTGGGCGACGTCGAAGTCGCGCACCTGGCCGCCGAAACGCACCGGAAACGCCGAGACGTCGAAGCGCGTCACCGGGCCGATGCCGCTCTCACCACGCAGGATCGCATCCCACGCCGACTGGACGGTGCTCCCGACCGGAGACACCACCCCGAGACCCGTCACGACGACGCGGCGCTTGCTCACACGATTCCTGTATGAAGCGCGCTTGGCCGTCAGCTCTTGGCGCGGCGCTCGTTGATGTAGTCGATGGCCTGGTGGACAGTGGTGATCTTCTCGGCGTCCTCGTCCGGGATCTCGATCTCGAACTCCTCCTCGAGGGCCATCACCAGCTCGACGGTGTCGAGCGAGTCGGCTCCCAGATCGTCGACGAACGAAGCGTCGTTCGTGACCTGTTCCTGTTTGACGCCCAGCTGTTCGGCCACGATGGCTTTGACCTGCTGCTCGACTGTGCTCATTAGCGGTTGGTCCTTTGTAGGCTCTGTTTAGGGGTCAAAAGCTGCCCGCCGGCTGCGGCTAAGCCGGACAGCGGGCGCGGTATTGTAGGGGAACACCCCCGCACCTGCCACTCAGCAAACGCCCACGCGAGTGGTTGTTTTTGCTGGCGAAACTCGGCGTGCACCCACCCGCGCGTGCCCGCTTCCCGCACCGGGATGTGGCGCGCGGCCAACGCTGCGTCAGGGCATGTACATGCCACCGTTGACGTGCAGCGTCTCGCCAGTGATGTAGCCCGCCTGCGGGGAGACGAGGAACAGCACCGCCGCGGCGATGTCCTCCGGGCTCCCAAGCCGCCTGAGCGGCACGCGCGTCAGAAGCGCAGCGCGCTGCTCGTCCGTGAGCGCGCGCGTCATGTCGGTATCGATGAAGCCGGGCGCGACCGCGTTGACGGTGATGTTGCGCGAAGCCAGCTCCTGGGCGAGCGATTTGGTGAATCCGAGCAGTCCCGCCTTGGCGGCTGCGTAATTGGCCTGTCCCGGGTTGCCGGTGAGGCCGACCACCGAGGTGAGATTGACGATGCGGCCACGGCGCTCCTTCATCATCCGTCTGACGCAGGCCTTCGAGAGGCGGAACACCGCGGTGAGATTGGTGGCGATCACGCGGTCCCAGTCCTCCTGCTTCATGCGCAGCAGCAGCGTGTCGCGGGTGATGGCCGCGTTGTTGACGAGGATCGTCGGCGACTCGTTCGCCGCCTCGAGCGCGGCGATCAGCGCATCGATTGAAGCGCCGTCGCCCGCGTCCAGTACCGCCCCGTGGCCGTTGTATCCGTGCGACGCAAGCGCCGCGCTGAGCTTTGCCGCGCCCTCGGCGCTGGTCGCAGTACCGATCACGCGCGCCCCGGCCCGCCCGAGCGCGAGCGCAATCGCATGTCCGATCCCGCGCGAGGCGCCGGTCACCAGGGCGACGTCATTCTCGAGCACGGCTAGCCCTCCCGGGTGGCGGCGAGAGCCGCCTCGATCGAGGCGGGCTCCTCGAGCGCGAGAAACTCGAGCCCGGCGCGGCGCTCGATGCGCCGGTTGAGCCCGGTCAGTACGCGCCCGGGTCCGCATTCGACGATCTCTTCCATGCCGGTCTCGATGATCGCCCATACCGTTTGGGTCCAGCGCACCGGGCTCGAGAGCTGCCGCACGAGAAGATCGCGGATTTCCTGCGGCTCGGTATGGGTGGCGGCATCGACCGCGCTCACGTAGCGGATGCGCGGCGGGCGCACTTCGGTCGATGACAGCCGCCCGCGCAGCCGCTCGGCAGCGCCGCGCATGAGGCTCGTATGCGACGGGACGCTCACCGGCAGCAGCAGTGCACGCTTGGCACCGCGTGCCTTGGCCGCGGCAATGGCGCGCTCGACCGCGGCGGTCTCGCCGGCGATCACGACCTGCCCCGGCGAGTTGAAATTCGCGGCCTCGACCACCGAGCCCGCCCCTCCCGCCGCGCTCGCCTCGCGGCACGCCGCTTCCACCTCGGCGTCCTCGAGGCCGAGGATCGCGGCCATGGCGCCGGTACCGGCCGGAACGGCCTCCTGCATCACTTCGCCGCGAAAGCGCACCAGCCCCACGGCGGCGCGAAATTCGAGGCTCCCGGCACACACCAGTGCGGTGAACTCCCCGAGGCTGTGTCCCGAGACGATGGCGGGCTCCGCCCCGCCGCGCGCGCGCCAGCAGCGCCAGGTTGCGACGCCGGCGGCGAGCAGCGCCGGCTGGGTGCGCGCGGTCGAGTTGAGCTCTGCCTCGGGTCCTTCGCTCGCCAGTTTCCACAGGTCATAGCCGAGAACCCCCGAGGCCTCGTCGAACGTGGCGCGTACGGATGAGTCCGCCGCGGCGAGCGCCCCGAGCATTCCGACCGACTGCGAGCCCTGACCCGGAAAAACGAAGGCGAACGACATGGCGACCCTCATGCCCCCTGTGAGGACGAAAATTATAGCGGCTTGGGTGCGCCCTTCAGGAACGCCGCCACCGCGAGCCCGCCCAGGACCCCGTAGACGTGCGCCTCCGTGACCACGGGCAACCCGGCGGAGACCGGCAGTGCACCCATCCAATGACCCCAGGCGAGCTTGCCGGCCAGGAAGGCGGCGAGCACCCAGCCTTCGATCTCGCCCCGGCGCAGGCGCGCCAGCGCGCCGGCCGCCATGACCCCGTGCAGCGCTCCCGAGGAACCCACGTACCAGCGCAGAGTCGAATCCTCGAACCACAGTCCCGCATCGATGGCGGCTATCGAGGCCAGCACGATGGCGGCCCACTGCCAAGGCGTGTAATCCCGGGCGAACAGCGCCCATACCAGCAGGAGCCCCAGACAGTTCAGCAGCAGGTGGTGCAGATCGAGATGCACGAGGTGCGCCGTGACCAGGCGCCAGAGCTCGCCGTGCGCAAGCGCCGCGCGGTCGTAGCGCAGCAATTCGCGGCCGGTTTCCCCGGTCAGTGTGATGAGAAGCAGCAGCGCGCAGGCCCCGAGCAGCGCCCACCCGTAGGCGGCATCGCAGTTCAGCGCGCGCAGCAACCGGGCGGCGCGGTTCACAGGGTAAGCTCACCCCATTTGTTATGATCCGACCCGCTTTTCAACCGGCGGCCACACCGCCCGCGAGCGCCCTGTATGAATGACATCCGTTCCGAGGTTAGCAGACACCGCGGCCGTGAGTACCGCCGGACGCGCGGCTTTACCCTCATCGAGATCATGGTGGTCGTGGTCATCATCGGGCTGCTGGCGGCGGTGATCGTGCCGGCCGTCGTCAAGCGGGTCGACGAAGCCAAGGTGGCCAAGGCGAAGGAGGACATCCAGAGCCTCGAGACGGCGCTCACCATGTACTACATGGACAACTCCAAGTACCCGACCAACGAGCAGGGACTCACCGCGCTCACCACGCAACCCACCGATCCCAGCATCAAGAACTGGAAGCCGGGCGGCTACATCGAGCGCATCAGCAAAGACCCCTGGGCGAACGATTACCAGTACGTCTTTCCCGGCACGCACGGCCGGCCGTACGACCTGTGCTCCCTGGGAGCCGACGGCCAGCCGGGCGGTGACGGCATCAATGCCGACATCTGCAACTGGAACCTCAACCAGTAGCCCGCGCAAGGCCGGCGGGCACGCGGCGGTTGGTGCCGGCGCCGGGTTCACCCTGATCGAACTGCTGGTGGTCGTGGCGATCATCGGCGTGGTGTCGGCCGCGATCGTGCTTTCGGTGAGCGTCACGGGCCGCGATCGCGACCTCGAGCGCGAGAGCGACCGGCTGTTCACGCTCATCAATTACGCGCGCGAGCAGGCCGAGCTGCAGACGCGCGAGTATGGAATCCTCTTCCAGGAGGACGGTTATGAGTTCCTGGTGTACGACGTGCAGCTCGGCCAGTGGCGCAGCGTGTTCGAGGACGATGCGCTCATCGCCCGCAAGCTCCCCTCCGGGCTCGGCGTGAAGCTCGTGGTCGAGACCCGCCCGGTGGTGCTGCGCCGTCCCGTGGACGCGCACGACAAGGCACCGCAGGTGATGATCTACTCCGACGGCGACCTGACCCAGTTTGCGATGACTCTCGAGCGCGACGGCGGGCTGCGCAGCGTGACCGTCACGCAGGATGACAAGGGTCAGATGGTCGAGCAGCCGATGGTCGAGGCGAGCACCCGATGAGCCGCGCGCGTGGCAGCGGCGGACGCGGCTTCACGCTGATCGAGGTGCTGGTCGCGCTCGCCATCGTCACGGTGGGCATGGCGGCGGTGCTCGGTACGCTCACCTCCTCGGCCGATACGGTCGTTTATCTGCGCGACAAGACCTTCGCCAACTGGGTGGCGCTCAATCAGATCGCGCTGGTGCGCACCAGCGGCCAGCTGCCCGCCCTCGGCAACAGCGACGGCGACACGGATTTTGCCGGGCGCAAGTGGCACTGGCACCAGGAGGTCAACACCACGCAGGTGCCCGGGATGGTCCGGATGGACGTCAGTGTCCGTCCGGCGGATGTGGACAGCCCCGACAGCGACCGCGGCTGGTACGCGACGCTGAGCGGCATCTCGGGGGATGCCGTGGGACTGCCGCGCGGCGACCTCCCCAACTGGGGTGCGCAGACCCTGGCGCCTGGCTCGAATGCAGCGGGCGGAACCCCGGCCTTGCCGGGGACCACGCCGGGCACCGGCGCGTCGCCCACCACGCCGCAGCCGCAGCCGCAGCCGCAGCAGCCCCAGACCTTGCCATGAGCGGGCGCCCTCTCAAACGCGTTCGCGAAGCGCGCCACGCGGCGGCAGGTTTCACCCTGATCGAGATCGTCGTCGCGGTGGCCATCGCCTTCCTCATGGCCGCGATGGGCTACGGTGTGATCAAGCAGGCGATCACCTCGCGCGCCGCCCTCAAGGAGAGACAGACGCGGCTCATCGAGCTGCAGACTGCCGTGCGCGTCATCGAGCAGGACTTCGTGCAGCTGACGCCGCGGCCGGTGCGGCAACCCATCGGCGACGAGCCCGCGCAGCCGGCGCTCCAGGGCAGCGCCGGCGGGACGCAGACCTCCGGCTTCGTGTCCTCGCTCGGAGGCGGGAGCAGCGCCACCTCGTCCTCGACCAGCGGCACGCCGCCGCTCGTGGCCCTGACACGCGCCGGGTGGGCGAATCCCACCGGCCTGCAGCGCCCCGCGGAGCAGCGCGTCGCCTACTTCTTCGAGAACAGCACGCTCAGGCGCGAGTACTGGTACGTGCTCGACCCGACGCTCTCGAGCACCACCGCCAGGCGTGACCTGCTGACCAAGGTCAAGTCGGTGACTTTCGAGTACCTGGATCTCACCCACACCTGGCAGCCGCAGTGGCCCCCTGCGACCGTCACCGGCGCCCAGGCGCTCGAGAGCAGCCTGCGCATCCGGCCGATCGCCGTGCGCGTCACGATCGATACCGAGGATTTCGGCAAGATCGTGCGCATCTTCGAGGTCGCGGCCTGATGGCACGCCTCGCGACCGGCGACCGGCGCCCGCCGCGCTCGCAGCGTGGCGTCGCGCTGCTGGTGGCGATTCTCCTGGTCGCGCTCGGCACCATCCTCGCCGCTGCCATCGCCTACGAGAACGCCATGACCTTCCGGCGCGGCGCCGCCACCTATGCCTTCGATCAGGCATTGCTCGTGCAACAGGGTGCGGAGGCGCTCGCGGCCTACGGTCTGCGGCTCGCGCGGAAATCCGATCCGCAGCATACCTACGCCTCCGAGGGCTGGGGGCAGCCGGTCGGGCCGTTCGAGGTCGTGCCGGGCGTGATGCTGACCGCGCAGCTCGAGGACCTGCAGGGACGTTTCAACCTCAACAATCTCGTCCGGCAGGACGGCACGCCCGACCCGGTCCAGGTGACGGCATTCCAACAGCTGCTGGCGCTCGCGGGGCTCGAGCCGAAGTGGGCCGGCTACATGGTCGACTGGATCGACCGTGACATCGTGCCGTCGGTTCCTGACGGCGCCGAGGACAGCGTCTACATGGGCCAGACGCCGCCCTACCGCACACCGAACCGCTACATCACGAGTGCCAGCGAGCTGTTGGCGCTGCCCGGGTTCGGCCGCGACCGTTACGTGGCCATTGCCCCTTACGTGACCGCGCTGCCTTACGGCGTGAAGCTCAACGTCTGTACCGCCAAGGGGCTGGTGCTCGATGCGTTCCTCGGTCACGGGGACTTCTCGAGCGATTCCGAAGGGCTCGCCAAGAACCGCGCCAACGCCACCGGCTGTTTCCCGGCGCTGAGTGACTACCAGGCGGCGGCGGACCCTGCGACCTGGAGCAGGATCTCCTCCGCGCTGCAGATGACCTCGAGTTACTTCCGCCTGCAGAGCCTGATCACTATTGGCAGCACGGAATTCAACTTGTACAGTCTTCTCCTGCAGGATCCAACGGGCCAGGTGCGCCCCATCCTGCGCAGCTACACACCGGATTGAGGGGGCCGCCCGCGCATGGCTGACTGGCTGCTGCTGCGCTTGCCGCGTACACCGGAAGAGCCGGCGAGCTGGCTCATCGCGAGCGCCGCCGGCGCGCCGCTCGCGGCCACACAGAGCGGACCGCTCACCGATGCGGCCGGCGCGGCCGCCGGACGGCGGCTGTGCGCCCTGGTGTCAGGGAGCGATGTGCTGCTCGCGGAGCCGGAACTGCCGGCGAAGAGCGGCTCCCGGCTGCAACAGCTGGTCCCGTACGCGCTCGAGGAGCAGCTCGCCGACAACATCGACGAGCTGCACTTCGCGCTCGGGCGCCGCGCGGGCGACTCCAATCGCACGCCGGTCGCCGTCGTGGCGCGCGAGCTCATGAACGCATGGCTCGCGGAACTGCGCGCCGCGGGCCTCGAGCCCGACTGCCTGTACGCCGACAGCGAGCTGCTGCCGGTCAATCCCGGTCAGGCGGTGGCGCTGCTCGAGGAGGACACGGTGATCGTGCGCGCCCCCGGCGCGCCGCCGGTCTCGCTGCCGATCGATGCGCTCGCCGAGGCCCTCGATATCGCCGCCTCGCCCCCGCGCGCCGCCGCCGCGCTCGCCGTGACCGCGCCGCCGCCCGGCACCGAGAGCGGCAGCGAGTCGAGCGCGGGTGAGGCTGCGCGCGGACTCATTCTCTACAGCGGCACCGCCGAATGGCAGCAGCATTCCGCACAGGTCGAGCAGGCGCGCGCGCCTTTCGCGAGTGTCAAGGTGCAACTGCTGAGTGACGGGCCGCTCGCCCTGTTCGCGCAGCAGCTCCCCGGCGCCGCGGCGATCAACCTGCTGCAGGGCGCCTACGCACCGAAGAGCTCGCGGGCCGCGGGACTGTCCGCCTGGCGAGTCGCGGCCATGCTGCTGATCGGGCTGGTCGCGTTGCACGTGGTCGGCAAGGCGGCGGAGCTGCGCGTGCTGAAAGCCAGGGAGCACGAGGTCGACGCCTCGATCAGCGACACCTTCCACCGCGCCATGCCCGCCGAGCCGGGTACCACCGATGCCCGCCGGCGCATGGAGCAACGCCTCGCCACGGTGCGCAGCAGCGGCGGCTCGAGCGGTCTTCTCGGCGCACTGCAGGCGGTCGCCCAGGCGCGTGGCGGCTCGGCCGGCACGAGCGTCCAGTCGCTCAACTTTCACGACGGGCTCCTCGAGCTGACGCTGAACGCGCCCGATGCCGCGAGCCTCGATCACCTCAGCCAGCAGCTGCGTAACGGCGGCTGGCAGGCCGATCTGGTCGGCGGCAACACCGTCGGCAGCGCCTACCAGGGACGCGTGCAGATCCGCGCCCAGGGTCCTTAGAGGCGGCGCACGCCATGCAGCTGTCGTCCGAGAAGCTGTCCTTCGACGCCCTCGAGCGCTGGTTCGCCGCGCTCTCCGAGCGCGAGCGGCGCATCCTGCAGGTCGCCGCGGTGCTCGTGCCGGTACTGCTCGTCGTCGGCGTGCTGCTGCCGCTCGACCACAGCGTGACCCGGGCTCACGAGCGGCTTGCGAAGAAGCGCGATGACCTCGCCTGGATGCAAGGCGTGGCGCCCGAGCTCGCCGCCTCGCCCCAGCCTCCCTCCGCGGCCGGAGAATCTCTGCTCGTGATCGTCGACCGCTCGGCGCGCGAGTCGGGGCTCTCCGGCGCGCTCTCCGGCAGCGAGCCTGCAGGGCCCGGGGGGCTGTCGCTGCGCCTGCAGAAGGCGCCATTCGATACGCTCATTGCCTGGCTCGCGCGCCTCGCGCAGCAGAACGGCATCCGCGTGGACTCGGCCACCATCGACAGCGCCGGCGCCCCGGGACTAGTGAACGCCGCCCTCGTCCTGCATACGGGCTGAAGTTTGCGGCCGCTCTGGATCGCGCTTTTCGCCGCGGCCGCCTTCGCGGTCATCCTCCTCTCGCGCCTGCCGGCCAGCTGGGTCGTGCCGCGCTCCGGGATGGTCGCCTGCACGAGCCCGGACGGTACGCTCTGGAGCGGGTCGTGCAGCGGGCTGTCGGTGGAGCGCCAGCCTTTTGGGGATCTCACCTGGGACGTGGCGCCGTTACGGCTGCTGACCGGCACGCTGGCGGCGCACGTCGTGGCGCGCGGTCCGGTGACGGGCAGCGCCGATGTCGCTTACGGAATCGGCGGCAACCTCAGCCTGCGCCACGTGGTCACGGACCTCAAGCTCGATCCGCGCCAGATCCCGCACCTGCCGCCGCAGCTGCGTGGCAACGTCCACACGGATCTGTCCCTCGTGCGCCTCGAGCATGGCCGCATTGCCGAGCTCGAGGGCCGTATCGAGGCGCACGATCTGTCGCAGAGCACCGGCCATGTCACGCCGCTCGGCAGCTACGCCCTCACCTTCCCCGGCGGCGGCACGGAGCCCGTCGGCTCGCTCGTCGATCTCGGCGGCCCGCTCGCCGTGCAGGGAACGCTGCGCCTCACCAACCAGCCGGGCTACGTGCTCGAAGGCCAGGTGGCTGCGCGCGCCGATGCCGCGCCCGAGCTGGTCGGCAACCTGCAGTTTCTCGGCAGCCCGGATGCCGCCGGCCGGCGTCCGTTCAACATCGCCGGAACGTTCTAGCATAGGTGCCTGCGTTTACAGGCCCCTCTCGCGATGGTTAGGCATTTGCCTAACTATTGCCGGAGGGACTATCACGCGCAGCACTCATTGAATGGCTAGCCTGACTCGCGCAGCTCGCCGAGCAGTGGAAAATACAGCGCGGCGCGCACCGGCTCGGGGCCTAAGCCCCGCGC
>DASPSF010000029.1:0-27720 GCA_035624075.1 Steroidobacteraceae bacterium | reverse complement strand
GACATCGCCCGCGAGGTGTGCGGCAGCGCACTGGCCACGGTCGCGGTCGGCACTTGCGCCTCCTACGGTGGCATTCCGGCGGCGCGTCCCAACCCGACCCGCGCGCTCTCGGTGGCCGATGCCGTACCGGGTGTGAAGAATCTCATCAATATGTCGGCGTGCCCGGCCAATGCCGAGAACATCACCGCGCTGCTCGTCTATTACCTCACCATGAAGCAGTGGCCGCCGCTCGATCGCTACCGCCGGCCGCTGTTCGCCTACGGCAAGTCGATCCACGACGGCTGCGAGCGACGCGCGCATTTCGACGCCGGGCAGTACGTCGAGGCCTGGGGCGATGAGGCCCACCGCCACGGCCATTGCCTCTACAAGATGGGCTGCAAGGGCCCGGCGACCTCGCAAAACTGCCCGAATGTGCGCTGGAACGAGGGCACCAACTGGCCGATCGGCTGCGGCCATCCCTGCATCGGCTGCGCCGAGCCGAATTTCTGGGACACCATGACGCCGTTCTATCAGCGGCTGCCGGACGTGGCCGGATTCAACACCGACCGGTACCTCGACACCGTCGGGCTGGGAGCGACCGGAGTCGTCGCCGCCGGTGTGGTTGCCCACGGGATCGCCGAGGTAGCGCGCCGCGGCCGCGGCCGATTGGTGGTCGAGAAGCCGGCCGCCGGCGCTAAGCCCGCCGGCGAGCAAACAGGAGCCAAGAAATGACGCACGTCGTCGTTGATCCGGTGACGCGGATCGAGGGGCATCTGCGCATCGAGGCGGAGGTGGATGGGGGTGCGGTCAAGGAGGCGTGGTCGTCCAGCACCATGTTCCGCGGTATCGAGCTGATTCTCGAGGGACGCGATCCCCGCGATGCCTGGGCCTTCGCACAGCGCATCTGCGGGGTGTGCACGACCGTGCACGCGATCGCCTCGATCCGCGCGGTCGAGCACGCCATCGGCGCCAGCCCGCCGCCGAACGCGCGGATCCTGCGCAATCTCATCATCGCCGCGCAGAACGTGCAGGACCATGTCGTTCATTTCTATCACCTGCAGGCGCTCGACTGGGTCGATATCGTGAGCGCGCTCAGCGCCGACCCGGCCAAGACCTCGAGCCTGGCGCAGTCGATCTCCGACTGGCCGCTCTCGAGCGCCAAGTACTTCGCCGGCGTACGCGACCGCGTCAAGGCCTTCGTCGAGCGCGGCCAGCTCGGCATCTTCGCCAACGCCTATTGGGGTCATTCCGCCTACCGGCTGCCGCCGGAGGCGAACCTCATGGCGGTCGCCCATTACCTCGAGGCGCTCGACTGGCAGCGCCGCTTCATCAAGATCCACGCGATTCTCGGCGGCAAGAATCCGCACCTGCAGAGCTTCCTGGTCGGCGGCATGGCGACTCCGGTGGACCCGGATGCGCAGGCTTCGCTCAACATGGGCACGATCGCCGCGCTCCGCAAGCTGATCGCGGATGGCCTGGATTTCGTGACCCGCGTCTACATCCCGGACGTGCTCGCCGTCGCGTCCTTCTACAAGGACTGGTTTGCGATCGGTCAGGGAGTCACGAACTTCCTGAGCTACGGCGACTTCCCCATGGACGACAACGCCGAGCCGCAGCTCTATATTCCCTCGGGCGTCATCCACAGCGCCGACCTCGCGCACGTCGAGCCTGTCGATCACGCGAAGATCGACGAGTACGTCACTCATTCCTGGTACGACTACTCCGTGGGCAACGACACGGGCCTGAATCCCTACAAGGGCGAGACCCATCCTCACTACACGGGGCCCAAGCCCCCGTACGAGCGTCTCAACACCGTCGAGAAGTACTCGTGGCTCAAGTCGCCGCGTTACGACGGCGCGCCCATGCAGGTGGGACCCCTGTCGCGCATGCTGGTCGCCTATGCCACGGGCCGCCCCGCGCGCGCCAAGGAGCTGATCGACAAGGCGCTCGCTGCGCTCGGTGCGCCGCCCACGGCGCTCGTCTCCACACTCGGGCGCATCGCCGCGCGCGCCATCGAGGCGCAGGTGCTGGTCGAATCGATGGGCATGTGGGTCGATGCGCTCGCCGAGGGTATGGCCCGCCGCGACTACCGCATCCAGGACACTTCCAAGTGGGATCCGAGCACCTGGCCCAAGGACTGCTTCGGCGCCGGCTTCCACGAGGCGCCGCGGGGCTCGCTCGGTCACTGGGTGCACATCAAGGACGGCAAGATCGCCAGGTACCAGTGCGTCGTGCCGAGCACCTGGAACGCAGGCCCCCGCGATGCCAAGGGTCAGCCCGGGCCCTATGAGGCCTCGCTCGTCGGGACGCCGGTGGCGAAACCGGAGCAGCCGCTGGAGATACTGCGCACTGTGCATTCCTTCGACCCATGCATGGCCTGCGGCGTGCACGTGGTCGATGCCACGCGGCGCGAGCTGGCGCGCGTGAGGGTGTCATGAGCGCGGTGCCCGCGGAGGCTGGATCTCACGTTCGCCTCGAGCGGGTTTATATCTGGGAGCTGCCGGTGCGGCTCGCGCACTGGCTGCTGTTCTTTTCGATCCTCACCCTCGCTGCCACCGGCTATTACATCGGCCACCCGTTCATCAGCGTGCCAGGAGAGGCGCGTGCGCATTTCGTCATGGGCACGATACGCAGCGTGCACCTGTACGCGTCGGTGGTGTTCACGCTGTCCGCCCTGGTGCGCGTCTACTGGGCGTTTGCCGGCAACGCTTACGCCCGCTGGTCGGAGCTGATCCCCGTATCGCGGCAGCGCTGGCGGAGCTTCCGGCAGGCGCTGCTCTTCTATACCTTCCTCAGCCGTGAGTCGGTGGACTATCTCGGTCACAACGCCCTGGCCGGTCTCACCTATGCCGGCATCTTCGCCGTCTACTTCGTGATGATCGCGACCGGCTTTGCGCTCTACACGGTGTACGCGTCCCCGAGCTCGCCGATGCAGCTGTTCGGCTTTCTGATCCCGCTGTTCGACGGCCTGCAGGTGGCGCGCCTGATTCATCACATCGGCATGTGGGTGATCCTGGTATTCATCGTCGCGCACGTGTATTTCCCGGTGCTGTACTCGATCGTCGAGCGCAACGGTGTCTTCGACTCCATCTTTTCGGGCTATAAGTTCAAGGAACCTCAGAGCCGTGAGTGAGACGGCGGCACACGCGAGCGGCGCGGGCAGCCCGGGCGGCGTGCTGGTGCTCGGACTCGGCAATGTGCTGCTGGGCGATGACGGCACCGGCGCTGCGGCGCTCGACCGCCTCGAGCGCGACTATGAGATTCCCGCCGGGGTCCGCCTGGTAGAAGGCGGCACACTCGGCTTATCGCTCCTCGGTGAGATCGTGGAAGCGCAGCACGTCATTCTCGTCGACGCAGTGGCGACGGATGCGCCGCCCGGCACGCTGGTGCGGCTCGACGGCGCCGACGTCATCGATGCGGTGCGCGACCGGCTGTCAGTGCATCAGGTCGGTGTGGCCGACCTGCTCAACGCGGCGCGCCTGATCGGCCGTTATCCGGCCTCGGTGGTGCTGCTCGGCCTCGTACCTGGAGTGATCCGTCTCGGAGTGGGGCGCACGAGCCACGTGGATGCCGCGATCGAGACCCTGGTTTCGGCCGTGCTGCAGGAAGTACAGACGCTTGGCTACGAGTTGGCTCTGCGGCCACAAGACTGTGCTGGCGATCGCCCTATCCACGCTCTTACCCGCCATTTCGGGATGTAGTGGTGCATCGCTCAGTGTGCCTGCGGGGCTCCTGGACTCCGCCGCCGCGCAGCGCTCTGGCGCGGAGCTCTTCGCCGCCAACTGTGTCATCTGCCACGGCGCGCGTGGTGACGGTCGCGGACGGCGGCAGGAATCGATGGTCCCGCCGCCCGCCAATCTCACCGTGCCGCCATGGTCGGAGCGCGCCAATGCGGCGCGCACCTTCCTCGTGATCCGCGCAGGCGTGCCCGGCACCGCCATGGCCGCCTGGCCGAACCTGAGTGATGAGCAGGTCTGGCAGCTCGTGGCTCACATCGAGAAGCTGCCGCAGGGCCGTTGAAGCCGTCGGGGTCCTATGAGGCCTCACTCGAGCCCGAACGCGGCCTGCGAGTGATCAGGTGCTCCGGGCGCGCGTTTGGCGGCCGCGATCGCCGTACGCAGGGTCGCCAGGCGCGCCGGGTCCTGGCCGAATTTCAGGTAGCGCTCGGCGCTCTGCAGCACGTGTTCGAGCGCTGCGAGCCGCTCGTGCAGATAGAGAAGGCCCATCGCCACGAGGTCTATGTCCTCGCCTCCGGCGACGGCCGCCTTGGCGGCGGCGAGCGCGTGCTCGAACTCGCTCGCCGATATCTCCACCTCGAGCGCGGGACCCGCGGACTCGCGGGCTGCGGCGTGCGCCACAGGCGGTGACTCGAGCGCTGCGTGCATCACGTCCGTGGTGGTGATGATTCCGAGCAGCCGCTCCTCCGCGTCCACCACCGGCAAGGCGTGCACGGCGTTGCTCACCATGGCGCGTGCGGCCTCGAGCAGTGTCGCGTGGCGGGCGATGGTGACCGGGGGCTTGCTCATCAGTGTTGCCACCTTCACGTGCTGATCCAGGTATACCCCCGGCGCGGCGGCCGTTCTGGGTATGACGGCCGCGATCTTCATGACGTCGGCCGAGCTCAGCATGCCGACGACTTTCTGGCCGCTCAGAACCGGCAGGTGATGCACCGGGTAGCCGGCGAACAGCCGCAGCACCTCGCTCGGCGGCTCGTCGATGCCGATGGACAGCACGGCCTCGGTCATGAACCTGTCGACCCGGTCGGTGGCGCGCATGTGACAAGCCTGTCGAGTGCGGGGCTGGACGACCATGCCGGACAGTACCTAGGCGCTGGCCTGGACACGCGTGTCGGCGCGCGGGCAGCTCTCGGGCGCCGTTACGTACTTCTACTAACTTGCTACGATTAGCGGCGGTCAGCTAAGAAACTGCGGCCCTGCGACTTGGCACGAGGGGCGCGGCACGGGGGAGGCGGAATGGGGCTGTTCGCGGGGCGCCTGGGCCAAGGGTCGTGGTTACGCGCCGACCCATGCGCGGTACTGGCGCTCATGCTGCTCGGGCCGCTCCTCAGCGGCACCGCGCTCGCGGACGCCGGGCCGGCCGAGGCGCCCAGCAATGACAAATGCCTCGGTTGTCACAACGATCCAACGCTCAAGGATGATGCCGGACACCCGCTCACCATAACCGCGCCCGTGTTCACAGGCTCGGCGCATCGCCGTCTCGGCTGCGTCGACTGCCACAAGGATGCCCTGAGCGTCCGCCACCCCCGCGAGGACCTAGGTGCCGTGGCGCCCGAGGTCTGCACCGGCTGCCACCAGGAGGACATGGACGCGCTGAAGGCCAGCGTGCACGCGCTGCGCGGCGTGTCGCCGAAGACCTGCACCGGGTGCCACGGCGACCCGCACGCGGTGCTCGACAGCCGCAATCCCAACAACTCGATGTCGGCGGTCAACCAGGTGCGCAACTGCGGTCAGTGCCACAAGGACATGATGGAAGGCTATCTGTCGAGCGGGCATGCCCATGCGCTCCTGGTCGACGGCCTGGTCGGCGCACCCGCCTGCACCGATTGCCACGGCAGCGGCCACGACATCCAGTCCCCGACCGTCGCGTCCGCGAAGACTTCCCACGCGCGGATTCCGGAAACCTGCGGCGGCTGTCACGTCGGCATTCTCAGCCAGTGGCGCGACAGCGCGCATGGGGCGCTGTGGATGCAGGGCGGCACGAACGGTCCGGTCTGCACCACCTGTCATCAGGCGCACGCGATCAAGCCGCCGCAGAGTGTCGCGATGCGCCAGGAGTTTCCCGGCGATTGCGGCGGCTGCCACAGCCAGTACTACAAATCGTTTCGGGACACGCTGCACGGCAAGGCCACGATGCTGGGCGAGCCCGCAGCGGCGATGTGCTCGGACTGTCACACGGCGCACCAGAACCTCCCGGCCGCGGATCCGCGCTCGAGCGTCAACCCCGCCCGACTTGCGACTACCTGCGGCAAGTGCCATCGGGGCCAGGTCACGGCTTCGTTCCTGACCTTCGACCCACACGCCGACCCCACCAACCCGAACCGCAATCCCTACCTGTACTGGGTGTGGCTGCTCATGACCTTGCTGCTGCTCGGGGTGTTCGGGTTCTTCGGCCTGCACGACCTCTTGTGGCTGCAGCGCACGCTGGTGGGCAGGCTGCGCGGCGAATATCGGGAGGTGCAACCGGTCAGCGGGCGCTACGTGCGGCGCTTCACGACCACCCAGATGTGGGTGCACGTCACCGTAGTCGTCAGCTTCCTCACGCTGGCGGCAACCGGCCTGCCGCTGAAATACGCCTCGGCACGCTGGGCGCCGGGCCTGATGGCGTTTTGGGGCGGCCCACACAGCGCCGGCATCCTGCACCGCATCGCCGCGGTCGTGACGTTCGGCTATTTCGGCTTTCACGTGCTGAGCGCGCTCTACCAGATGATCGTCCGGCACGAGCGCGGCTATCTGTGGGGCCCCCGCTCGATGGTCCCGCAGCCGAGCGACGTGCGCGACTTCATCGCCAACATCGGCTACTTCCTCTACCTGCGGCCGCACCCGCGGTTCGACCGCTGGACCTACTGGGAGAAGTTCGACTACCTGGCGGTGTTCTGGGGCGTGGCCATCATCGGCTTCACGGGTCTGATGCTGTGGTTCCCGGGCGTTTTCGCCCACTTTCTCCCCGGCTGGACGCTCAACGCCGCTTACATTGCCCACAGCGACGAGGCGCTGCTCGCCACCGGCTTCATCTTCCTGTTCCACTACTTCCATACGCACCTGCGGCCGGAGAGTTTCCCGATGGACACGGTGATCTTCACCGGCCGCATGTCCCTCGAGCGCTTCGAGAAGGAGCGCCCGCTCGAATATCAGCGGCTGGTGGCGGCGAACCGGCTCGACGCGGTGCTGACTTCTGCACCGAGCCGCTCCGCGCTCCTGCGTGCCTACGTCTTCGGCGCCATAGCCGTGGCCATCGGTGTGGCGCTGGCCGTGGGCATCTTCGTCGCCCTGCTCGGCGCGCTGACTCACTGAGAGCACTGCTGATTCGGGAGAAGATCCGTGCCGAAACTCGCTGTCGCGCTGCCACGCAACACCACGAGCCGCATCGGAGCGATGCTCGCGGCCGTCAGCGCGATCCTGATCGTACTGCTCGCGGTACTCGACATCGGTGGCTTCGCCGCTGGCCTGCGCCTGAGGATACTGGCGTACCTGATATTGCCCGCGGCTTTGGTGCTCGGACTGGTGCTGCTCGCGATTGGCTGGTGGCTCGAGCGGCGGCACCAGCACCGGACGGCGCATCGCCACGGCTCCGCCACCTCGTTGCCGGTGATCGATCTCAACAGCGCTGCGACCCGCCGCACCGCACTGCTGCTCGTGCTCGGCGCCTGCACGGCGGCCATCGTTCTCGGCGGGTCAGGCTATCAGGGGATCAAGGTGCTCGAGTCGGTGGAGTTCTGCAGCCAAGCATGTCATTTGCAGATGCAGCCGGAGGCGAGCGCGCATGACCGCTCGCCGCACGCCAACGTCGCCTGTGTCGAGTGCCACGTTGGGCCGGGCTTCGGGGCGTGGGTCGATTCCAAGATGAACGGCTTGCAGGAGATGTTCGAGGTAGCCACGAACACCTATCCGCGGCCGGTTCCCACACCCGTGCACCAGTTGCGTCCGGCGCGCGTGGTTTGCGAGCAATGTCACTGGCCGAGCGCGTTCGTCGGCGACCGGCTGGTGGTGCACACGCACTACAGCGAGGATGATGCCAACACGCCCAAGAAGACCGTGCTCATGCTCCACGTCGGCGGCCAGGAGGGCAAGAGCAACTCCGGCATCCACTGGCACGTCGCCCGCGGCGTCCGCATCCGCTATCAGGCCGACCGCTCGCGCGAGTCGATCTATACGGTCGAGCTGACCAGGCCGGAGGGCGAGCAGAAGGTGTTCGGAACGCAGGCCGTCCCCCCGGTCGATGCCGAGTGGCGCACCATGGATTGCATCGACTGTCACAACCGCCCGACCCACGTCTTCCGCTCCCCCGCGCAGGAGGTCGACGCCGCGCTCGTCGATGGCCGGATCGACACCTCGCTCACCTTCATCAAGCGCGAGGCTGTGCGGGTGCTGCAGACGCAATACCCGTCGCAGCAGCAGGCCCGTACCGCGATCAGCCGCGACATCACCGCGTTCTATCGCACCAACTATCCCGACCTGGCCGCGTCGCGTGCCTCGGCCGTGACCGAGGCCGGCACGGCGCTGGGGGACATCTGGTGCAACAACGTGTTCCCGCAGATGAAGGTGACGTGGAACACCTATCCGAACCATCTCGGCCACGACGACCAGTCGCCCGGATGCCTGCGCTGCCATGACAACAAGCACGTGACCACGGCGGGCGAGAAGATCACCAGGAAGTGCGAGCTGTGCCACAACGTGGTGGCGGAGGACGAGGCGGCGCCGGAAGCGCTCAAGCCGTTTGATCAATGAATGCTCAGCCGCCTCTCCAGGCGGTGAGCTCCGCCAGCTCCTGCGCCGGGCGCTCGTGAACGACGGGGAGCCTTCCCCGATAGACGCGCCCCGCATCGCCGTCGAGCGTGATCAGCTCGCCCTCGGCGAGACGCTGCCCGCCGATGCTACAGCCGCGCCCGTCTGCCTCGATGGTCAGCTCCGGGCAGGCGACCAGGCACACCTTGCCGAGCTGCCGCGCAACGACCGCGGCGTGGGAGGTGCGTCCGCCGGCCGCGGTGAGCACACCCTCGGCGGCGGCAATACCCTCGATGTCCTCGGTCTCGATCTGCGGCCGCACGAGGATCACGGGCTCGCCGCGGGCGGCAAGCTCGACCGCCCGGCGGCGATCGAAGGCGACGCCACCGGCAGCTACGCCGATGCTGGCGGCGACTGCCGTGGCGAGCGGCTCGGCGCTCACGTCATGCTCGAGCCGGGTGCGCTCGATGCGCCCGAGGTCGTAGGGACGCAGCAGCGCCAGCGCCTCGCGCGGTGTGATCTTCCCCTCGCGCACCATCTCGACGGCCATGCGCAGCGCGGCCCAGGGCGTGCGCTTGCCCGCGCGCGTCTGCAGCAGGTAGAGCCTGCCGTCCATGACCGTGAACTCGAAGTCCTGCATGTCGCGGAACTCCGCCTCGAGGACCGCCTTGAGAGCGCCGAGCTCCTCCGCGATCAGCGGCAGCCGGCGGGCGAGGAGCGCCGTGTCGTGCACCGAGTGGCGGCCGGAGACGACGTCCTCGCCCTGCACATTGAAGAGGAAATCGAGATACAGGGAGTTCTCGCCGGTAGCCGGATCGCGCGTGAAGCCGACGCCGGCGCCGGAGGTGCTGCCGCTGTTGCCGAAGACCATGGCCTGCACGGTGACGGCGGTCCCGAGCGAGTCGTCGACATCGTGCAGGCGACGGTAGTGCCGGGCCCGGTCGCTGTCCCAGGAGCGGAATACGGCATCCACCGCCTGCTCGAGCTGGTCCATCGGTGACTGCGGAAACGCGCGCCCGGAGGCGGCGAGCGAGGTCTCGAGCGACTGGGCGCAGAGCTCCGTGAGGCTCGCGCTGTCGAGCTCGCGGACGCTCGCGACGCCTTGGGCTTCGCAGACCCGCTCGGCGAGCGCGTCGAACGGTGCCGCTGCGCCCCCGTGGACGACCGTGGTGAAGTCGCGGATCAGCCGCCGGTAGCAGTCGCGCACCAGGCGTGGGTTGCCGGTGCTGCGCAGGAAGCCCGACAGGTTGTGCTCGGTCAGCCCGACGTTGAGGACCGTCTCCAGCATGCCGGGCATCGACACCGGCGCGCCCGACCGCACGGCCACCAGCAGCGGCCGGCGCGTATCGCCATACTTGCGGCCGGTCGCGTCCCCGAGCCGCGAAAGCCCGGCCTCGAGCATGGCGCGCACCTCCTGCGACAGCTGGCCGCCGCGCGCAAAGTAATCGCGGCACACCGCCGTGCCGAGCACGAACGCCGGCGGTACGCGCAGGCCGGCACGCGCCAGACGCGCGAGGCCGGTCGCCTTCGATCCGAGCGCGGCCGCATCCGCGGCCGCGGGCATCGCGGCGCCGGGGAGAATGAAGAATGGGCTGTCGATTCCGTCGATCACGCGCGCTTCAGGCAGTCATGACGTCGTTGAGCAGGTGATCGCGCAGCTTGAAGGCACAGAGCGCCATGCCGTCCGCGGCCTGTTCGAGCACCTGCGACAGGCGGGCGATGAGATGCAGCGCCCGGACCTCGCAGTCGCCGCCGAACAGCGTGCTGGTGACGGCGCGCTCGGCGATGTCGGACTCGCGCTCGATGGCGACGATGTGGTCGACCGCGGCGAAGAAGTCCTGCAGGTCCTCGCGGGCCCCTTCGCGGGTGACATGGCTCGCCGCCTCGAACATCTTCACCGATTCCTGGGCGCCGGCGACCAGCAGCGCGGCGAGTCCCTGCAGCGGCTTCACCATGCTCTCCGCAGGCGCTACCGAGGTGAGATGCGTGAGCAGGAAGGACGCCTCCTCGAGCCCGTCGGCAGCCTCGTCCGCCGCATGCAGCAGGTCCGCGTAGACCTGAGGCGTGGAAGTACGGCGGGCCAGGGAGCGGATACGCGTCACGATCGCATCGCCCTCCTGCTCCCATTTCAGCGCACGTTGCGCGCTGGCGCGCAGCAACTGCGCGGCCTGCGGCTCGGCGTGACGCAGCAGCCCCTCGTGCACCGCGACCGCCAGGTCGAAGACACGCTCGGCATGGGTGAGCGCCAGGGTGAGCAGGCTCGAGTGCGCGGTGCGAAAGCGCCGCGCCAGCTCCGCCTTGATCTCGTCGCGGATGAACCTTTCCGAGCGCTGGGTGCGCAGCCCCGTGCTCGCCTCGCGCAGCACGAACTGCAGGTAGTCGAAGGCGGCTTCGGTTCCGAGGGCCTCGTACAGGCGCTCGCCGTAGTGCAATGGCGTACGCTGGGCGAACTCGAGTGCTTCGTACAGTAAGCGCTCGCCGCCGAGCTGCAGGAAGCCGCGGTGGCCGAAATCCCGGTCCGCAGCCCACTTGAGCAGCCGCACCACCTCGTCCTTGGGCAGGAATTCGCGCAGCCGCTTGCGCGCTCGATTCCAGTCGATGAGAAACACCAGGCGCGAGCCCAGGAACTGCAGGTAGGCGCTGAGCGCCGCCGCGTCCTTGGCAGCGAAGCTCCCGACGCTCAGGTAATAATCCTCGTCCTCGGCCAAGCCCTCGCCGGAGCGGCTGAGCGGCTTGGTCCACTCCACGCTGAAGGGCTTGAGCAGGCTCTGGAGAAAAATGAGACGTTGCGCGTGGACGTCGGTGTAGGTGAGGGTCGCGGTGAGCTCCTCGACGTGCAGCACCAGTACGTGGGCGTCGGTCGTGCCGATGTCGTTCTGGATGATGAGCCTGCCGCCCGCGCGGGTTGCAGTCGTGCCGAGGCCCGGATGATCGAATTTGAGGGGCGCGGTCTTGTTGAGTCCCGACATGAACGCGCGCACCAACGGCCGGTCGGCGTCGGTCAACTGCCAGACGCGTGCGCCGTCGAGATCTTCCTCGGCGAGCGATCCCTGCAGCTCGTTGAGCGCCCGATGCAGGTCCATCACCAGGAGGTGCAGGCTGTCGGTGCCTCCGTCGCGCGCCGCCCGGGTGATCGCCGCCACCGTATCGCGCGGGATGCGGTCGTGATCGAACGGCGGCAGCTGCCCGGTGAGCGAGCGGGCGCGTGCCACGAGCGGCGGGGTGCGATCGAGCGTCGCGAGCGTCAGCGGCGCCTGCATCGCCTCGAGGTCCTTGAGGATCTGCCCGCGCATCGTAGCTGCTCCCGGCACCACCAGCTCGCCGCTCGCTTCGCGCCGGCTGTCGGCGATCGCGAACTCGAGCTCACCATCCATGCCGGCGGCGTGACGCTCGGTGACGAAGTCGGGCACGGCCTCCTCTGGGTGGTCGGCGTGCCGCTCGGCCGCCTGCAGCAGCGTGAAACACACCTTCAGACGGTCGTTGGCGGCCAGCGCCTCCTCGAGCCGTCGTGGCAGGAGCAGGGCCCGCTCACCCAGCACGTCGATGATGGAGCCTTTATTGCTCATAACCACACGTACCAGCGCATCGCTCAGGCAAATTATGCCTTTACGCCCGGCTCCCTCGTCCTGTGACCAACCACGCGGCGCCTCGTATTCCTACGTATCGACACGGTCTCGGCCCACGGTGGATTCTGCGTATTGCAAGGACATGACAATCGCGTCGCTCTGCCAGCAGCGGAGGATAAACTCGCGCCCATGAACAGCGATCCGAGCAGCCCTTCCGCGCTTGCGACCACGGCAGCCATGGATCGCATACTGCAGGCGGAGCGCGACGCGCTCGCCGCCGTCGCCGAGTGCGAGCGGCAGAGCGCCGCCGAACTCGAGCAGGCGCGCCAGCGGCGGCGCACGCTCCTCGAGCGCACCCAGACGCGCATCGTCGCACTGCACGCGCGCGCGGTGCAGGCACTCGAGCGCCGCGGGGCCGAGATTCTCGACAAGCATTTGCGCTCCGCGACGGCCGAAGCCGAGCAGCTCGCCGATCCGGAGCGGCGCCGTTCCGCGCTCGAGCGGCTCGCGGCGCGCCTTACGACGATCGAAGGCCCGCAGCCAGGTGCTCCGCGCTGAAGGCAACCTGGAGTACGCAGCGGCACGCGTGCAGGCGCGTCACGGCCTGCGGCTGGACGAGCCTGCCTGGCGCAGAATCGAGGCCAGCCGCCATCTGGGCGAGTATCTCGAGGCGATGCGGCGCAGCACGCTCTCCGCCTGGATCGCCCGCATCGAAGCCGCGCACGATGCCCATGTCATCGAGCGCACGCTGCGCAGCGAGTGGCGTGAGTACGTGCAGGCGCTCTCGAGCTGGCACCCACCCCGATGGCAGGCGTGGCTCGAATGGTGGTCGTGGCTGCCGCTGTTGCCGCTCATTGCGAGGCTCGCCGATCCTGAGCCGGTGCCGGTGTGGATGCTCGCCGATCCGGTGTGTGCTCCGATCGCCGTGGGAACACCGCTCGAGCGCGCAGCGGCACTCGAGCACACGCCGCTCGCGGCGCTTGCGCCGGCGGTGCGCGCGCGAGGCCCGTTCGGGCCGGCGTGGCGCGAAGAGTCCGCACGGCGCTTGCCTCCCGTCGAGCGTGAGACCCGGGCGCTCCTCAGCCGGCTCATGGGCGCGAGCGGCGTGGCAACCCCCGCCGCGGCGCCCGGCGCGGCGGCCACCTTGTTGCGTCTCTTTCGTGCGGCCGCCGGCACCGCCGTGGCGAGCGGCTGCCACCTGGCGCTGCTGTCCCTCGACTTCGAGCGGCTGCGGGGCGGCCTCGTCGTCCGGAGCCTATTTGGCGCAGCGCGCGCCGAGGCGGCGTGATGGCGCTGCGCGCAGGGGCCGCCCGCTGGTTCGAGCTGCTGACCGCGCGGGACGAGCTTCCCGCGGTGCTGCGCTGCCTGGCCGGAACCGGACTGGTCGAGCTCGAATCGCATACCGACGTGTCCGGAGCACACGTGCTGCCCCAGCTGCGCGCGGCGCTCGATGAGTACCGCCAGCTCGCCCAGCGCTTCGCCCAGTACTGGCCCGAGCCGGCGGCCGCAGGGGCGGCGCCCGAGCGTCATCGGGCACCCGAGCAGCTGGCCGCGGGAGCACTGCGGCAACTGCGTGCGTGGGCGGCGGCGGCCGGCGCGCAAGTCGAGCGCCTGCGGCAGCTCGCCTTCGAGCGCGCCGAGCTCGCGCCGCTCGAGCAGCTCCTGTCCCATCCTGCGATCGAGCTGCCGGATCTCGCACTGTTCACGGGCTGCGGCCCGCTGCTCGCGAGTCGCGCCTACCAGCTGCCGCCAGACACCGGTGCGCTCGCCATTCCTCCCAGCGTGGTGGTCGAGAGGGTGGCGGACGGCGCCGGCGCGTTCGTGCTCGCATTGGGCGCTGCCGAGCAGATCGCGCCGTTCGACGATTACCTGAGCGCGCTCAAGGCACGCCGGATCACGCTGCCGCGCGAGCTCCCGGCACGACGCGACGCGGCGCTTGCCTGGGTTGCGGCGCGGCGCAGCGCCATCGACCAGGAGTCGCAACGGCTCGAGGGAGAGCTGCAGAAGCTCGACGAGACCCACGGCGTGCGCGCCGCGCTCGGATCGATCGCTTTCATCGAATGGCTGGTGGGCCACGTGCCGGAGCTCACGGTGACCGAGAATTTCGCCTGGGTCACGGGCTGGACCAGCGATGCCACGGGCTCACGGATCGAGGCTGCGCTGCGCGGCGCGGGGCTGCAGTACCTGCTGCGCTTCGCCGAGGCGCCGGTCGGGCTGTCGCGCCCCGTCGTGTTGCGCAACCCGGCGTGGCTCAGGCCCTTCGAGCTGTTTTGCCGCCTGCTCGGAGTTCCGGCCGAAGGGGAGGCGGACCCGAGCGCTTTCGTCGCGCTCCTGGCCCCGCTCATGTTCGGGTTCATGTTCGGCGATGTGGGTCAGGGCGCGGTGCTCATCGTCACGGGTCTCGCGCTGCGGCGGCGCTATCCGGCGCTCGCGTTGCTCATACCGGGCGGCATCGCCGCCGTCGTCTTCGGCTTTGCCTTTGGCAGCGTCTTCGGTCGCGAGGACGTCCTGCGGCCGCTGTGGCTGCGGCCCATCGAGCATCCGCTGACGCTGCTCGTCACGAGCCTCGAGTTCGGTGCGTTCGTCATCACCGTAGGATTGCTGCTCGAGGCGATCCAGCATCTCTGGGCTGGCCAGGTGCGGCTGTGGTGGACGACGCGGGCTGCTCTCGCGGCGGCTTACCTGGGCGTCGCCGCCGCAGCGCTCGGCAAGCCGACGCTGTGGGTGCTGCCGGCGGGACTTCTGTGGTTCTGGATCGGCTCGGCGGCACTCGCACCGGCCGCGCAGCACTGGCAGCGCTTCGGGGCGGCGATCGGGGAGTCACTCGAGACGCTGCTACAGCTCATGGTGAATACCATCTCTTTCGTGCGCGTCGGCGCCTTTGCGCTGGCGCACGCCGGGCTCGCGGCCGCGATCGGCGGGATCGTGGCGGGGATCGAGACCCGGCCGCTCGCCTGGCTCGCCCTTGCCGTCGGCAATCTCGTCGTGATCTGCATCGAGGGACTGGTGGTCGGCATCCAGACGACCCGCCTGATCCTCTTCGAGTTCTTCATCCGCTTCCTGAAGGCGGCCGGCCGGCCCTTCCGTCCGCTGCCGTCGCCAGAACCACCCCGAGGGCTTTCCCGATGACACCGACCTCACGCATCAAGTTGGCCGTCCTGAGCCGCAGCCTGCTCATCGCGCTGCTGGTGAGCGTTGCGGCTCTCGTGACCTGGCTGGCATTCGCGTCACACCCGGCGGCGGCGGCAGGTGAGGGCACCACCGTCGCTGCAGCCCGGCTCGAACCGCAATCCGTCGGCTGGGCGCTGCTCGCCGCCGCCCTGTCGACGGCGCTTGCGGCCCTCGGTGCTGGCTACGCCGTCGCCCGCGTAGGCAGCGCCGCGGTCGGCGCGATCGCCGAGAAGCCCGAGCTGTTTGGACGAGTGCTGGTGCTGGTCGGACTCGCCGAGGGGATCGCGATCTACGGGCTGATCGTGTCCATCCTGATCCTCAACCGGCTCGGCTGAGATGGAGGTCGTGGTGGTCGCGGACGAGCTGACGGCCGTTGGCTGGCGACTGGCTGGTGCGCGGGTCTCGATCGCCACCGCAGCCGACGTCGGGGAGCGCTTTCAGCAGGCGCTCACGAGCGCCGAGCTCGTGCTGATCACCGCGCCACTCGCGGCGCGGGTGTCCGCGCCGCTTCTCGAGGCGGCGCTGCTCAGCTTTCCGCCGCTCACCGTGATCATCGCCGATTTGAGGCGCAGCGAGGAGCCGCCGGATCTCGAGCTCGAGGCACGCCGGGCGCTTGGGGTGCTGCCGTGAGCAGCCCGGCGCCCGACCCGGTGCCGGGAAGCGTGCTCGACGCACAGGTCGAGGCCATGCTCGAGCGGGTCAGTCAGGATCGCGAGCGGCGCGCCGCCGAGATCCGCGCCAGGGCGGACAAAGAGAAGCTCGAGATCGTGCGCGGTGCCCGCGCTGAGGCGCGCGAGAACCTCAAGCGCGCGGTCGCCCGGGAGCGCGCGCGCATGGCGCAGGGCCTGAGGCAAGCCGAGGCCCGTGCCGAGCTCGAGTCGCGGCGGCGCGAGCAGCTCGAGACGCGCACGCTCCTCGAGCACATGTGGGAGGACGTTGCGGCGGTGCTCGAGCTGCGCTGGGGCAACGATGCGCAGCGCGGCGAGTGGATCGCGGCAGCGCTGGCCGAAGCCGGCCAGCTGCTCCCCGGCCGGAGCTGGCGCATCGAGCACGCCGCAGGGGTCTCTGCCGAGGATCGTCAGCGCAGCGAGAGCCGCGCGCTGGCCGGCGGGGCGCGCGCCATCGAATGGCAGATCGACGGTGAGCTGCGCGCGGGCCTCAAGGTGCACTCACCGGGGGCCTGTCTCGATGCGAGCGTGGCGGGCCTGCTGGCACGTCGCGAAGAGGTCGAAGCCGCCTTTCTTTCGGAGTATCGCGCGTGAACACAGCGCGCATCTGCTGGATCAGCGGACCCGTACTGCGCGCGCGGACCTCGGACACGTTTCACGTGCACGAGGCGATCGCGGTTGGCCCGGATGCGCTGCCCGGGGAAGTCATCCAGCTCAATGGCGACGAGATCGTCGCACAGATCTACGAGGACACGACGGGACTGAAGCCCGGGGATGAAGTCACGGGGACCGGAAGCCCCCTGTCGGTACCGCTCGGACCGGGACTCCTCGGCCATATCTTCGACGGGCTGCTGCGTCCACTCGAAGCCGCCTCCGGTGCATTCATCTCGCCGCGGGCCGTGCGACCTGCGGCGCGACGCTTCGCCTTCGATCCGTCGCTCAGGGTCGGCGACCGGCTGCAGGCCGGAAAGCGCCTGGCGACGATCACAGCTCCGCGCGCCGAATCGCTGCTGGCCCCGCCGGGCACCTCCGGCACCGTGACCTGGGTAGCGCCGCCGGGGGAATACGCCGGTGACGAGCCGGTGTGCCGGCTCACCGGCGCTGATGGCGCGACCCAAGCCATCTCGCTTACGCACCACTGGCCCGTGCGCCGGCCGCGCCCCTTTGCCTCGAGGCTCGCAGTCGCCGGACCCATGATCACCGGACAGAGGATCCTCGACACGCTGTTTCCGGTGGCGCGCGGCGGGCGCGCGGCGCTTCCGGGCGGCTTCGGGACGGGGAAGACGGTGCTGCAGGAGGCGCTCGCCAAGTGGTCGGACGCCGACATCATCGTCTACGTCGGCTGCGGTGAGCGCGGCAACGAGATGGCGGAAGTGCTCGACGAGCTGCCGCAGCTCGAGGACCCGCGCAGCGGGCACCGCCTCATGGAGCGCACCGTGATCATCGCCAACACCTCCAACATGCCGGTCGCGGCGCGCGAGGCCAGCATCTACACCGCCATCACGGTGGCGGAGTACTACCGCGATCAGGGATTGCACGTGGCGCTCATGGCCGACTCCACCAGCCGCTGGGCCGAGGCGCTGCGCGAGGTGAGCGGCCGGCTCGGCGAGCTGCCGGGTGAATCGGGTTACCCGGCCTACCTCGCCTCACGGCTGGCAGAGTTCTACGAGCGCGCCGGCCGCTTTCGGACACTCGGCGGGACCGAGGGCTCGGTCACCATCATCGGTGCGGTCAGCCCGCCGGCGGGAGACTTCTCGGAGCCCGTGACCATGAACACCCGCCGCTGCGTGCGCACCTTCTGGGCACTCGACCGCGAGCGCGCCCAGGCGCGCTTCTATCCGGCCATTCATCCGCTGCAGTCCTACAGCGCAGACGTCGACACCCTCGCGAGCTGGTGGCAGGTGCAGGGAAATCCCGACTGGGTCGCGCAGCGGCGCCGGCTGCTCGAGCTGTTGCAGGCGCAGGTGCATCTCGAGCGCATGGCCCGCATCGTCGGCAAGGACGCGCTGCCCCCGGCACAGCAGCTGACGCTGCTGTGCGCCGAGCTCGCGAACGAGGCGGTGCTGCGCCAGTCCTCGTTCTCCGAGGTCGACCGCTACTGCTCGCCGCAACGGCAGACCGCGATTCTCGGCATCGTCGTGCGTTTCCTCGACCTGGCGCGCACCGCGGTGGATGCCGGGGTACCGCCCGATGAGGTGGCCAACCTGCCGGTGCGCCTCACGCTGCAGCGCATCGGCGAGGAGTACGGCGAGCAGCAGCTCGCCGGCATCCGCGCTCTCTGGCAGCAGCTCGAGCACGACTTCGGCGCCCTGTCGCGGGAGCATGTCGCTGCGCGCTGAAGCCACACTCGCGGGCGTCGTGCGCCGCATCGATGGCCCGCTGCTGTTCCTCGAGCGCACGGTGGAGCTCGGTCTCAATGCCTGCGTCGAGGTTCAGGACCGCGACGGCAACGTCCGTGTCGGCCGTGCGGCGGCGCTCGATGAGCAGACGATCGTAGTCGAGGTGCTCGAGTCGACCGTCGGGCTCGGACTCAAAGACACGCGCGTCCGCGTGCGCAACGAGCCACTGCTGTTCGGCGTCGGCCCGGGCCTCCTCGGGCGCACCTTCGACAGCATCGGACGCCCGACCGACGGCGGCGCGCCGATCCCGTCCGCGGCCCGCATGCGCATCGACGGCTTGTCGATCAACCCGGCCGCGCGGGCGCTGCCGCGCGATTTCATCGAGACCGGCGTCTCGGCCATCGATCTCATGAACAGCCTGGTGCGGGGGCAGAAGCTGCCGCTGTTCTCCGGTGCAGGCCTGCCGCACGACCGGCTCGCCACGGAGATCGCGCGGCACGCGCGCCTGCGCCAGGGAGCCGAAGGGGACTTCGCCATCGTCTTCGTCGGCATGGGGGTGTCGCACGACACCGCGGAAGCGTTCCACGACGCCATGGCGAGCAGCGCCGCGCTCGAGCACACCGCCATGTTCCTGAATCTCGCGCACGAGCCGGCGACGCAGCGCCTGCTCACGCCGCGCTACGCATTGACCGCCGCCGAGTACCTGGCCTTCGTCGAGGGCCGGCACGTGCTCGTCATCATGACCGACATGACCAACTACTGCGAGGCGCTGCGCGAGGTCTCCTCGAGCCACGGCGAGCTACCGGCCCGCAAGGGCTATCCCGGCTATATGTACTCCGATCTCGCCAGCATTTACGAGCGCGCCGGCTGCATCCAGGGTCTGCCGGGAACCCTCACGCAGCTGCCGATTCTCACCATGCCCAACGACGACATCGGCCATCCGGTACCGGATCTCACCGGCTACATCACCGAGGGTCAGATCGTGCTCGATCGCGATCTCGACCGCTCCGGCGTCTACCCGCCGGTGCGCGTGCTGCCGAGCCTCTCGCGCCTGATGAATTCGGGCATCGGCGCCGGCTACACCGACGCCGATCACCCGGCGCTCGCGAACCAGCTGTTTGCCAGCTACGCGCGCGCCATGCGCGTGCGGGTGCTGGCGAGCGTCATGGGCGAGGACAGCCTGCCGCCGGTCGACCGGCGCTTCCTCGAGTTCGGCACGGCGTTCGAGCAACGCTTCGTCCGCCAGGAGGAAGCGCGTTCGCTGGAGGAGAGCCTGACCCTGGGGTGGGAGCTGCTGCGTGCGCTGCCAGCGGCCGAGCTCACCCGCCTGAAGCCGCAGCAGGTCGAGCGTTATCTTTCGGGTGGCGTGCATGCCTGAGCCACGGCGCGAGCTCGCCACCACGCGCGCAGGGCTGCTCGAGCTCAAGGACGAGCAGCAGCTCGTGCAGGAGGGCTACCGGCTGCTCGATGAGAAGCGCATCCTGCTGGCCGGTGAGATCCGCCGCCAGCTCGCCCGGTTGCGGGTGTGCCGCCGGGAGCTCGAGCAGGCGGAGCAGGCCGCGCGCGCGGCTTTCGAAGCGGCGCTCAAGCGCCACGGCCTCGACAGCCTCGCGGTGCACGCGCCGGCCTCCTTCGCCGAGGAGGCGCTGATGGCGGCGCACTCGCGGCTGCTCGGGCTCGCGCTGCTCGAGGCACGGCTGCGGCCCCCCATCACGCCAGTGCCGCACGGCATGGCGGCCGATGCGGCGAGCGCCGAGGTGCGCGAGTGCGCGCGCGCCTACCGCGAGCTGCTGGCGCGCGCCGTCGCGCTGGCGGCCTGCGAGCTCACGCTCCGGCGGCTCGTGCGCGAGTACGTGCGCACCGAGCGGCGCACGCGCGCCATCGAGAACATTCTGCTGCCCGAGATCGAGGCGGCCGTGCGGCTGGTCGAAGAGCTGCTCGACGGCCTGGACCAGGAGGAATTCGCACGGCTGCGTCACCGGCTGACGCGGGCAGCCGGCTCGTCTCGAGCCGCACCTTAGATGCGTTCGCAGCCTTGCTCGAATCCCCGCAGACGGTAGACCGCGATCGATACGACCCAGCTTGCGAGAAAGATCGCCACCACCAGGTATCCCATGCGGGAAAGATCATCGTTCAATCCACCGATGACACGCCAGAAACTTCCCTGCAGATCCAGCCGCCCCACCAGCAGCGAGAGCGCCTCGACACCGCCGATGCACAGGGCCACGATCACCGAGACCGCGGTCATCGTCAGGTTGTACCAGAGCTTGCGCAGCGGATGGATGAATGCCCAGCCGTACGCGCGAACCATGAGCACGCTGTCAGTCGTGTCCATGAGCGACATACCAGCGGTGAACAGCGCCGGAAAGATCAGGACTGAGGCCACCGAAGCACCGCCTGCGCTGCTTTGCGCGGAGATGCTCAGGAGACCCACTTCCGTGGCCGTATCGAACCCCAGCCCAAAGAGCAGGCCTACCGGATACATGTGCCACGACCGAGAGACGAGTCGCAGGAGTGGCTGGCAAAGGTGGACTAGAAACCCGCCACCCTGGAGAGGGTCATTGAGAACGTCCCCGACGCCGGGGTGACGGTGCCGGACTTCCCGGAAAGTGATCCAGATGCGTCGCAGGACCAAGAGGTTAGCCAGGCCAATGAGTAACAGAAAGATCGCCGAGACGGCTGTGCCAACTGTCCCTCCGATCTTGTGAACACTCGCCAGCCGTTGCTGTAACGGTGCGGTGGCGACGGCGATCGCCGCGCACGCAAGCACGACCACTGTCGAGTGTCCCAGAGAGAAGTAGAGACCGACGTTGGAGGCGTTCTTCCCCTGCTGCAAGAGCTTACGAACCACATTGTCGATCGCTGCGATGTGATCGGCGTCGAACGCATGACGCAGGCCAAAGATGTAAGCCAGCATCGCCAGGCTCCAGAGAGCGGGATGCGCCGACAGCGCCAGAGCAGACCAGCCCCAGACGGCAACATTGGCGGCGAACAGCAAGAGATAAGTCGCCGTCACGGATACGGGCAGAGCCCGGCGGGCCATCATGCGACGGTTTATAGCAGCGGTAGGACGACTTATAAATACCTCATACGGCTACGGCGCCATAGCGGACGCCGGGCCGGCTCCCCGAGCCGCGACGCCCCTGGTCGGCTAAAGCAGCGAAAGGCGGGCCGCACGCCGGGGGACGCCGTACACTGGCAGCTCCCGCAGCGCGGCGGTAAGCAGACCTGGGGAGATGATGATGGAGCGCTTCACGATATCGCTCGACAAACAGCTGGCACGTGCTTTCGACGAGCTCATTCGTGAGCGCGGCTATACCACCCGTAGCGAGGCCGTGCGCGACATCCTGCGCACCCAGTTGCAGGCCTCGCACCAGCGCCGTGACCACAAAGGCAGCTGCGTCGCGAGCGTCTCCTACGTATACAACCACCACCAACGCGAGCTGGCCGAGCGGCTGACCAGTTTGCAGCACGCGCGCCATGAGCTGGTGATCTCGAGCATGCACGCCCACCTTGATCACGAGCACTGTATCGAGACCGTGCTGCTCAAGGGTCCGGCGGAACGGGTGCGGGAGTTCGCCAACCAGCTGATTGCCGAGCGCGGCGTACGGCACGGCGCCGTCAACCTGGTGAGCGCGGGGACCACCGCGCCGCACCGTCACGATGGCGTGACCCACCGCCACCTGAGTCCGAAGTACTAGGCACGCCTGCTGGCGTAACCGCCGCCGCCTGCTTACAATCGTCACCCGATAAGATAAAAATAGCAGAGTTCTTAACAGTGCCCGAATCACTGACCTGCATGTAAGAAGAAAAGGCCGGTTGTCCTACTGGAAGGGAGAGGGCGATGCCGGGGAACGAGAGGCCGTGGACAGCGCGCGCGGCCCGGGCAGCGCAAGCGGGGACCACCCGGCGGGGGATGCGCTTTGCCGGCGCTCTGTGCGGTCTGACCGCCGCGGGCGCCGCCCAGGCGGATGCCGCAGCAGCGCCGGCCGCCGGGGATGTCGGCCAGTTGCAGGAAGTCACGGTCACCGCGCAGCGCCTCGGCCTGCTGGGCACCGCCTCGAGCGCCAGCGAGGGGGTCGTGGATGACCAGGAGCTGCAGCTGACGCCCCAATACCGTCCGGGCCAGCTGCTGGAAACGGTGCCGGGCCTCATCGTCACGCTGCACAGCGGAGAGGGCAAGGCGAATCAGTACCTGATGCGCGGCTACAACCTCGATCACGGCACGGATCTGGAGACCTATGTCGACGGCATGCCGATCAATCAGCCGACCCATGCCCATGGCCAGGGCTATACGGATTTGAATTTCGTGATCCCCGAGCTCGCCGATGGGCTGACCTACACCAAGGGTCCGTACTACGCGACGGTCGGCGATTTTGGCGCCGTGGGCTCGGTGCGCATGAGCTACCGGGACAGCATCCCGGATGAGCTGTTGGTCTCGGCCGGCACCCTCGACTTCCAGCGCGTGCTCGCCGCGGGCTCAATGGCGCTTGCGGGCGGCAGCCTTCTCGGGGCCGTTGAAGGACAGCACTACGATGGCCCGTTCGTCACCCCTGATGACGCCCGCAAGGAGAACACCGTCCTGCGCTACAGCCAGGGCGATGAGCGCAACGGCTTCTCCATCACGGGAATGTATTATCACGACCTGTGGACCAACACGACCGATATTCCGATCCGTGCCATCACCGAGGGCTTGGTTCCCAACCGCTTCGGCACGCTCGATCCGACCGATGGCGGCCATGCACAGCGCGGCAGCCTCTCGATGAACTACTACGCGGCTCTGGGAGAGGGCGAGTTCACCGCGAGTGGCTTTTTCATCTATAACCAGCTGCATCTTTTCAACGACTTCACCCACTACCTGATCGATCCGATTCACGGCGACCAGGAGGACCAGTTCGAGAATCGCCGGGTGAGCGGCGCTGCCGTCAGCTACGTTCTGCCCTGGCGGCTTGGGGGCGTTGAAAATGAGTTTCAGGTCGGGGGCCTGACGCGCTACGACCTGCTGGGCGTCGGACGACTGCCGAGCGAGGGCCAGGCACGTTTTTACTCGGGCGACGACCCGGCCTCCTACTACAACGAGGATCAGGTGTACCTCTTTGCCGGGGCCGCCTACGCGCAGGCGACCACGCGCTGGACCTCGTGGTTTCGCTCGGTGCTCGGGCTGCGCGACGATTACCAGCATGGCACGGATGTCGACTATCTGGCGGCCCTGCACGAGACAGCCGGCTACACCAATGGGGGGACCAAGGACCAGTCCCTGCTGCAGCCCAAGGGCAGTCTGATCTTCACCGCCAACCCGCGACTCGAGTTCTATGTGAGTGCCGGCGAAGGCTTCCACAGCGCCGATCTGCGTGGCGTCAACCAGGACAGAAGCGTGGATCTCGGGCTGCCCAACACGCCGCTATTGGCCGCTCAGTGGGGCGAGGAAGCGGGTCTGCGGACGCAACCGCACAATGACCTGGCCGTGACGTTCGCGGTCTATAACCTCTGGCAACAGTCCGAGACCATCATCGATCCGGACGTGGGCGCCGACTCCGCCGGCCCCCCGAGCCGCCGCGATGGCTATGAAATCAACGTGACCTACGAGATCAATCGCTGGCTCGAGTTCTACGGCAGCTACTCCGGAGATCACACCCGCTTCACGCATCCATTCGACGATGGCACGGGGCACCTGGGCACTTACATCACGGACGCCCCGGTTGCGACCGGGGAATTCGCCTTGTACCTGAAGCATCTGGGTCCCTGGAGCGGCGGCCTCAACTACCGTTATCTCGGCAACTATCCGCTCTCCTCCGGGCCATGCGTCAATTCGGCCGCGGTGAACGACTTCCCCGGCGTGGCGACCTCGTGCGCAAACGCACCCACGGCGCTCGGCCAGGTGAATGGCCAGGGGTTCGGGGAGCTGAACCTCGATGTTCGCTATGCCGCGCCCTCGGGCTGGAGCGCCGCGCTGGGGGTCTACAACCTCCTGAACACCCACGCTGCGGCGGCCGAGTTCTGGTACGTGGACCGCCTGCAATCCGAGATCGCGACCTACCCGGACGGACGCGCGGACATCCATGAGCATCCGCTCGAGCCGATCATGGCGCGCTTCACGATCACCAGGGTATTTTGACCGGCGAGCTCCGCCCCATGAGCAACTTCTCTCTGGCGACTTTGCTGGATCCGATCGGCGTGGAGCGCTTCCTCGCAAGCCACTGGGAGCAAAGCCACCTGCATGTGGCGCGCAACGATCCCGACTACTACCGCGAGCTGCTGAGCGCGGCGAATATCGACGACCTGATCGCGCACGGTGACGGCCGCTACCCGGCCATCCGGCTCGCCAGGGACGGGGCGTTTTTCCCTCCCGAGGCCTACACGCGCAACGTGCGCTACGGGGACGAGTCCTTCAATGCCGTGCCGGACGTGGAAAAGATCTTCACCGAGTACCTCTCCGGCGCGACGGTGACCTTGCCTGCGCTGCATCGCACCTGGCTGCCTCTCGGGCTCCTGTGTCTCGCGCTCGAGAGCCGCCTCGATCATGCCGTACATGCGAATGCCTACGTGACGCCGGCCAACGCCGCGGGTTTCACGGCGCACTACGACACGCACGAGGTGTTCGTCCTGCAGATTGCAGGCGAGAAGCACTGGCAGATCTTCGCGCCGCCGCTGCACCTGCCGCACCGCACCCAGACCTTCTCGCCGGAGCGGCACGCCGCCGCGGGGCCAGCGCTCGCCGAGTTGCGCCTGCGGGCCGGAGACCTGCTGTACCTGCCGCGCGGATACCTGCACAGCACCACCACCTCGGGAAGCTTCTCGGCGCACGTCACCGTCGGGATCACGGTTTACACCTGGGTGGAGCTCGCCCTGGAGCTGCTGCAAGGCTGTGGCGCGGATGCGCGTTTTCGCCGCGCTTTACCGCCAGGGTTCGCCAGCACCGCAGACGTGCAGCAGGACCTCGCACGTGAGCTGAGCGAGCTGATCGCTTCGTGGTGTCAACGCGCCGACTACGAGCAGATCGTCGCCTCCTTCCTGCAGCGCGTGCGGGCGACCCGGTCGCGTGCGCCGGGCACGTTTCGGGCAGACGTCAGCGTGATCGGACCGACGACTCTGCTGGGCGTCGTAACGCAGCGCCGCTACGCGCTCAGCGAAGAGAGGGAGCACGCCGTTTTGATGCTCGATGAGCGTCGGGTGCTGTTGCCGCCCGCCACGAGGCCCGCGTTGCAGGTGATCTGCTCGGGCACGCCGTTTTCCGCCGCAGCACTGCCCGGGGCACTGAGCCTGGATGCCAGACTGGCCCTGGTGCGCTATCTGCACGGCCTGGGGCTCGTGGGTCCATGCGGCTGAGGGAGCGATGTGCGCGGCAGCTCCTCGAGCTCGGCGCGGATGTGCAGCCGCATCTGATCGCGGAACTCGTTCACCGCGTTGAAGAACTCGGCCATCATCAGCATCCAGCAGTACATGCCGGTGTCGGTGAGCTCGATGCCGCCCGCCGTGAAGCGGATGGCGCCGAGCAGACGCATGGCAGCCAGCTCCGGGGCCATGCGCCACCAGAACGCACGGCCGTGCAGGCGGCGGATGTCAGCGTAAGGAAGTGACAGCCCGAAGAGCCGCACCAGGAAGTCGTAGCGCATGCGCTCCTTGCGCGTCAGGCGCTTGCTCTGGGTGATGGCGCTGGCGCCTGCGCCGATCAGGCGGCGATACTGGTTGAGCGAGAAGGTGGTGGCATAGAGGCGCCCGTCGAGATAGCTGAAGGCGCCGCTGCCGACGCCGACGAACTCGTCGTGGTCGACGATGTACTCATCGATCAGCGCAGCGTCCGCGGCCGGACCTGCGCGCGTGAAGCACCAGGCGGAGGAGGCGCGGTAGCGTGGCCGGAGCGCCGCCAGAATGCAGCGGTAAAACTCGTGGCGGCGCGCGGGATCCGTGCGCCCGAGCGTCCGGTCCATGCGCTGCCGTGCGCTGCTCGCCGTCATCAGGGGATAGAACGATACCTGGTCGACGTCGAGCTCGAGGAGCGTCGCGAGATCGCGCTCGAGCGTCGCGCTGGTCTGGTTGGGCAGGTTGAAGATCATGTCGACATTGAGCGTCGCGAAGCGACCGCGCGCCGCCGCCAGGCGCTCGCGAATCTGCGCGCCGCTGCCGTAAGGACCAAAGCGTCGCATCTGCCGCAGCAGCTGGTCATCGAAGCTCTGTACCCCGACCGACAGCCGGTCGACGCCCGCTGCCGCGAGCTGCGCGAGCAGCGGGTCGCGCAGATGGTTGGGATTCGTCTCCACCGAGACCGTGCGCACCGGCCACAGGGAGCGGATCAGCTCGAGCGTCGCGCCGAGCTCCTGCGGGGCGATCGTGGGCGTACCGCCCCCCACGTAGACGTCGGTGAAACTGAAGCCGCGCGCGTGGTAGCAACGGATCTCCGCGCGCAGCGCCTCGAAATAAGGGGCCGCTTTCTCCTCGCGGAACTGCACGCGGTGGAAAGAGCAGAAGGGACAGAGCGACTCGCAGAAGGGAATATGCAGATAGAGCTGCAACGGCCGAGCTACAGCTGGCGGCGCCGGCTGTGCCTGGGCCGGCCCGAACCCCATCGAAGCGCGGTATTCGCGCTTCAGTACCGCGAGCAGCGGCGGCTCGAACCAGGGCATGGCGCTTCGTGGGGGAGTCTTCACATTGGAGCGGGAGCGGCCCAAGATTATCCGATCGGTCCGTCCCACCCGAGGTCTCGTCCATGAGTCCAACAAGTCAAGCCGGAAAAACCGTCGCCATCCTCGGCAACGGTGTGGTCGGTACGGCGCTCGCCAAGGGCTTCGCCGAGCTCGGTTACCAGGTGATCTTCGGTACGCGCGACGTGGAGGGGGAGAAGACCCGTGCGGCACTCGAGGCCGTGCCCCGCTCGCGGGCCGCCTCGTTCGCCGAGGCGGCGAGCGCCGGCAGCATCGCCGTGCTGGCGATACCCTGGAGCGGTCTGGAAGCGGCCATCTTCACGGCGGGACCCGACAATCTGGCCGGCAAGCTCGTGATCGACCCGAGCAACCCGCTCGATTTCTCCGGCGACGTGCCGACACTCGCCCTCGGTGCGAGCGATTCCGCGGGAGAGCTGGTGCAGCGCCTGCTGCCGCGCTCGCAGGTGGTCAAGGCGTTCAACATCGTCACCGCGACGCACATGGTGCATCCGCGGCTGCCGGACGGGACGCCCGACATGTTCATCGCTGGCAACGATCCGGCAGCGAAGCAGCGGGTGGCGGAGCTGGTCGAGGGCTTCGGCTGGCGCGCGCCGATCGACGCCGGCCCGATCGCCGCGAGCCGGCTGCTGGAAGCCTTGGCGATGCTGTGGGTGACCTACGGTTTCCGCAACGACCACTGGACGCACGCCTTCAGCCTCCTCGGACAGAAACGCTGACGGCACCCACGGCGCTCAGGCGCCGTCGAGCAGTTCCCGGGCGGCCCGCTCGGCGATCATGACGGTCGGCGTGTTGGTATTGCCGCCGATCAGGCGCGGCATGACCGAGGCGTCGATGACGCGCAGACTCCCCACGCCGCGCACGCGCAGCTGCGGGTC
>DASPSF010000137.1:0-11785 GCA_035624075.1 Steroidobacteraceae bacterium | reverse complement strand
GACCCGGCGCGCGGGCCGGTCAGTGCGAAGCAGGGAATCTCGAGACCACGTGCGAGGCGCGGCAGGAGGTAGTTCTTCTGCTCCTCCGTGCCGTAGTGGTTCAGGAGCTCCGCCGGACCGAGCGAATTGGGCACGGCGGCGTTGGAGGCGGCGGTGGGACTCCTGCTCGAGATCTTGGCGAGCACGCACGAGTGCGCGTAGGCGGAGAACTCGAGTCCGCCGTACTTCTTCGGGATGATCATCGCGAAGAAGCCGCGGGTCTTGAGCATCTCCCAGGCTTCCGGCGGCAGGTCGCCGCGCTCGTGGGTGATATTCCATTCATCGAGCATCCGGCAGAGCTCCTCGCAGGGGCCGTCGAGGAACGCCTGCTCCTCGGGCGAGAGCTGCGGCGGCTTGGCCGCGAGCAGCTTCTTCCACTCGGGCGCTCCGGTGAACAGCTCCCCGTCCCACCACACCGTGCCGGCCTCGAGCGCCTCCTTCTCGGTCTGCGACATCGACGGCAGGAGCTTCAAATACGCGGCCATGAAGGGGCGGGTGATGAGCGCCTTGCGCAACGGGCGGAGATTGAGGAGCCACAGGCCCGCGAGCATCACCCACAGAAGTCCCTTCCAGATACCGGCGGGTGCGCCGGCGGTGGTGTAGAGCGCGAGCAGCACGGTGAAGGTGACCGTGAAGGCGAGCAGCGAGAGCCGGCGGTAGGCGAGGTACAGCACCGCGGCCACGAACACCAGGGTGATGACGCCGCCGACCTGCGTAACGGCATAGGCGGCGGCCAGCACCACGAGCAACGAGACGATCGCGCCTAACATTTATCCTCCTAGCAGGTGCTTCACTCCGTCGCGCTCCTCGCGGAGCTCGGCGTAGGTGGCGTCCATGCGCTTGCGGCTGAATTCGTCGATGGCGAGGTTCGGCACGATGCGGTATTCGCCGTTGGCGATCGTGACCGGATAGGAATAGATGACGCCCGCTGCGATGCCGTAGCTGCCGTCGGCGGGGATGGCCATGCTCACCCAGTCGTCCTTGGCCGTGCCGTGCACCCAGGTGTGCACGTGATCGATCGCGGCCGAGGCCGCCGAGGCTGCCGAGGAAGCGCCGCGCGCCTTGATGACCGCGGCGCCGCGCTGCTGCACGGTCGGAATGAAGGTCTGCTCGATCCACTCGCGGCCGACCAGCGCGGGCGCACTCTTGCCCGCCACCAGCGCGTGGGTCAGGTCCGGGTACTGCGTGGCGGAGTGATTGCCCCAGATCGTCATGCGGCGAATGTCGGTGACGTGCGTACCGGTTTTTGCGGCGAGCTGCGCCACCGCGCGGTTGTGATCGAGGCGCGTCATGGCGGTGAAATTGCGCGGGTTGAGATCCGGCGCGTTTGCCTTGGTGATGAGCGCGTTGGTGTTGGCGGGATTGCCGACCACCAGCACGCGCACCTTGCGGTCGGCGACCGCGTTCAGTGCCTTGCCCTGCGCGGAGAAGATCTGCGCGTTGGCGAGCAGCAGGTCCTTCCTCTCCATGCCGGGGCCGCGCGGCCGCGCGCCCACCAGCATCGCGATCTGGCAGTCGCGGAAGGCGACGTTGGCATCGTCACTCGCGCTCGCGCTCTCGAGTGTTGGAAAGGCGCAGTCGTTGAGCTCCATCAGTACGCCCTGGAGCGAGGGCAGCGCCGCACTGATCTCGAGCAGATGCAGCTTCACGCGCGTGTCGGGCCCGAGCAGCGCTCCGGAGGCGACGCGAAAAGCGAGCGCATAGCCGATCTGTCCGGCGGCGCCGGTGATCGCGACATTCACAGCGGGTTTCATGAGGTCTTCTCTGCGGCGAGGGAAAAAGAGCGAGAAAGTTTAGCGTGTGCGCCCCTCAGAGCCCGCAAAAACGGCGTCACCGGCGCAAGACACTCATCCCGTGCCCCCGGAAAGGGGGCCCGAAACGGCCTCGGACCCGCCTTTTCAAGGCTTCAAGGTCATCTACTGAAATAGCTTGACACTCAAGTAGTGTTCTACTAGAGTACAACACCAAGGAAGGCGACCTGCATGGTGCAGGGAGCCGAAGAGAGAGAAGCCGGAAGAGGAGATGACCATGAACGCACTCACCACCGTGTATCGCAATGCCACCTGCGCCGCTGCCGCCGCCCTGATCTGCGTGCTGTCCAGCATGGCCTTCGTCGAGTCGACGGCCGTTGTCCCGGGCACGCAGCCCGAGTTCATCAGCGTCGCGCACGTGTCCGCGCCGTCCTGGTTCGGCAAGCCCGAGCCGGCTGTTTTGGTAGATTAGTTGGCTAACCCACAGACGCCCCCGTGACCACAGCCATCATGGATCCACAATGGGACAACAGTCAGCCGATCTACCGGCAACTGCGGGACCGCGTGGTCGCCATGATTCTCGAGGGCGTCCTGAAGGAGGGAGACCCGCTGCCGTCGGTGCGCAATGTCGCCGCCGACTTTCGCTTGAACCCGCTGACGGTGCTCAAGGGCTACCAGCAGCTGGTAGACGAGCAGCTGGTCGAGAAGCGCCGGGGCCTCGGCATGTTTGTGAGCCTCGGCGCCCGCAAGGCGCTCATGAAGGACGAGCGGCAGCGCTTCCTCGAGGACGAATGGCCGAAGGTCTACGCGACCATCCAGCGCCTGGGACTCTCGAGCGAGGAACTGCTGCGCGCCGGAGCCGCCGCACCCGCGGCGCCTTTCCCGGCCGCGCCCGCCAAAGGGGATAAAGATGACAGTGGTAATTGAAGCGCGCGGGCTCGCGAAGTCTTACGGCGCGACGCGCGCGCTGGATTCGGTGAGCTTCAGCGTCGAGCCGGGGCGCATCGTCGGCCTGATCGGCCCGAACGGCGCCGGCAAGACCACCGCCCTCAAGGCGATCCTCGGCCTCACCTCATTCTCAGGGGACCTGAGGGTCTTCGGGCTCGATCCGCGCTCGCAGCGCGATGAGCTCATGCGCGACGTGTGCTTCATCGCGGACGTGGCGGTGCTGCCCCGCTGGCTGCGCGTCGCCCAGGCGGTGGACTTCGTCGAGCACGTGCATCCGCGCTTCGACCGCAGCATCGCCGAGAATTTTCTCGCCAAGACCGACATCAGGCGCGGCAGCCGCGTCGGCCAGTTGAGCAAGGGCATGGTGACCCAGCTGCACCTGGCGCTGATCCTGGCGATCGACGCGAGGCTCCTGGTGCTCGATGAGCCGACACTCGGGCTCGACCTGCTGTATCGCCGCCAGTTCTACGACACGCTCCTCAACGATTATTTCGACAAGGAGCGCACCATCCTCCTCACCACGCACCAGGTCGAGGAGGTCGAGCAGCTCTTTACCGACGTGATCTTCATCAACCATGGCAAGTTCACGCTCAACTCCTCGGTCGAGGAGCTCGGCAACCGCTATCAGCAGCTCACCGTGAGCTCCGACAACGCCGCCCGCGCCCGCGAGCTCAAGCCCTTCTACGAGCGCGAGATATTCGGCCGGGTGGCGATGTACTTCGAAGGTCGCTCGGCCGCCGAGCTCGGCGCATACGGGGAGCTCCGCACGCCGTCGATCGCCGACCTGTTCGTCGCCAAGATGCAAGGAGGCGCATCGTCATGATCCGCCACCTCCGCCGCAACGCGCCGCACGGCTCGTGGGAGCGCTCCGCGCCCTGGGTGGCGCCGCTCCTGACCGCCGCGGTGCTCGCGCTCGCCACCTTCCTCATGTACACCAGTTGCGGGGCCGCCCTCATATGAACGCCAACGCCGCAACCGTCGCGCCCACGCCCGCCATCCTGCGCCGTGCCGGCACGCTCGATACCATCGTGGCGCTCGTGCGCCGCGAGCTCTGGGAGCACCGCTCGCTGTGGATCGCCGCGCTGGTGGTGCAAGGGGTGCTCGCCGTCTTGCTGCTCATCGGCCGCATCAACCTTGACCTGCCGGAGCAGGTGCTCACGGAGGAGCAGAGAGTAGCGGTCTTCACGATCGGGCAATGGCTGGCGGCGCAGCCGCTGTTCATCACGATGGGGATCGTCGTCGCCTTCTACCTGCTCGACTGCCTGTACGCCGAGCGCAAGGACCGCAGCATCCTCTTCTGGAAGTCGCTGCCGCTCTCGGATGAGCTCACGGTGGGCTCGAAGCTCCTGGTCGCCGCCGTGGTCGTGCCGCTCGGTGCGTTCGTCCTGGCGAGCGCGTCGGACCTGGTGTTCGCGGCGATCTTCGCGGGGCGTGTCCATGGGGTCATCAGCTGGAATACCTACGAGTGGCTGCGGACCGAGCTGGCGCTGCTGCTCGAATGCGTCTTTGGCGTTTTGTGGTACGCGCCTATCGCCGGAGCGCTGCTGTTGTTCTCCGCCTGGATACGACGCAACCCGATCCTCTGGGCAACGCTCATCCCGCTGGTGGCGCCCATTGTCGAGCGCGTCGGGCTCGGCACCCATTACATCTGGAGCTTCGAGCACTACCGGGCCTTCGGGATCTGGCAGAAGCTGCTGAGCGGACCGGACCTGTTCGACAAGAGCAGCCTCCACCACAACCTGCCCCCGGTGGGCGTGGTGCTCGACACCGTCAATCTCCGCGGCGCCTTCACCGACATCGACCTGTGGCTGGGCGTCATCGCGGCCTTGGCGATGGCCTACGCCGCCGCCCGCGTCCGCCGCTACCGGGACGACACCTGACCGTTGGTTCATTGGCGCGCCGGGCCTTCGGCGCGGCGCGCAGGCCAACCGACCAACAGGTGCGAGCCCGCGGGCAAAGAGCGCGGTCTTTGCCCGCTATCCAACAGGGCCGTTGGGTTCTCGGTGCATCGCGCTTATGATCCGCGCGTGTCAGCAACGCTTACCGGCACAGAGGCCGTCGAGGTCCGGCGCACCGCTGAGGGACTCGAGCTCGAGCTGACGGGCGAGTGGAGCGTGCGCGCGCTCGCCTCGATCGAGGCGGTGCTCGAGACCATCGATGTGGCTTCGGTGCCGCGCGTCCGGATCGCCGCCGAGGGGATTACCGAGCTCGATCTCTCCGGCGCCTGGGCGCTCTCCGCCTTCGTGCGGCGCGCGCGCCGCGCCGGCGCCGAGGTGGATTTCCGCGGCCCCGCGCCCGATCAGCTGCGCCTGGTGGACCAGACGCTCACCGAGCCGCCGCTCCCGGACGATTCGGACTGGCAAGCCGAGAGCTTCGCGCCCGCCCAGCCGCCGGGCGACCGTGCGCTGGTCGCCATCGGCCGCTACGTGGTGCGCTCGAGCCATGATCTGGTGGCGGGCCTCGCCTTCTTCGGCCGCACCTGCGTCACCTTCGTGGCGAGCCTGGCGCGGCCGTGGCGGCTGCGCCCGATCTCGATCGTCCGCCATGTATACGACACCGGCATCACCGCCATGCCGATCGTGGCGCTGATCGCCTTCCTGATCGCCGTGATTCTCGCTTACTTGAGCGCCCAGCAGCTGCGCGGGCTCGGTGCCGACATCTACGTGGTGGACCTGGTCACGATCGGCGTGCTGCGCGAGCTCGGAGTGCTGCTCACCTCGGTGATCGTCGCCGGCCGCTCCGGCAGCTCCTTCGCCGCCGAGCTCGGCTCGATGAAGCTCAACGAGGAGGTGGATGCGCTCATCGCCACGGGCGTCGATCCGATCGAGCTGCTGGTGGTGCCGCGTGTGCTCGGGCTCGCGATCGCGCTGCCGCTGCTCACCGTGATCGCCGACCTCATCGGCCTCGCGGGCGGGGCGCTGCTGTGCCGCTACCTGCTCGACATGCCGCTCACGCAGTACGTGAACCGGGTCAATGAGTCGATCGCCTCCACCACCTTCTGGGTGGGAATCATCAAGGCGCCGGTGTTTGCGCTGCTGATCGCCTTCGCCGGCTGCTACCGCGGCATGCAGGTGCGCGGCTCGGCGCGCGAGCTCGGGCACCTGGTGACGGTCGCGGTGGTGCAGGCGATCTTCCTGGTGATCCTCGCGGACGCGCTGTTCGCGGTGCTGTTCATGCGGATGAAGATCTGATGGAGCCGGTGGTGGAGGTGCGCGGGCTGGTGAACCGCTTCGGCCAGCAGGTGGTGCACGACGGGCTCGACATGGTGGTTCAGGCCGACGAGGTGTTCGGCATCGTCGGCGGCTCGGGCTCGGGCAAGTCGGTGCTGCTGCGCACGATCCTCGGCCTGCAGCGCCCGGTCGCCGGCACGGTCCGCATCCGCGGCGCCGACATCACGCACCTCTCCGAAGCACAGCTGCGGCCCATCAAGGCCGGCTACGGGGTTGCCTTCCAGTCCGGGGCGCTCTACTCGGGGCTCACGGTGCTCGAGAACGTGCAGCTGCCGATGATCGAGCACCTGAAGCTCCCGCCGGCGGCGCTCGAGGGGCTGGCGCTGCTCAAGATCCGCCTGGTGGGGCTGCCGGAGGAGGCCGCCGCGAAATACCCGGCGCAGCTCTCCGGCGGCATGGTGAAGCGCGCGGCGGTGGCCCGCGCCCTGGCGCTCGATCCGCAGCTGCTGTTTCTCGATGAGCCCACCTCGGGGCTCGACCCGGTGAGCGCGGCGGCCTTCGACGACCTGGTGCTGTATCTGCAGCGGCACCTGAAGCTCACCATCGTCATGATCACGCACGATCTGGACAGCATCTTCCGTACCTGCAATCGTGTCGGGGTGATCGTGGACAAGCGCATGATATCGGGCGCCCTCGACCGCATCGTCGACGACCCGAATCCGTGGATTCAGGCCTATTTCCACGGCGAGCGGGCCCGCGAACGGCTCGGAGCCGAACGTGGAGCGTGAGGCCAACTACGCCGCGGTCGGCGCCTTCGTGCTGCTGGTGACGCTGGCCGGGGCGCTGTTCGTCTACTGGTATTCCGACACCCGCGAGCACCGCGACTACGACCGCTACGAGATCTATTTCACCGGCAGCGTCAGCGGGCTGGAGAAGGGCGCCTCGGTGCGCTATCTCGGCGTGCCGGTCGGGCGCGTGGAGGACCTGCGCATCGATCCGCGCGACTCGAGCCGCGCCGAGGTGGTGGTCGACATCGACTCCAGCACGCCGATCTCGCAGCACACCCTGGCGCAGCTGCAGCTGCAGGGAGTGACCGGGCTGCTCTACATCGACCTGAGCGAGGATCGCAGCGGTAAGGTGCTGCCGCCGCCGGTGGCGCAGCTCAGGTACCCGGTGATCCGCTCGGCGCCCTCGCAATTCGACGTGCTGCTCGCGGGCCTGCCGGAGCTGGTAGCCGCCGCCGGCAATCTCATCAACCGCGGCGACCGGCTGCTGAGCGACGAGAACCTTGCCGCGGTGACTTCCGCGATCGGCAACATCGACAAGGCCTCGTCGAGCCTGCCACGCACGCTCAAGGAGCTCAATTCGCTGGTCGCGGAGCTGCGCGCTGCGAGCTCCGAGCTCGCGGCCACCGCGGGCATCGCGCACGGCACGCTCGCGGCCGTGGACCCGGACGTGCGCTCGGCCGCACAGCGCATCCGCACGATCACCGACAGCCTGGCCGATGCGAGCAGCCAGCTCGACAAGGCGATCGTCGAGAACCGCCAGGACATCCGCGCGTTCACGCGCAGCGGCTTGCCGGAGATCGAACGCTTCGTGCGCGAGGGCCGCGCGGCGGCGCACGACATCCGCGAGCTCTCCAACAGCCTGCGCGAGAACCCGGCGCAGCTCCTTTACCAGCCGCCGGTGCGCGGCGTGGAGATCCCGCGATGAGGGCACCGCTCGCCACGGCTCTGTCGCTGTCTCTTGCCGCCGCCGGCTGCACCGGCAACCTCTTTCGCAGCGACGCCAAGCCCGAGCAGACCTATGTGCTGCGCGTTGACGGCGCCGCGGGCACCGACGGCGCGGCGGCCACTGCCAGCGCAGCCCCACCCGCCGCGGCGCTCGCGCCGCTGCAGGTCGCGCACCCGCTCACCGCCCCCGGGCTCGATGGCCCGCACATCATTCTGGTGCAGCCCGATCACCGCATGAACTTCTACCTCGGCAGCCGCTGGCCGGCGCCGCTTCCCGACATGGTCGAGGCGCTGGCGGTCGAGACACTGCGCGCCTCGGGCGAGTGGCAGTCGGTGCAGGATTCAGGCAGCCCCTTCACCTCCGAGTACCTGCTCGAGATCTCGGTGCGGCGCTTCGAGGCCGACTACAGCCACAGCCACTCGGCGCCGCAGATCGAGGTGGTGCTCGACTGCACCCTGGGTGCGCGCACGGGGCGCGAGCTGGTGGCGAGCTTCGTGGCGCAAGGCAGCGCGACCGCGGCCGGCGATCACATGAGCGAGGTGGTCGCGGCCTTCGAGAGCGCGAGCGCCGCGGCGCTGGCCTCGATGTCGCAGCAGACGCTGGCGGCGGCGCGCGCCTTCGCCGGGCGCGGCGTGGCCGGGGTGCACTAGGCCGAGCGCGGCGCGGCCGCTTCCACGCTCGGGCGCAGCAGGTGCGCGAACGGCAGCGTGCCGGCGGCCTGGCGGGTGAGGAGCGCGAGCAGCTCCGTGGCGGTGCACGGCTCGCCGAATAGCCGTCCCTGGCCGAAGAGGCAGGCGTTGTGGCGCAGGAATTCGAGCTGCGCGCGCGACTCGACGCCCTCCGCGATCACTTCCATCCCGAGCGAGCGACCCATCTCGATGATGGTGCGCACGATGGTGGCATCACCCGCGTCCTCGCTGGCATCGCGCACGAACGACTGGTCGATCTTCAGCGTGCCGATCGGGAACTGCTGCAGCGCCGACAGCGACGAGTAGCCGGTGCCGAAATCGTCGATTGACAGGTGCAGGCCCATGGCGAACAGCTCATCGAGCAGGCGCACGGTGCGCTGCGCATCCGCCATCAGCGTGGTCTCGGTGATCTCCAGCTCGAAGGCGGTCGGGGAGACGCCGTGGCGGCGGAACACCGAGCGGAAGCGCAGGATGAAGCTCGCCTGGCGCAGCTGCTTCAGCGACAGGTTGAGCGAAATGCGCCCCGGATCGCCGCCCTCGCTCTGCATCTGCCGGTAGTCCATGCATACGCGGTTCAGCACCCACTCGCCGATGTCGAGGATCAGGTTGGTCTCCTCGGCGAGCGGAATGAACTGTGAGGGCGGAATGTCGCCGTGGCCGGGCAGCCGCCAGCGCAACAGCGCCTCGGCGCCGATGATGCGCCCGTTGCGCAGGTCGACCTTGGGCTGGTAGCGGATCTCGAGCTCGTCGCGCTCGAGCGCGCGCCGCAGCTTGCTCTTCAGCATCAGCCGCTCGACCGCTGCCGCGTTCATCTCCGGGGAGTAGAACGCGAAGGTGTTGCCGCCGTTCTGCTTGGAGTAGTACATGGCGGCGTCGGCGTTGCGGATCAGATCGATGACGTTCTCGGCGTCGCGCGGACAGAAGGCGATGCCGAGGCTCGCGGTCAGGAACACCTCCTGCTGGTTCAGCTGGAACGGCCGGCTCACCTCGGTGAGGATGGCGCGCGAGAGCTGGGCGATCGGCCCGCGGTTGTCGGCCTCCGCCGCCAGCCCGTCGACGGTGAGCGCGAACTCATCCCCGGCGAGGCGTCCGACCACGGTCTCCTTCGGCACCGCGCGCACCAGGCGCTCGGCCAGCACCTCGAGCACACGGTCGCCGGCGTCGTGGCCGAAGGTATCGTTGACCTCCTTGAAACGGTCCATGTCGAGGTACAGCACCGCCACGATCTGACCGCTGCGCAGTGCGCGCGCGATGGTCTGCTGCAGCACGTGGTAGAACTGCATGCGGTTCGGGATCTTGGTGAGCGCGTCGTAGCGGGCGAGGTAGCGGATGCGGCGTTCGGCACGCTTGCGGTCGGTGATGTTGCGCGCCACGAAGATGTTGCCCTGGAACTGCGGGTCGTCGCTGGCGATCACCGAGCCGGTAAACGACACCGGGATGGTCTGTCCCGCGCGGGTGCGCACCACGGTTTCACGCGTCTCCTGCGCCGCCTGCAGCAGATCGAAGGCGGCCCGCTCGCGCTCCTCGAGGATCGCGGCGATGCCACGGCCGAGCAGTTCTTCCTCGCCGAACCCCAGGAGCTTGCAGGCCGCGGAGTTCACCAGCCTGATCACGCCCTCGGGCGAGGTGACGAACACCGCATCGGTCATGCTGTTCAGCATGCTGTGCAGGTAGTTCTTGCTGATGGTCGAGGTGCGCAGCCGCCCGCGCATGCGCTCGAAGGCCTGCTCGAGTCCGGCGAGCGAATCCTGCGCGCGCACCTCGACCTGGCGGGTGTAGTCGCCGACGCCGATGCGGTCGGCACTTTTGATCAGCGACTCGACCGGGGCCTCGAGCCCGGTGAGCGCGCGCCAGGCGAGCAGCGCCGAGCCGATGCCGCCGGCGAGGGCGACCAGCAGAGCGAGCCACCAGGTGAGGCCAGCGTGCGAGGCGCTGAGTGCGGCGAGCTGCTCGCGGAGCGGCAGGGCGGCCGCGGGCGAGGTTTGCTCGAGCGTCAGTGTGAGCTGCGCCAGCGTCTCGGGGGTGGTCGCCCCGGGGAAGCTTTCCATCATCACGCGCACCGGCGCCACGGCCTGCGCGCTCTGCGCCCCGGCGGCCGGCGGCGTGCCGCGGTCCCACGAGTACAGTGTTCCGCCGAGGCGGTTGTCGACCGACACGGCGGTGACCGTGGGATCGTCGAGGAACGGCTGCAGGCGGCGGGCGATCCCGGCGGTGTCCTCGGCGCGCACTGCGCCGGCGACCGAATCAGCGGCGTGGGAGGCGATGCTCTGGGCGCGCGCCTCGAGCTCCGCGGCCACCCGCTCTTTCGCCGCGGCCTCCGCGAGCGTACTCAGGGTGGAAGATTCGGCCTGCTGGCGCAGGATCAGCAGCACCGCCACCGCGGCGCAGGTGAGCAGGGCGGTGAGAAAAGCGGCGCCCGCGTAACGGAATTTGAAGCTGGCGGCGGTCACTCTTGCGGTGCCTGAATCCCCGGAGGCTACGGGGATTCATTCTACCCGCAAGCTCAGTAATTGGCCCAGACTCTCTTTATATATCCCAGCATCAGGCCGCGCATGGTCCCCATGGGATCGTCGACGGCGGCGAAGATCGGCGGCCGCCGCCGCAGCAGCTGCCAGTTCTCACTGCGCAGGACCTGCCGCAGAAATTCGACATTGCGGTCGATCGATTCGATGTAGGGATTGCGGCCGTTGAAGAGGATCTCGAGGTAACGGTAGGCCGCGCCGAAATCGCGGTCGAGGCGGTTGCGGCGCGTCTCCTCGATGAACTCCGGCGTCTGCCGCAGCAGGTCGAGCCCCGAAGCGTACTTCACCTGGCGATAGCCGCCGGCGAAGGGCAGCGCCACGCCGCCGAGCACGAACTCGGCATAGAGCCGGTCGCGGCACTTCTCGAGATAACAGCGGTCGGCGATCTGCGCGATCATGTCCGCCGTGCCGAGCAGATGGCCAACCTGCACGTCACGCGGGTCGGCGAGACGCGACTCGATCTGCGCGAACGGCACCTCGTAGCCGGTGAAGTGGATGATCTCGGTCGCCATCGGCACCCAGGCCCCGAAGCCGAGCACCGGCAGATATTCCCCGAGGAAGCGCGCGCCGCGCGAGACGTGCACGCGCGTGAACTCGGCGCCGTTACGCGACTCGCGCTCATCGGTGCGCCGCAGGTAGCCGACGTCGTGGAACAGTCCGGTGACGAGTCCGACGATGGCGCGCGCGCCGCCCAGGCGCGCCTCCTCGCTCGCCTGCCGCTCGTAGCCGACGATCAGCCGGGCGAGCGCGAGGGTGATGTCGAGCGAGTGCTGGCGGTCGTGGTAGACGGTGTCGACGCCGTGAAACCCGGGCACCTCGCCGGCGAACAGCCGCTCGAAGTGCTCGAAGGCGCGCTCCACCGGCTCGAGTGACAGCCCCGGCCAGGTGGGCCGATAGAGCGCCGTGATCGCTTCCAGCACCGCGCGCGGCGA
>DASPSF010000128.1:0-4862 GCA_035624075.1 Steroidobacteraceae bacterium | reverse complement strand
AGACGAACGACTCGAGCAGCATCGAGCCCGAGAGCACCGACAGCACCTTGCGCTCGACGAGTTGCGCGATGAGTTGGCTGTCCGCCGCCACGTAGCCGACGCGCAGCGCCGGCCCGATGAGCTTGCTGTAGCTGCCGACGTAGATGACGTGGCGCAGCCCGTCGATCTGCGCGAGGCGCACCGCCGGGCCTTCGTACAGATCGCCGTAGACATCATCCTCGACCACCGCGAACCCAAACTGCTCCGCGAGCGAGAGGATGCGGTGGCAGGCGGCCGGGTCGGCGCTTGAGCCGGTCGGGTTGTGCAGCAGCGTCTGCATGAAGAAGGCGCGCGGCCGGTGCGCGCGGCAGGCGGCCTCCAGCGCCTCGAGGTCGGGGCCGTCGGCGCGGCGCGGCACGGGGATCAGGCGCACGTGATGGGCACGCAGCTGCTCGAACAGCACGAAGTAGCCGGGATCCTCGACCAGCACCGGATCCCCGGGGGCGAACAGGATGCGCGCCAGCAGATCGAAGGCCTGGCTCGCGCCGTACGTGGTCACGACGTTGGCTGCGCCCGCTGCGATCCCGTGCTGCACGAGGCGCGCGGCGATCTGCTCGCGCAGCTCCGGAAGTCCCTGCGGCGGGCAGGGGAGCCAGGGCTGCGCGCGCCGTCCGCGCGTGAGGCGCGTCAGCACGCCGGCGGAGCCCGACTCGAGCAGCCAGTTCTCCGGCAGGAAGCCCGAGCCCGCGGGCACGATGTCGCTGCCGTGGGCCATGCAGAAGCTCGCGAGCGCGACGGCGTCGTTGGCGGATTCCGGGGTCGCCTCCACCGCCACCAGCGGCGCGGCCACCCGCCGCTGCGCGACGAAGAAGCCGCGGCCGGCGCGCGACTCGATGAGTCCGCGCGCCACCAGGCGGTCGTAGGCGTCGACCACGGTGAAGGCGCTGGCGCCGATGAGGCGCGCGAGCTTGCGGATCGAGGGCAGCCGTGTGCCGGTCGGCAGCTGACCTGCCCGCACCAGCTGCGTGATGCGCTCGCAGATCTGATCGACCAGCGGGACGGATGACTCGCGCGACAGCTCGAACATCAGATGACCATCATGACCGCGGTCACGCCGAGCGCAAGGGCCATGGCGGAGTTGAAGGCGATGCGGCCGCGGGGACGCGCCAGCAGTGCCCGGAGCGAGGCGCCGAACAGCGCCCACACCAGTACACAGGGCGCGGGAATCAGCACTCCCCAGAGGATCATGTAGCCGGCGGCTCCAGTCGGGCCGAGCTCGCGCGGCAGAAAGAGCGTCGCGGCGGTCAGCGTCATGACCCACGCCTTGGGATTCAAGAACTGGAAGGCCGCCGCCTCGAGGAACGTGAGCGGCCGGGGGGCATTCCCGGCGCCGGCCTCCGCAGGCCGCAGCAGCCGCCAGCCGAGCCACACCAGGTAGGCGGCGCCGACCCAGCGCAGTCCGTCCTGCAGGTGCGGCCAGCGGCTGAAGATCGCGCCGAGCCCGGCGCACACGGCCAGCATCTGCAGCGCGAATCCGCCGCAGATGCCGAGCATGTGCGGCAGCGTGCGGCGGAAGCCGAAGTTGGCTCCCGAGGCGGTCAACATCACGTTGTTCGGCCCGGGCGTGATCCACATGACCCAGGAATAGGTGGCGAAGGGCAGTGGGTTGAGCATGCGGTGAGCTTCGCGCATCCGTGGCGGCGCGTGGCAGATACGCCAGGCTTACGCGTGATGAGCACTGTATCGGCGCACCCGCCGGTACGCCGTGGGAGGCGATATGATGCGGCCATGAGCGAAGCCTTCATCTGCGATGCGGTGCGCACCCCGATCGGGCGCTACGGCGGGGCGCTCGCCGCGGTGCGTACCGACGACCTCGCGGCGCTGCCGATCGCGGCGCTCTTGAAGCGCAATGCGGCCCTCGATCCCGCCGGCGTCGACGAGGTGCTGCTCGGCTGCGCCAATCAGGCGGGCGAGGACAACCGCAACGTGGCGCGGATGGCGGCGTTGCTCGCGGGGCTGCCGGTGTCCGTGCCGGGGGCCACGGTCAACCGCCTGTGCGGCTCGGGCCTCGATGCGGTAGCGATGGCGGCGCGCACCGTGCGCCTCGGCGAGGCGCAGCTCGTGATCGCCGGCGGCGTCGAGTCGATGTCGCGCGCACCGTTCGTGCTGCCGAAGGCGGAGGCGCCGTTCAGCCGCAACGCTGAAGTTTACGACACCACCATCGGCTGGCGCTTCGTCAATCCGCGCATGCGCGAGCGTTACGGCACCGACTCGATGCCCGAGACCGGCGAGAACGTGGCGGCCGAGTATCACGTCTCGCGCGCCGACCAGGACGCGTTTGCGCTGCGCAGTCAGCAGCGCGCGGGCGCGGCTTACGCGCGCGGCTTCTTCGCCGCCGAGCTGATTCCGGTCGAGATCCCGCAGCGCAAAGGCAAGCCACTGGTGGTCGAGCGCGACGAGCATCCGCGTCCCGAGACGACGCTCGGGCAGCTCGCCTCGCTTCCGACTCCGTTCCGCGCCGGCGGCACGGTGACCGCGGGCAATGCCTCGGGCGTCAACGACGGCGCATGCGCGCTGCTCATCGCCTCGGAGGAGGCCGCGCGGCGCCATGGGCTGACGCCCCGCGCGCGCATCGTCGCGGCCGCCACCGCCGGCGTCGCGCCGCGCATCATGGGCATGGGCCCGGCGCCCGCTAGCGCCAAGGTGCTCGAGCGCGCCGGTCTCGCGATCGGCAAGATGGACGTGATCGAGCTCAACGAGGCCTTCGCCTCCCAGGCGCTCGCGGTGCTGCGCGAGCTCAAGCTCGCCGACGATGCGAGTCAAGTGAACCCGAACGGCGGCGCGATCGCGCTCGGCCATCCGCTCGGCATGTCGGGGGCGCGGCTCGCCACCACGGCGGTGAGCCAGCTCACCGCGATCCGCGGCCGCTATGCGCTCTGCACCATGTGCATCGGCGTCGGCCAGGGGATCGCGGTCATTCTCGAGCGGGTTTGAGCCAGGGGAGCGATTCGAGGTCGAGGTTCCCGCCGCTCAGCACGATCCCCACTCGGGCGCCGCGCACCTCGAGCCGCCCGGCGGCGACTGCGGCGTAGGCCGCGGCTCCCGAGGGCTCGACGATGATCTTCATCACTTCCCAGATGTGCCGCATCGCGGCCACGATCGCCCCATCGGAGACGGTCACGACGTCGTCGACGTAACGCTGAAATTCCGCGAACGGCCGCACGCCGATCGTCGCGCGCAGGCCGTCGGCGATGGTCTGCGGATGCTCGCACGGCACGATCCGGCCGGCGCGCAGCGAGCGGGCCGCATCATCGGCCCCCGCGGGCTCCACGCCGACCACGCGCACCTTAGGCCTTAGCGTCTTGGCGGCGACCGCGATGCCGCTCAGGAGCCCGCCGCCGCTCACCGGGGCGAGCACGAGGTCGAGGTCCGGGAACTGCTCGAGGAGCTCGACGCCGACCGTCGCCTGTCCGGCCATCACGGCGAGGTCGTCGTAGGGGTGGACCAGGACCGCGCCGGTCCGCGCGATCACCTCCGCGGCGGCGCGCTCACGCGCGGCGAGCGTCGGCTCGCAGAGCGTGATCTCGGCGCCCTGGCGCTCCACCGCGGCGCGCTTCGCGAGCGGCGTGCTGTTGGGCATCACGATGTAGGCGGGCACACCGCGCAGGCGCGCCGCGCGCGCCAGCGCGGCGGCATGATTGCCGGAGGAATGAGTGGCGACGCCGTGACGCACCTGTCCCTCGGGCAGGCTGAACACCGCGTTCGAGGCGCCGCGCGCCTTGAAGGCGCCGCCCTTCTGGAAGTTCTCGCACTTGAAGAACAGGTGCGCGCCCGCGGCCTGATCGAGCGTCGTGCTGGTGAGGACCGGGGTGGCGTTGATGAGCGGCGCGATGCGCGCGCGCGCTTCCTCGATCAGCGCCCAGGTGAGGCCGGGTGGGTGGCTGCCCATGCGCGGGGCAGCATGGGCAGCTGCTCAGAGGCCGTCAAGCGTGCGTCCCCCGAGCGCTGGGCAGCCGGCCGCATCGGCCGTGCCGCTGCGCGCGGCGGTGCAGGTGCGCCGGCGTGCGAGATCGAGCCGCGCGAGCGCGGCGGCGGCATTGACGATGCCGGTGTCGGCGCTCGTGACCGACACGGCGGTCGGGGCGGGCTTCAAGAGCGCCACGATGGCATCGCTCGTCAGGCGCGCGGGCGTTGCGGACATGAGGAGTGCGATCACGCCGGTGATCTCGGCCGCGGCCACCGAGCTTCCGGACTCGAAATCGTATTGTGCGCCCGGGCGCAGGGTCAGCACGTGCCGGGCCGGGGCAGCGAGCGCGCCTGGGGGGACGACGCTCTCGCTGCCCGCGGCCCCGATGACCCCCGGGATGCCCGCGGGGAAACCGCCCGGAGCGTCGACGGCTCCGACGAATACCACGCCGCGCTTCAATCCCGTTTCGACGAGCGCCGCGAGCAGCGCGTCGGCGGGGCCCGCGACGCTCAGGTTGACGAGCGGCACGCCGGACTCGAGCGCCGTGGCCAGCGCCCTGGCGAGCGTGAAGGTGTTGCAGGCCGCGGCGTCGCTGTCGGGCGCGAGCTGCCAGCAGGCTTCGAACACCTCGAGCCGCGCGCGCGGCGCGATGCCGACGATGCCGACGTGGTTGTTGGCGACCGCCGCGATGATGCCCGCCATGGCGGTGCCATGGCGCTGTGAGCCGCCCGAGCCGCGGTGCTCGCCGATGAGGGAGCGGCTGTGCGCGATGCGGCCGGCGAGGTCCGGATGGCGCGTATCGACCGCGGTGTCGATGAGCGCGACCCGCACTCCCTCGCCCTGGGCGCGCCGGTGCGCGTCCGCGATGCCGAGCGCCGGGAGATTGGTCTGCAGGTCGTAGAGCGGATCGTTGTAG
>DASPSF010000004.1:0-22821 GCA_035624075.1 Steroidobacteraceae bacterium | reverse complement strand
CAGCAGGTAGCCGGTCACGGCCGCGGCGGTCAGATAGAAGTGGCTGCTGCCCAGCATCAGAAGCACGGCGCCCAGCGCCGCGATGAGCGCGCCATGGGCGAGCCCGGGTCTGCCGATCGTCTTCACGTCCTTCCAGCCGCGGCTCAGCCACTCGAGCGGCTGCCCCATGGCGACGTGGCGAATCTCGAAGTGCAGGGGCTCATGCTTGCCGACACTGATGGAGGTGGTCATGGACTTGTCCTGGCAGGCCGCGCGCCGCGGCACCGGCATGTCGGTCGATGGTACGCCTGTCTCCGCGGGGAGGGGATGGTCCCTGCAGGCGCCGCGCCGGTACACTGGCAACGGTCGCGCCCCCGTAGCTCAGTGGATAGAGCGACCGCCTCCTAAGCGGTAGGTCGTCGGTTCAACTCCGGCCGGGGGCGCCACTCCAGAGTTGTCCATTCGATCCGGCATGTCTCATGATCGACCGACCGATGAGACAGGCGATCCAGCCGCGAGTGACATAGCGGTACCATGAGCTTGGCCCTGGCGACGTTGATTTACGAATGGCGGCGCTATCTCGCCGCCATCATCGCGCTTTCGGTGGCGGGCCTTCTGGTGCTGGCGTTGACCGGCATGTTTGCCGGCATGGTGCGCTCGTTTACCGCGACGGTCGAGCGCTCGCCCGCGGAGGTGATGGTGCTGCCGGCGGATGCTGACAATCTTTTCGCCAACAACGCCGGACTGCCGCGGCGGCTGGTCCCCGAGATCTACCGCCACCCGGAGGTCGATGAGGTCCAGCCTCTGAATTTCGGCTGGACGATGTGGAACAACTTCCCGAAAGACGGGCAGGCCGAGAAGAGCACCGGCGTGCAGCTCATCATCCTCGATCCGACGCCGGGATCGGCGAGCCTGCCGAGCGACTTCGGGCCGGGTCTCATCGAGGCGCTGCGCGAGCCGTTCGGGGTGGTTGTCGATCGCACCAGCCTCGGCAAGCTTGGAGTCGGGGCGGGTGACAAGGCCAAGATGAATGGCCTCGAGGTGCGGGTAGGCGGGGTCACGAGCGGCTATCCGTCCATGTTCAACGCGATGGTATTTCTTTCACGCCGGACCGCTGAGCTGCTACGCGTATACAACGAGGGCCCGCGGGTCGGGGCGCTCGTGGTCAAACTGCACGATGGCGGGGCGGCGCCGCGCGTCGCCGCTGAACTCAATACCATGAGCCACGGTCAATACCGGGCGTGGGTTCGTGAGGAACTGGCGCGGGTCACGCAGAAATCCATGCTGCAGGAGGGCGGCATTGCCGTGATGGTCGGTTTCGCGGTCGTCGTCGGCGCATTCATCGGCATCGTGATTACCTGGCAGACGCTCCAGGGCGCGATCCTGGCGAACGTCAGGGAGTTTGCCAGCCTGCGTGCACTCGGCGTCTCGATGCGCAGCCTCCGCCTGGTCGTGATGGAGCTCAGCTGCTGGATCGGGGTTGCCGGACTTGCGCTGACGGCCGGGCTCGCCGGCGTGGTGTGGCTGCTGGCCGAGGCATTCGGTGTCCCGTTGGACTTCCCGCTGTTCATCGACGTGCCGGTAGCGGTGTCCTTGCTGGCGATTGCCGTCCTGTCCGGCGTCCTGTCGCTGCGCATCCTGAAGAAGAGCCAGCCGGCGGACCTGCTGCGATGAAGGGTCTGGCGCTCGCCGCACGCGGCATTGCCAAGGCCTATCGGATCGGCAAGATCCGCCAGCAGGTCCTGAAGAATGTGGACTTCGACGCTTACCACGGCCAGATGACCATGATCATGGGGCCGTCGGGGTCGGGCAAGTCGACGCTGCTCGCGACGCTGTCAGGGCTGTTGAGGCCGGATGAGGGCGAGGTGCGGGCGCTGGGTGAGAACCTCTGGAGCCAGAAGCCGCACAAGGTCGATCGTTTCCGGCTCAACCATTGCGGCTTCATCTTTCAGGGTTTCAACCTGTTTCCGGCGCTGGACGCGACCGCGCAGGTGGTGCAGGTGCTGCGCTATTGTGGTGTCGGGCGGCGCGCGGCGCAGGCGCGCGCCACCGAGGTGCTCGAGGCGGTTGGACTCGGGCAGCGATTGCGCCAGAGGCCGGCGGAGCTCTCCGGTGGTGAGAACCAGCGCGTGGCGATCGCGCGGGCGCTCGCCAAGTCACCGGCCCTGTTGTTTGCCGACGAGCCGACCTCGGCGCTCGATTCAACCAACGGCCAGACCATAATCCGCCTGCTGCACCAGGCGGCGCGCGAGCGCGGCGCCGCGATCCTGGTCGTCACCCATGACTCGCGGCTCGCAGCGCACGCCGATCGAATCGTCCACATGGAGGACGGCAAGATCCTGGACGACAGCGGGGCAAAACTTGAGCCAGCGTCATAACCTGACGGCCGTCGGTGCCGTGTGGCTCGGTGCCGTGGCCACGTTGCTCGCAGCCTGCGGTTCGGGCAGCGCCGCCGCGCCCGGGAGCCCGTCCGCCGCTGCGTCCTCGCCCTACGCGACGATCGCAAACGGCAAGATCGACGTCGAAGGCGGACTGGTCGAGGTCGCCGCACGGCGCGCGGGGGTGGTGCGTGACGTCCTGGTCGAGGAAGGTACTGTCGTCAGGAAAGGCCAGGTGCTCGCCAGGCTCGAAGACGACGACTCGCTGCTCGCCGTGAACAGCGCGCGCGCCGCGGTCGCCCAGGCGGAGAGTCAGCTCGCCCTGACGCGCGTAAACATCCAGGCGGCGCAGCGCGAATACCAGCGGCTGGCGCGCCTGAGCGCCTCTCAGGTCGTGGCGCAGCAGCAGATCGATCAGGCGAGCGATACGCTCGCCACGGCGCAGGCGCAGCTGAGCGTGCAGCAGGCCGGCGTGCAGACGGCCCGGGCGCAGCTGGCGCAGGCGGTGTACGCCGAAGATCTGACGATCATCCGCGCGCCGATGGACGGCAGGATCGTGCGCCGCTATGCGAACCCGGGTGCGGGCGCCTCGACACTCAACGTGTCCGACATGTTCGATCTGGAGCCGGCGAGTCCCCACATTGCGCGCGCCGAGATCGTCGAGAGCGCCATACCGGACGTGCACGTCGGGCAGGAGGCGGAGATCGTCTCCGAATCCGACGCCGATAAGCTCTCGGTCGGCAGGGTGCTGCGGGTGGCACCCGTTTTCGGCACCCGCAAGCTGAAGTCCGACACCGCCAAGGAGTCGACCGACGAGCGCGTAGTCGAAGTAGTCGTGTCGGCGGACAACACGCCCTACCTGATCGGACAGCGCGTGATGGTGCGATTCCTCAAACCCGGCCAGAAGGCCGGCGTGAAGCGCGACGCCCCGACTGCGAAGTAGCCCGGGCTCAAACCCCCCGTGCGACCGCCGACAGGAGCTTCGGCATCCGTACTTACCGAAGCTTGCCGCCGTTTATACACTTGTATAATCTGACTTCAAATGAGTGCCAACGTCCAGGGCCGGCCGACGACGCGCGAGCAGCTGCTGGCGGCGGGGCGGCGCATCATTCTCTCGCGCGGGTTCGGCGCCCTCACGACCCGGGAAGTGGCTCACGGGGCCGGCGCGAATCTTGGCAGTTTCGTCTATCACTTCGGGACCCGCGAGGCCTTCATCGAGGCGCTGCTGGAGAGCTGGTACGCGCCGTTGTTCACGCGCATCCGCCGTGCGGTTCGCAGTGAGGGCGGTGGGCTCGAGCGGCTGCGCGCGGCGATCCTCGAGCTCATCGAGTTCAGCGAGGGGGAGAGTGTGTTTCTCGGGCGGGTGCTCCTCACGGCCGCCAATGGCGACAAGTCGGCCCGCTCGTTCCTGCGTTCGCTGACCAGCCGCCACCCGCGACTGCTGGTGGAGGCCATTCAGGCGGCGCAGGAGGAGGGCAGCGTGGTCCGCGAGGACCCGCTGCAGGTGCTGTGTTTTCTCATGGCCTCCGTCGGGCTGCCGCGCCTCCTGGCCGGCGCCTGGCAGGGGCCGCCGCTGTTCGACAGGGCGCTGGCGACCGCGCTCGGGCGCATCGCCCGCGACCGCCCGCGCATCGAGCAGCGGCTCGACTGGGCTATCCGCGGACTGACGCCTCGAGGTAACTGACATGGCCCTGGCCCTCCCACGCAACAGACTCCTGGCGGTTCTCGGCCTGCTGGTGCTCGTCGCCGCGGGGCTCGTGTGGGCGTGGGCGCGCAACGCCCGGGCCCGTGAGCTCGTGCTCTACGGCAACGTCGACATCCGCGAGGTGACCATCGGCTTTCGTGTGGCGGGCCGCGTCGAGAAGCTCGACGTCGACGAGGGCGACCCGGTGACCGCCGGTGAGGAGGTCGCGCGTCTCGACCCGGTCCCGCTCGAGCTCGAGGCGAACGAGGCGCGCGCCAACGCGGCGGCGCTGGGACGGCGCATGGATCTGCTGCAGAAGGGCTACCGCCCGGAGCTCATCGCGCAGGGACGCGCCACGGTGACCGAACAGGAAGCGGCGCTCACCCAGGCGGAGCAGAACCTCACGCGCCAGGAGCAGCTGAAGGGCACCGGGGCGGTGGCGCAGCGCGTCTACGACGATGCCGTCGCCGCGCGGGATGAAGCCCGCGCGCGGCTCAAGGCGGCGAGGGAGAACCTCGCACAACTCGAGTACGGCTACCAGCGGCAGGAAGTGGCCGAGGGCGAGGCCAATCACCAGCGGGCGGTCGCGGCGGTAGCCGAGGCCGAGCAGCGCCTGAAGGACACGGTCCTGCTCTCGCCAGCCGAGGGCGTCGTGTTGACCCGCGCCGTCGAGCGCGGGGCGATCCTGGCCGCAGGGACGCCGGTCTTCACGATCTCGCTGCGCGCGCCCGTGTGGGCGGTGATCTATGTGGATGAGGCCAATCTCGGGCGCGTTGCGCCAGGGCAGGGCGTGCTCCTCTATACCGACGCGCGGCCCGAGCGCCCTTATCACGGCCAGGTTGGTTACGTGTCTCCGACCGCGGAGTTCACCCCGAAGAATGTCGAGACCCCGGAGCTGCGTACGGCACTGGTCTATCGCGCACGCATCGTGGTCTCGGATGCTGATCAGGCTCTGCGCCAGGGGATGCCGGTGACCGTGCATTTCGCGCGGCCCGGCACGGGCTCTTGAGGGAGCGATGAGCGCCGGCATCGAGTTGACCCACGTCACGCATCGCTTTGCCGGCATCGATGCACCGGCGCTCAGCGATGTGTCGGCCACCGTTCCGGCCGGCGTGATCACGGGCCTCGTCGGGCCCGACGGTGCCGGGAAAACGACGCTCATGCGCCTCATGGCGGGGCTCCTCAAGCCGAGCGCGGGCACGATACGGACCGCCGCCCTCGATCCGATCGCTGAAGGGGCGGCGCTGCGCGCACGCCTCGGCTACATGCCGCAGAAGTTCGGGCTGTACGAGGACCTCACTGTTGGGGAGAACCTCGAGCTCTATGCGGATCTGCGCGGGATCGAGGGCGAGGCTCGCCGCGCGAGTTTCGGGCGGCTGCTCGCCTTTACCGACCTTGGTCCGTTCACCACGCGCCCGGCGGGCAAGCTCTCCGGCGGCATGAAACAGAAGCTGGGCCTGGCGTGCGTACTGCTCGGGAATCCTGAGCTGCTGCTGCTGGATGAGCCCTCGGTCGGAGTCGACCCCATCTCGCGCCGCGAGCTGTGGCGCATGGTGAACGAGCTCGCCGCGTCCGGGATGTCGGTCGTGTGGAGCACTTCTTATCTCGATGAGGCCGAGCGCTGCCCGCACATCCTGCTGATGAGCGCGGGCAGGCTCCTCTATGAGGGCGTGCCGGCCGAGCTCACCGCGCGCATGGCCGGGCGCAGTGTCCAGATCGGGAATGCCGCCGGCAACCGCCGCTCGCTGCTGCAGCGCGCGCTGCGTGCGAGCGAGGTCATGGATGGGGTCATCCAGGGAAGCCGCATCCGCCTCGTGTTGCGCGCCGCCGCCCACCCTCCCGACCTCGCTGCGCTCGATGCCGGACCTGAGGCGTGGCTCCATCCCACCGAGCCGCGGCTCGAGGACGCCTTCGTCGACATCCTGGGCGGCGGCCCGGGAGGCGAGTCGGAGCTCGCTCGGGTCATGAGTCCCGTAGTCCTGCCCGAGAATCGGCGCGCGGCGGTGATCGAGGCCGTGAATCTGACCAAGCGCTTCGGGAATTTCACCGCGGCGGCGGCGGTGGGCTTTCGGGTGCCTCAGGGGGAGATCTTCGGGCTTCTGGGTCCCAACGGCGCCGGCAAGTCGACGATCTTTCGCATGGTCTGCGGCCTCCTGCCGCCGAGCGGCGGGCATGCGAGCGTCCTCGGGATCGATCTGCGCACCCACGCCGCCGCCGCGCGCCAGCGCCTCGGCTACATGGCACAGAAGTTCTCGCTCTACGGCAATCTCACGGTCGAGCAGAACCTGCGTTTCTTCTCCGGCGCCTATGGGCTTTCGGGCGCGCGCCAGACGGCGAGGATTGGCGAGATGCTCGAGACCTTCGCCCTGGGGGCGTACCGCAGCGCGCCGGCTGACGAGCTCGCGCTCGGCTTCAAGCAGCGCCTCGCGCTCGCCTGCGCGCTGATGCACGACCCGGCGGTGCTGTTTCTCGATGAGCCGACTTCCGGAGTCGATCCGGTGACGCGGCGCGAGTTCTGGAACCACATCAACGGGCTGGTGCAAAAGGGCGTGACCGTCATGGTCACGACGCACTTCATGGACGAGGCTGAATATTGCGACCGCATCGGGCTCGTGAACCGGGGGCGCCTGTTTGCGACCGGCACGCCCGATGAGCTCAAGCAGGCCGCGGGCCGCGACGGGCACGAGGCGCCCAGCATGGACGAGGCGTTCATCGCGCTCATCGAGCGCTCGGGTGAGGATCAGGAGGGGAGAGCCGTGGCGTGAGCACGCCGGTGAGCTGGCGACGTCTGCGGGCGCTCTGTCGCAAGGAGAGCCTGCAGATCGTGCGCGATCCGTCCAGCATTCTCATTGCCTTCGTGCTGCCGATCATTCTCCTCATAATCTTCGGCTATGGCATCAACCTCGATGCCAGTCGCATCCGCGTCGGAGCGATGAGCGAGGATCGCGGCTCGGACGCCACGCGCTTCCTCACGGCGCTCACCGCCTCGCCGGTCCTCGAGACGCACCTTGCCAGGGTGCGCAGCGACCTCGATCACGCGCTCGCGGCCGGCGAGGTCCGCGGCTACGTGCTGCTGCAGTCCGATTTCAGCGCCCGGCTCGCGCGCCTCGATGCCACCGCCCCGGTGCAGGTGGTTACCGACGGCTCCGAGCCCAATACCGCGAGCTTCGTCTCCGCCTACATTCAGGGCGTCTGGTCGAGGTGGCTCGCCGAGCGAGCCGCGGACCGCGGCGCGAGCTTCGCCCCGCCGGTCGATGTGATTGCACGCTCCTGGTTCAACCCCGCAGCCTTGAGCCGCAACTTCATCGTACCCGGCTCGATCGCACTCATCATGACGATCATCGGCGCGCTGCTCACCTCGCTCGTGATCGCGCGCGAGTGGGAACGCGGCACCATGGAGGCGCTGCTGTCGACTGCCGTCACGCGCACCGAGCTGCTGCTCTCGAAGGTGCTGCCGTACTACGTTCTCGGCATGGCCTCGATGCTGCTGTGCCTCATGGTCGCGGTGTGGGTGTTCGGCGTGCCGTTCCGCGGCTCGCTGCTGCTGCTGTTGCTGTATGCGACGCTGTTTCTCGGCAGTGCGCTCGGTCTCGGCCTGCTGCTCTCCACCGTGCTGCGCAACCAGTTCAACGCCGCGCAGGCGGCACTCAACGCGGCCTTCCTGCCCGCCACCATGCTGTCGGGCTTCGTGTTTGAGATTGCCAGCATGCCGGCGCCGGTGCGTGCCGTGACCTACCTGATCCCGGCACGCTACTTCATCAGCGCGCTGCAGACGCTCTTTCAGGCGGGCTTCGTCGGCCGGATTCTGCTCGATGACTTCCTGTTCCTCACCGCCTCGGCGGCGTTCTTTCTGGGCTTGAGCGCGCTCTCGACGCGCCGGCGGCTGGACTGAGGCGATGCTGGGCCGCATCTTCACTCTCATCCGCAAGGAGCTGCTGCTCGCGCTGCGCAACCCGCAGAGCCGCCGGCTGCTGATCCTGCCGGTGCTGCTGCAGCTGCTGCTGTTTCCGTTTGCCGCGACGCTCGAGGTGCGCAACGCCACCCTCACGATCCTCGACAACGACCGTGGCGCCGAGGCGCAGGAGCTCGTCAAGCGTCTGGCCGCCGCGCGGGCGTTCCCGACCGTGCATCTGGTGAGCGACCAGGCGGCGCTGACGCGCACGATCGATGAGCAGCAGTCCCTGGTCGCCGTCGAGATTCCGGCCGACTTCTCCCGGCGGCTTGCGCAGGGTGTGAGCGCGCCGCTCCTCACGATCGTCGACGGGCGCCGCTCCAACAGCGCGCAGATCGCCTTCGGCTACGTGCAGTCGATCGTCCAGGACTACGCCGATGAGCGCGCGCGCGCGGCCGGCGGAGCCGTAGCGAGCCGCATCGTGCTGCGCAACCGCTACAACCCGAATCTCGAATACCGCTGGTTCCTGCTGCCCTCGCTGGTGGCCATCATCACCACCATCGGGAGCCTGGTGGTGACGGCGCTCTCGATCGCACGCGAGCGCGAGCAGGGCACGTTCGAGCAGCTGCTGGTCTCGCCCCTGACGCCAGCGCTCATCATGCTCGGCAAGACCGTGCCGGCGCTCCTCATAGCCTTCGGACAGGCGCTGGTGATCGGCCTCGCCGCCGTCTTCGTCTACCAGGTGCCCTTCACGGGGTCGCTGTTCGCGCTCGGCGTATGCATGATCCTCTATGCCCTGTCGCTCGCGGGCTTCGGCCTCTTCATCTCCTCCATCTGCAGCACTCAGCAGCAAGCGTTCCTCGGCGTGTTCACCTTCATGGTGCCCGCCATCATGCTCTCGGGCTTCGTCGCGCCGGTCGAGAACATGCCGGCATTCTTCCGCGGGATCGCCTGGATCGACCCCCTGAGTCATTTCATCGTCATCCTCAAAGGGGTGTTCCTGAAGAGCTACGGACTGGCGCTCGCCTGGCCCAACATGTGGCCGCTGCTGCTCACCACGGTCGTCACGGCCTCGCTCGCTTACTGGATGTTCAGGCGGCAGCTCGTCTGAGCGGAGCGGATCGGAATGAAATCACCCGTCCTCCATGGTCCCGTCCCGAGCGCCGCGCGGCGCGTCGGCATGCTGCTCACGGCGGCGCTCGCGGCGGGATGTGCCGTCGGGCCTGATTACCAGGGGCCGCCGGCGTTGCCGGCGGCAGACGGGAGCTTCCCCGTGCCGGCGCGCGTCGCGAGCGGTATGCCGGCCGATCGCTGGTGGGAGGAGCTCAAGGACCCCGAGCTCGCACGGCTCATCGCCAGGGCCCTCGCCGACAATCCGGATCTCGCCAGCGCCGAGGCGCGCGTGCAGCAGTCGCGCGCGGCGGCGCGTGTGGCAGGCGCGGCCTTCTACCCCGCGGTGAATGCCACGGCGGACGTATCGCGCGATCGATTGAGCCGCAACGGCGAGAACCTGGCGCTCATCCCGAGTCTGTTCACCCCTCCGACCACGGAATTCACGGACTATCGCGCGGGCCTCGATGCCTCCTGGGAGATCGACCTTGCCGGCAAGACGCGCCGCGAGGTCGAGGCAGCCGTCGCCCGCCTGGGCAGCAGCGAGGCGACGCGCGCCGATGCACGCGCCGTAGTCGCCGCCGGCGTCGCGAATGCCTACGTCGACTATCGTGACAGCAGCCTGCGGCTCGGCCCCGCACGGGACGCTGCCAGCGCGGCGCGCGAGACAGCGCAGCTCACGGGCCTGCAACAGCAGGCCGGGGTCGCGAGCGAAAGCGATCGGGCGCGCGCCGAGGCCGACTCGCAGGCCGCCGAGGCCGCCGTGCCGCCGCTGGAGAGCGCGCAGCAGAGCGCTCTTTACCAGCTCGCCGCGCTCGTCGACACGCCGGTCAGCGACCTGCGCACGCAACTCGGGGCGGATGCGCCACTGCCGGCGCCACCCGCGGAGGCCCCCGCAGGCCTGGCGGCTGACATTCTCAAGCGGCGTCCGGACATCCTCCATGCCGAGCGTGAGCTCGCCGCCGCGACCGCCGATGTCGGCAGCGCAGTGGCCGATCAGTACCCGCGGCTCACACTGATCGGCGACGCGGGCTGGGATTCGATCCACCCGGGCACGCTCACGGATGCGGCCAGCCGGTACTGGAATCTTTCACCGCAGCTCACCCTGCCGCTGTTTGCGGGCGGGCGGCTGCGGGCAGGGGTCGAGGCCTCGGAGGCGGGGCGCAGGGCCGCGCTGCAGAGCTACCGCAGCACGGTGCTCAAGGCACTCGCCGACGCCGAGAGCGCCATCGTCCGCTATGCCTCCGAGCAGCAGCGCTCGAGCGCGCTCGCGGCCGCGAGCGCGCGGCTCGCGAACGCCGCCCAGCTGGAGGAACGGCGTTTTGCCGCGGGCGATGCCTCGAGGATCGAGGTGCTGACGGCGCAGCGCGCCGCTGATCAGGCGCGTGATGCGCTGCTCGTGAGTCAGGCTCTCCTCGTTGAGGACTACGTGGCGCTCGCCAAGTCGCTCGGCGGCGGCTGGCAGGTCGCGGACGCTCGGGGCGCGCGCTAATCGACGCAGTGGTAGAGCGTCTCGCCCTCGACGCGCTCGGCTTCGGCGTGCTTGCCCTGAGCGGCGCAGTCCACCTCGGCCTGCTCGAGTGCCCGAGCCTCGCTCCTGCGTTCGGCGCGCGGGGAGGCCGTTGGGTTATCGAGAGGCGGCGGGCCCATCACGCATCCCATCGCGAGCAGTGTGCAGCCGGCCAGCAGCAGTTTCACGATGGTCTCCTCAGCCGCACCATGCTCACGAGCGCGGCGGCCAGCGCGAGCACTGCGGCAGCGTACAGCGCCAGGTTCGAGCCCGTCGCCGGGTAGGCGCGGAACAGAATCGCCACGCCCGCCGCCCCGAGCGTCTGTCCGACCAGGCGCGAGGTGCTCAGCATACCGCCGGCGGCGCCGCTGCGGGCACGCGGCGCCGAGGAGAGGATGGCGTGATTGTTGGGCGACTGAAACAACCCGAAGCCAAGGCCGCACACGGCCATGCGCCAGATGAAACCCAGGGCGGTTCCGTTCGCCGGGAAAAAGGCGAGCAGTGCGAGCCCCGCCGACATGACCAGCAGCCCGAGGCCCCCGAGAAGTCCGGCCGGGTAGCGGTCCGCCAGCCGGCCGGCCACCGGTGCGGTGAGCGCGAGCGCGACCGGCCAGGGGGTCATGTAGAGGCCGGTTTCCACCGCGCTGTGCCCGAGACGCTGTATCTCGAACGGCAGCGACACGAGTGCGCTCATCTGGCCGACGAAGGCGCAGGTCGAGGCGGCGAGCGAGAGCCTGAAGAGCCGCACGCGCAGCAGGTCGAACGGAATGAGCGGCGCGGCGCGCTCGAGCTCGTGCCGCACCAGCACCACGGCGAGCACGACTCCCCCCAGGATTTGCACCAGCGCCAGCCAGGCCGCCGAATGGTGCGCGAGCGACTGCAGTCCCGCGAGCAGCAGCCCGAAGGTGCCGGCGTACAGCAGCGCGCCCGCGAGATTCAGCGGCCGGTGGGCCCGCTCGGCGTCCGGCAGCGAGTAGCGCGCGATGGCGATGGTGATGAGTCCGAGCGGCACGTTGATTCCGAACAGCCAGCGCCACTGTGCCACCGCGAGCACCGCCGAAGCGATCGTGGGACCCAGGGCCGCGGAGGTCGCCACCACGAAGGCGTTGATGCCGATGGCGCGGCCCAGGTAGCGGTGCGGATAGGTAAAGCGCACCAGCGCGGCGTTGACACTCACGATCCCCGCGGCTCCCAGCCCCTGGATCAGACGGGCGACGCTGAGTGTCAGCAGCGAGGGCGCGAGCGCACAGCCGAGCGAGGCGAGGGTGAACACCCACAGCCCCGCCTGCGAGACGCGCCGGTAGCCGATGACCTCACCGAGCGCCGCGAGCGGCAGCAGCACGATGAGGATCGCCAGCTGATAGGCGTTGACCACCCAGATCGAGGCGGCCGAGCTCGCATGAAAATCACGCGCGATGGTCGGCAGCGCGACATTGGTGATCGTGCTGTCGAGCACCGACATGCAGATCGAGAGCAGGATGGCCGCGATGGCCCAGTAGCGGCGTGGTACCGGCAGGCCGTCCGGGGCGCTCGCGTGCGCGGCGGGGGTCGGGCTCGACATCCACCGCATGATACTGAGCGGGGCGGCGAGCTGTCATAAGCTGGCGCGCCACGTTCGGGGGGCAGGACGCGGACGGCGGGAGGTACGCTACAATGGAGGCGTCCGGCACGAACCGAAGCAAATAACAACAAGCGTGTCCACCGAACTGAACGGTCAGTCCGTATGGCTCAGCCTGCCGCCCGAGCGGCGGCGCGGCGAGCGGCGCCGGCAGGTGCTGCGGGCGCTGCTGCTCGGCAGCTTTCATGCGCGGCGGCGCGCACCGCGGCGCGCGGGCGAGCAGGGCCTCGCCGCGGTCGACTGGCATCACCCGCAATGGCTCGCTACGGCGATTCTGATCGTGACGCTCTCATGTGCGGACGCGGCGCTCACCCTGGCGCTCATCGAGCACGGCGCCTATGAGACCAATCCACTGATGCGGCCCTTCGTGTACGGCTCGGCGCTGCCCTTCACGCTGGTCAAGGTCACCCTCACCGCCGGCGGGGTGGTGCTGCTCACTCTGCTGGCGAGCATGCGGCTGTTCGGGCGGCTGTCGGCCGGGGTGCTGCTGTATGCGCTCCTGGCGGGATACGGAGCGCTGATCGCCTACGAGTTCAGGCTGCTGGGTTTGCTCTGAACCGCGGTGCCTTGGTGAGCCGGCCGGCTTTTACCCGCCGGCTGGCTTTCCGTTAAACTACTGGCTCGCCGGCAGTTTTTCCCCCGCATGCTCGAACCCACACCCCTCTACGGCGGTAACGCCGACTTCCTCGACGCCCTCTACGAGCAGTACCTGCGCGATCCGGCGAGCGTGGACGAGGGCTGGAGGCGCTATTTCGGGCAGCTCGCGGGCGCCGGCGGCGAGCGGGCGCACGGACCCATCCGGGATGCGATCGTGGCGCGCGCGGCGGCGTCGCGCCGCCCGGCCGCCCCCGCGGCCGCGGCCGAGGCGGCGGATCTGCGCCAGGCGGCGGTCTCCCGGCTCATCCAGGTGTGGATCAACCGCGGCCACCTGGTCGCGACCATCGATCCGCTCGCTCTCACGCCCCGGCCGAGGCCGCACGCGCTCGAGCCGGAGCATTACGGGCTGAGCAGCGCGGATCTCGACCAGGAGTTCTACACCGGCAGTCACGTCGAGGCGGTGCCGAAGCGCATGAAGCTGCGCGACATTCTCGCGCAGCTTCAATACATCTACGGCGGCAACATCGGCGCCGAATTCGCCCACGTCTCGAATTCCGAGGAGCGTAACTGGCTGCGCGACGAGTTCCAGCAGGGGCGCCTGAAGGCGCGCTTCAGCAACGACGAGCGGCGCAACATCCTCTGGCAGCTGACCGCCGCCGAGGGCCTCGAGCGCTATCTGCACACCAAGTACGTCGGCCAGAAGCGCTTCTCGCTCGAAGGCGGGGACGCGCTCATTCCGGCGCTCGATGACCTGATCCAGGGCAGTGGCGCGGCCGGGATCGAGGAGGTCGTGATCGGCATGGCCCACCGCGGCCGGCTCAACGTGCTGGTGAATCTGCTCGGCAAGTCGCCGGCGGAGCTGTTCACCGAGTTCGAAGGCCGCTACGACCCGCTGAAGGTGAAGGGCTCGGGTGACGTCAAGTATCACAAGGGCTTCTCGGCGGATCTGCGCACGCCCGCCGGCAACCTGCACACGGTGCTCGCCTTCAACCCCTCGCACCTCGAGGTCGTGAACCCGGTGGTGGAAGGTTCGGTGCGCGCGCGCCAGGAGCGCCGCGGCGACGAGCGCGGCGGACGGGTGCTGCCGGTGCTGATCCACGGCGATGCCGCCTTCGCCGGCCAGGGCGTGGTGATGGAGACCCTGCAGCTCAGCCAGGCGCGCGGCTTCTTCACCGGCGGCACGTTCCACCTGATCATCAACAACCAGGTCGGCTTCACGACCTCCGAGCCACGCGACGCACGCTCCACCATGTACGCGAGCGACGTGGCGAAGATGCTCGAGATGCCGATCTTCCACGTGAACGCCGACGATGCGGAAGCCGTGGTGTTCGTCTCGCGCCTCGCGCTCAAGTACCGCATGCGCTTCCGCAAGGACGTGCTCATCGATCTGGTGTGCTACCGCCGTCACGGCCACAACGAGGCCGACGAGCCGGCGGCGACCCAGCCCGGTATGTACCGTGCGATCCGCCAGCATCCGAGCGCGCGGCGGCTGTATGCCGACCAGCTGATCAGCGCGGGCGCTCTCACCGAGGCCGAGGCCGAAGCAATGGTCGAGCAGTACCGCAACGGGCTCGATGAAGGGCGCCCGCAGGCGCGGGCCTCGCTCGGCATGATCGGCAACAAATACACCGTCAACTGGACCGGTTACGCGCAGGCCGACTGGACCGACCCCGTGCCGACCGGAGTCGAGCTCGCGCGGCTGCGCGCGCTCGGCGAGCGTATTACCAGCGTGCCCGAGGGCTTCAGCCTCCATCCGCGCGTGGCGCAGCTGATCGCCAACCGCAGGAAGATGCTGGCTGGGCAGCAGCCGCTCGACTGGGGCTGCGCCGAGACGCTGGCTTACGCCTCGCTGGTGACGGACGGCTTCGCCGTGCGCCTCACCGGGCAGGACAGCGGCCGCGGCACCTTCTTCCACCGTCACGCGGTGCTGCACGAGCAGAACACCGATGCCACCTGGATCCCGCTGCAGCACCTCGCCGAGGGGCAGCAGCGCGTGCAGGTGATCGACTCGGTGCTGTCCGAGGAAGCGGTGCTCGGTTTCGAATACGGCTACGCGACCACCGAGCCGGGCTCCCTCACCGTATGGGAAGGGCAGTACGGCGATTTCGTCAACGGCGCCCAGGTGATCATCGACCAGTTCATCAGCTCGGGCGAGGCCAAGTGGGAGCGCTTCTGCGGCCTGGTGCTCTTGCTGCCGCACGGCTTCGAAGGCGCGGGGCCCGAGCATTCCTCGGCGCGTCTCGAGCGCTTCCTGCAGCTGTGCGCCGAGAACAACATGCAGGTGTGCGTGCCCTCGACCCCGGCGCAGATGTTTCACATGCTGCGGCGGCAGATGCGCCAGTCATTCCGCAAGCCGCTGATCGTCATGTCGCCGAAGAGCCTGCTGCGCCACGAGCTGTCGGTGTCGCCGCTCGAGGACCTGACCCGCGGCAGCTTCGCCCGCGTCATCAGCGAGGCCGACCCGCTGATCCCCGCCGAGGTGCGGCGCGTCGTCTTCTGCAGCGGCAAGGTGTATTTCGACCTCCTCAAGGCGCGCCGCAAGGAAGGGCTGCGCGATGTGGCGCTGGTGCGCATCGAGCAGCTCTATCCGTTCCCGAGCGAGGAGTACGACGCGGCTCTCAACCGCTTCCCGAACGCGCGCGAAGTGATCTGGTGCCAGGAAGAGCCGCAGAACCAGGGCGCCTGGTATCAGATCCGGCACCGGCTGCAGGACGCTGGCGTGGGACGCCGCCCGGTGCTGTACGCGGGCCGGGCACCGGCGGCCGCACCGGCCACCGGCATCGCGCGCATTCACGAGCTCGAGCAGCAGGCGCTGGTGGCCACGGCATTGCACGCCACCAGCACCGAAGAATCAGCGCGCGAGACCACGCGCCTCACGGCCGTGGTGCCGGGTGCCGATGCCGCGGCACCCGAGGGACAGGGCGCGCCGCCGCCGGCGACCCAGATAAGGAAGCGCTCATGAGCACCGAGATCCGCGTTCCGCAGCTTCCCGAATCGGTCGCCGACGCGACGCTCGTTGCCTGGCACAAGCAGCCGGGAGAATCGATCCGGCGCGACGAGAATCTCGCCGACCTCGAGACCGACAAGGTGGTGCTGGAAGTGCCCGCGCCGGCCAACGGCGTGGTACGCGAGATCCGCGTGAAGAGCGGCACCGTGGTGACGAGCGGCGAGGTGCTCGCAGTCATCGACGAGGGCGACACGGCCGCGACCATGCCGGTCAAGCTGTCCCCGGCCGCGATGGCGGCGGCGGCTCAGGCCGCCGCCTCGCAGGCGGCGGCGCTGGGTTCAGCCCCGCCGAAAGCGGCAGCGGCAGCCGTGCCCGCGAAGGCCGCGCCGGCCGGTGAGGCCGAGGCGGGGCGCGAGGGCGGCAAGCTCAGTCCCTCGGTACGAAGGCTGGTCGAGGAGAACCGGCTCGACCCGGCCGCCATCCCCGCCTCCGGGCGGGACGGGCGGCTCACCAAGGCCGACGTCGTGGGTTTCCTCGACAGGAAGCCGCCGGCCACGCCACCGCCGGCCGCCGCGGCTCTGGCGCCGGCAGCGGCGATCGCCGCCGCCGCAGCGCGCCCGGCGCCGGCACCGCAACCTGTGGGCGCCCGCGCCGAGCAGCGCGTGCCGATGACGCGGCTGCGCGCGCGCATCGCGCAGCGCCTGATCGAGGCGCAGTCCACGCAGGCGCTGCTCACCTCGTTCAACGAGGTCGATCTGACGGCGGTGCAGGAGCTGCGCGCGCGCTACAAGGACCGCTTCGAGAAGCAGCAGGGCGTGAAGCTCGGCTTCATGTCCTTCTTCGTGAAGGCCTGCATCGAGGCGCTGAAGAAGTTCCCGGTGGTCAACGCCTCGGTGGACGGGAACGACATCGTCTATCACGAGTACTACGACATCGGCGTGGCGGTCTCGACCGAGCGCGGGCTGGTCGTGCCGATCGTGCGCGACGCGGATGCCAAGAGCTACGCCCAGATCGAGAAAGAGGTGGCCGACTACGCCCGCAAGGCGCGCGACGGCACCATCGCGCTCGCCGATCTCACCGGCGGCACCTTCACCATCACCAACGGCGGGGTGTTCGGCTCGCTCATGTCGACGCCGATCGTCAACGCGCCGCAGAGCGCGATCCTCGGCATGCACAAGATCCAGGACCGCCCCATGGTCGTCGACGGGCAGGTCGCGGTACGGCCGATGATGTATCTCGCGGTGACCTACGATCACCGCATCATCGACGGCCGCGAGGCGGTGCAGTTCCTGGTGGTGGTCAAGGAAGCGCTCGAGGATCCCGGGCGGATGCTGCTCGGGATCTGAGCGCGCGGCGCGCCCGCCGTCAGAATATCTGGCGGAACAGCCAGTAGAGCGATCCCGACAGCAGGATCGCCGCCGGCAGCGTCAGCACCCACGCCATCAACAGGTTGCGCAGCGTCGTGAGCTGCAGCCCGGAGCGGTTCGCCGCCATGGTGCCCGCGACCCCCGAGGAGAGCACGTGGGTGGTCGATACCGGCAGCCCGAAGTTGTCGGCGGCCGCGATGGTCGCCATTGCGACCAGCTCGGCGCACGCACCCTGCGCGTAGGTGAGGTGGGTCTTGCCGATCTTCTCGCCGATGGTCACCACGATGCGCTTCCAGCCGACCATCGTGCCGAGACCGAGCGCGATCGCCACCGCCACCTTCACCCACAGCGGAATGAACTTGGTGGCGAGGTCGATCTGCTTCTTGAAGCCGTCGAGCTCCTTGCGCGTGGCCGCGGGGAGCGTCTTGGCGTGAGCGTCCTTGCTGAAGAAGCGGATGGCCTCCGAGGTGAGGTACATGTCGTTGCGGACGTTGGTGACGCTCTCGCCCGGGATCTGCGCAAAGGTGCCGCTCGCCTTGACCTGCTCACCGATGCTGCCGGTGATCGAGGCGAGCGCGGGCACGACCTGATCGTTCCAGCTATGAGTGCGCACGTAGGTGGAGAGCACCTCGCGCGGGTCGGCGGGCGCGGCTCCCGGCGCCGCCTGCTGCAGCGCCTGTCGCGTCTCGCTGGCCGTCTGAATGAAGGGCGCCATCTGCTGCGCCGGCATGGCGCGGTTGAGGGCGTAGGTGATCGGCACGGTGCCGATCAGGATCAGCATGATGAGCCCCATGCCCTTCTGCCCGTCGTTCGAGCCGTGCGCGAAGGAGACGCCGCCGCAGGTGAGGATCAGAATGCCGCGGATCCACCAGGGGGGCGAGGAGCTGGCGCGCGGCTCCTGGTAGAGATCGCGATTCTTCACCAACACCTTCAGCAGCAGCAGCAGCAGCGCGGCGCAGATGAAACCGACCAGCGGCGAGAGCAGCAGCGAGTAGCCGATCTTGGTCGCCTGTGCCCAGTCGACACCGCTGGTGCCATCACGGCCGTGCATGAGGGCGTTGGCGACACCGACGCCGATGATCGAGCCGATCATGGTGTGAGAGGAGGAGGCTGGCAGTCCCAGCCACCAGGTCCCGAGGTTCCAGAGGATCGCTGCGATCAGCAGCGCAAACACCATCGCGAAGCCGGCACCCGAGCCCACCTGCAGGATCAGCTCGACCGGCAGCAGTGAGATGATGCCGAAGGCGACGGCGCCGCTGGAAAGGAGTACTCCGATGAAGTTCAGCGTGCCCGAGTACACCACCGCCACGTGCGGCGGGAGCGAATGGGTATAGATGACGGTGGCGACCGCGTTGGCTGTGTCGTGAAATCCGTTGACGAACTCAAATCCCAGCGCGATCAGCAGCGCCACCCCGAGGAGAAAATAGGGCAGGATCGTCGCCACGTGCCCGCTCGAGCCGCTGATATCGCTGACCAGGCTGAAGCCCGTGTAGCCGATCCCGACGAGCACCAGCACCAGGAAGACCAGGCGCGTACTGAGGCTGGGCTTGCGGTCGAGGACGGGGCGGGATGACGGGGGCGCGGCCAGGGAATCGGCGACTGAGCTCATGAGGGGTCCTCAGAGTGGCGTAAATCCCGCGACCCTATGACGCTAACGTTTCATTTTTATGACACACCCGGGCTGTCCCGCGCCCGCTCAAGAAAGGGCCGCCTCGCGGCGGCCCTTCAGTGAGTGAACCCTATCGACCAAAGTCGAAGAAGTCGAACAGGTCGTCGAGTGCCGGGCTGTTCAGCGGCGCATAGGAGCCCGGCAGCTGCTGTGGGTTCGGGAAGTTATCCCGGCTGCGGTGCGTCACGGGCGGCAGGCGCCAGTTACGCTCGATGAACTTCAGGATCGACACGTGATCGGCGTACTGGTGGGAGATGTAGCCGTTGGCACGCAGCGGCAGATATTGCGGGTTCGCGACCACGATCAGCGGGATGCGCGTGCCGTCGCCGAAGAAGTCGAGCGGCTGCACATAGCCGGAGTCGTAGTAGCCGCCGCCCTCATCCTCGGTGATGAAGATCACCGTGTCACGGGCGTAGGGCGATGCCTGCACCTGGTCGACGATCTTCCTCACGAAGCCCTCGAACAGGTCGAGCTTCGACGAGGACGGATGGCCATCCACGTAACCGCTCGGCTTGACGAAGGCAAGCGCGGGCAGCGTCCCCTGGGCGATGTCCGCATACAGGTTCACCGAATCCTGGATGTGTGCCGCGACCTGCTGCGGGTTCGACATGATGGACGTGTCGTACTGGAACGGATTGCAGATGTTGCAGTACTCGTCCGAGTTCGGGCCATTGGCGCCCCAGTTGAGCTGATACGGATCGTTGACGTAGTTGTTCCACTGGTCGCCGTAGTATTTCCACGAGACCCTGGCGTCGTTGAGGTCGTCGCCGATGCTGGGCGTGGAGGACGGCGGTACGGTGAACGGCGTGTTGGCTGGGCTCTGGTCGGCGTAGGCATTGTTGCCGTTGCCGAACCAGCCCGGGTTGTAGTTGTTGAGCAGATAGTAGTGACCGGGCTCGCAGCGCGGATCGATGTGGAGCCTGGCGAGGTAGGTGACGATCGGCCCGACGCCGGGCTGCCCGGGGTCGGAGCAATCACTGTAGGAGCCGCCGCCGTAGATGATGGGTAAGCCGTTGGGCTGGGTCGTGTCCCATTCATACGACGGGTATCCCGAGTTGTAGTCCTCGCCGTAACCGTCCTGCGCGTACCAGTTGTTGGTGCCCGGAGCGGGGTTGGGGTTCTCGATCTGGTCGATCGTTCCCGGTCCGCCGTAGCCGGCAGGATTGGTCGTCACCGGGACGTTGTGAGGCGGAGTGGCCGGTTGACCGTTGGGTCCGCTGAACCAGATGGCATCGCCGTGACCCAGCATGATGTGGTTGGCGCCGGTGCCGCCGGCGACCGACTGGTGGAAGTTGTCGCTCATGGCGTAGGTGTCCGCCAGGCTCTTGAAGTACGGCACATCCCCCTGCTGGACGTTGTAGAAGCCGAGAGCGCTGGAGCCCTCGCCCGTGGTCGCGGGGATCGAGTCATAGAGCGCGTAGTCGTTGGCGGTCCACTGCGCGGCGGTCGGCGGATTCGAGGGCGAATAAGGACTCGGATAAACGAACTGTTCGCTGAAGGAGCCGGCGTAGTAACCCTGCGCGTACAGCGCCTGGGACAGGCCGTTGTCTCCTGCGCCGATCGAGACCTCCACCCAGGAGAACAGCTTGCCGTTGCAGCCGGAGGGGTTATCCCACGAGGCGTGCTCGACGCTGCAGTCGAGCTGCTGCCACATCTGATAGAAGCGGTGCACCGGGCTGGCGCTGTAGTCGGTGTAGGCGAGGCTGTAGCCGGGGACGCTCGGCGTCTGGGTGCCGTTGGTGAGCTGGAACGGTCCGGCCGGCAGGTTCCAGAAGTTGACGATGCGCAGGTCCGGCGTATAGCTGTACTGGCCGGTGCCGCCGGAGGCCAGGGACTGGTAGTAGCTGAGTCCATTGGCATCGGATGAGTCCGGCAGACCGTCGGCCGGCAGACCGGTCTCGGTCACCTGGGCACAGGTAACAGGCGCCAGGTAGTTGGTGGTGCTCTTGCCATTGACCGTGATCGTGCCGCACCTGATCGTCGTGTACTTGGACGAGCTCGGCGAGAAGTAACCGTTGGGTCCGGAGGGGCCGCCCGCCTGGGGCGCCGGCAGCACGTTGCCGGGCCATTCCCGCTTCGGCGGACTGAGGAGGAAGCTGTCCTGCCCGCCGAGATCCGCAGCCGAGAGCTGCTGCGCCTTGCGAAAGTTCGGTCCCGGGACCGCATTGAGATTGGCGTCGAGCTGGATGATGCCCTGGCTCAATAGGTTGTGGACCGTCTGGCCGGGCCGCGGCACATAGGTGGCGAACACGTGGTCGAAGCTGCGGTTCTCACCGATGATCACGATGACGTGTTTGACCGGCGTCGCCGTGTGACCGCTGCGGTCGCTGGCGGAATCCCAGGTGCCGCCGAACGCCGGCGCCGCAGGCGCAGCCAGCACCGGCCCCACCGACATCTGCAGCATCGCGAGCGACGCCGTCGCCAGGCGCAGGCCGTGGAGGGTTTGCGAGACAAACCAATGGACCTTCATGCCAACCTCCCTGATCGATGTGTTGAGCTGCGATCGCAATCGACGCGCGGCGCAGACTAGGGAAGTTGTGTTGCAGGCAGTTGATCGTTGCGTGAATCCGGCAGTGTCAGCGCGCTCCGCGGTCGTCAGCGCGCGTCCGAAACCTGAGTCGGCGAGGTCCTGCGCGGCGCTGCGGGCTCGACACGAATGGTACCCATCATCCCCCCATCCTCGTGCTCCAGCAGGTGACAGTGATAGACGAAGGTTCCGACGATGTTGGGATCGCGAAAGTCCAGGCGCAATCGTACGCTCGGGTATTGCAGCATCTGGCTCCTGAAGTACGGCACATTCACCGTATCGCGCAGAAAGGGCTCGTTGACCGGCGTTCCTGACCAGTCGAGCAGCATGAAATGCAGCTGATGGATGTGGAAGGCATGCAGCTCCGTCGAGCGGTTCTCGATGATCCAGTCCTCCACGTCGCCCTGCCGCGCAACGATGTCGGGCGCCGTGGCGCGCGGATCGAACGCTGCCGGAGTCTTACCCTCCTCGGTGATGTAAAAATCTGTTGCGCTGTTTGGGTCCTTGGGATCGGTGAGTTTCTCGGAGAAATAAAGATGTCGCACCCGCACGGGCGTGACGTCGCCCAGCCACGCCAGGGCGGAAAGCGGAAGCGGCTTCGAGAAGGCGGGAAGCATCGACTTCGGCTCGGGGGCATCGGCGGTGGCGACGAGGGACGCGAGCGCCCGGTTGGGATCGTTCTCACCACCCTGGCCGGTATCGACGGTCCGCGTGACGAGGAGCCCCGGCGTTCCGGCCGGCGGCCCGTCCACGATGAACTCCACGCGTGCGCCGGGGGGCACTCCGATGTGATCGACCCAGGTAACCGGGGGCGAGCGGCCGAGCGGCGCATTCATCGGCACGCCGTCGATCGCCACCAGACCGAGCCGCTGCGGCGTGCGGCCGAAAAGCACGGCGAGATTCAGATAAGTCACCGAGCAGGCGTTCAGCGCGCGCCAGAGCTGGCGCTCGCCCGGTCTCATGCGGATGGCCGCCGGCGGGTAATCGGGGTACGGCACGGGCACGAAGTTGATGGAAAGGTCCTTGGCGGGCTTGCCGAAGCCGGTGCCGTTGTTGGCGGCGTCGCCGTCCCGATCGATCAGCATTTTCGGCACCACGGGCTCGGACTTCGCCGGCGGCGCGTCGGGACTCAGCAGTGCCTGATCGCGGATCACGAGCAGGCGCTCGGGGAGTCCCGCGACTTCCGGGGTGGCTCTCTCGAGCCCCTCGACGATCAGGGGTCCGGACGCCCCGCCTGAGACCTGCGCACTGCTGAATCCATGAATGTGTGGGTGATACCAGTAGAGTCCCGGCGGCTCGTTCGCCGGGATACGAAAGCGATACTCGAAAGGCCCGTCACTCGGTTGCACGGAGGTCCGCAGCACATCGTCCTGATGGCACACGGGTGGAACCGTCAGGCCGTGAAAGTGGAGGTTGGTCGATACCGGCGTCATCGCGCCACTCGTGCAGGGGTCGCCGGCGCGCGCCCCACCAGCGTGCGCGGCGTGCGCCGCGTGCGAGTCCGCGCCTGCTGCGCTAATCGCAGTCAGATCGTTGGTCAGCC
>DASPSF010000064.1:0-13625 GCA_035624075.1 Steroidobacteraceae bacterium | reverse complement strand
CGCGCACGGCGCCGCGCAGCGCTTCACGCCCGGCGGGCAGCTGGCGGCCGACTGGTGGCGCCTGTTCAGCTCGCCGCCGCTCGATGCGCTGGTGCACGAGGCGCTCGCGGCCAACCCCGGACTGCAGGCCGCGCAGGCGAGTCTGCGCCAGAGCGAGAACGCGCTGCGGGCCGGCTACGGCATCTTCTACCCCGAGATCGACGCACACGCCGCGGCCACGCGGCAGCGCTTCTCGCCGCTGAATTTCGGCTCGAGCACGCCGCCGAGCATCTTCAACCTGTTCACGCTGTCGGCGTCGGTGAGCTACGGCCGCGACTTGTTCGGCGGCGAGCGGCGCATGCTCGAAGGTCTGCATGCGCAGGTCGATCTGCAGCGTGCCACCGAGCAGGCCACTTACCTCACCCTGATCTCCAACATCGTCAACACGGTGGTCGCACGGGCCGCCTACCGGGCCGAGGTCGATGCGACCAATCAGCTGATCGAGCTGCAGCGCCAGCAGGTGCAGCTCGCCCAGGTGCAGGTGAACGCGGGCACGGCGCCCTACTCCAATGTGCTGAGCCTCAAGGGCCAGCTCGCTGCCACCGAGGCCAGCGTGCCGCAACTCGAGCAGCGGCTCTCGCAGGCCGACGACCTGCTCGCGACCCTGGTCGGCCGCGTGCCGTCGGAGTGGAGCCCGCCGGACATCGACCTCGTGGAGCTGACCCTGCCCGAGCAGCTCCCGGTCAGTCTGCCGTCGGAGCTGGTGCGCCAGCGGCCCGACGTGCTGATGGCCGAGGCCGCCGCGCACGGCGCCAGTGCCAATGTCGGGGTCGCGACGGCGGCGCTCCTGCCGAGCGTGACTCTCAGCGGCAGCTACAGCGCCAACAGCGCGACGACCGGCCAGCTCACCGCCGCCGGCGGCCGGGCGTGGGACGCCGGCGCCGGGCTCACGCAGCCGCTGTTCGAAGGTGGCACGCTATGGTTCCATCGCAAGGCCGCACTCGATCAGTACCAGCAGGCCGCCGCGCTCTACCGCCAGGTGGTACTCGCAGCATTCGCTCAGGTGGCCGACACCCTGCGGGCCCTGGAGCACGATGCCGCAGCCCTCGAGGCGCAGGACGATTCGCTCTCGAGCGCCGAGGAAGCCCTGCGTCTGGTGCAGGCGAACTACCAGGCCGGACTCAACACCTACCTGGACGTGTTGAGCGCTGACGCCCAGTACCACCAGGCCATGATCGCGGACCTGCAGCTGGTGGCGGTCCGCTACCAGGACACCGTGGCGCTGTACGTGGCACTCGGCGGCGGCTGGTGGACGGAGCCGGCCCGGGCGGCGGCACCGGCCCCGCAGCGCGGCGTAAGGCCCTGAAGGGCGGCGAAACGCCCACCGTGAACCGGTCGCTCGCTTGCGCAAGATACGTACAGACGGAGCTTGACCGATCGTGGATTCTGGCCCTTCAGAGCCAATGCCGAGCATGCAATGAACACTAACGGGGTCGGGGGGTCAGGGCCGGCGCCGAAGGCGGCTGCGACTGGAACGGCCGGGCATGATCCGATGGCCGCCCTGCACGGGCGGCTGCTCAACGTCTCGCGCATGGCGACCATCGGCGAAATGGCGGCCGGCGTTGCCCATGAGCTGAATCAGCCCCTGACCGCCATTGCCAACTACGCCCATGCCTGTGAGCGGCTGCTCACCCGCCCGGGCACGGACCCGAACGAGCTGCGTGAGGCGCTGCGCCAGATCGCCGCGCAGACGACCCGCGCCGCCGACATCATCCGCCGGCTGCGTGCCCTGGCCCGCAGCAACCAGGCCGAGCATCTGCCGGTCGCCATGAATGCGCTGGTCGAGGAGCTGCACGAGCTCATGAAGACTGACGCGAGTCTGCACGGCGTCGAGCTGACGCTCGATCTCGCCCCCGGGCTTCCCGAAGTGGCGGCCGATGCCGGGCAGGTCCAGCAGGTGATTCTCAATTTCCTGCGCAACAGTCTCGAGGCGCTCAGCACGCAGCCAGGCGGGCATCCCAGGGTCGCCATCAGCACCTCCCTGTCGCACGGCAACGGGGTGCAGCTCATGGTGTGCGACAACGGCCCCGGGCTGGCGCCGGATGCGGTCAAGCGGGTGTTCGATCCGTTCTTTTCCACCAAGGAGAACGGTACTGGGCTGGGACTCGCAATCAGCAGTACCATAGCGCGCGCTCATGGCGGGACCGTAGGCTATCGGGCCAACAATCCGTCCGGAGCGTGCTTCTATATGGTAATACCGGCGCAATCCCACGAGTGACATGCATCAACAGGCCCCAACGGTCTTCGTCGTCGACGACGATGAGGGCGTGCGCAACTCGCTGCGTTTCCTGCTGAGATCCGTCGGCCTGCAGACGCAGACCCTCGCTTCGGCGATCGAGTTCCTCGATACCTACAAGCCCAGCCAGCCGGGCTGCCTGGTGCTCGACGTGCGCATGCCCGGCATGAGCGGACTCGAGCTGCAGCAGCAGCTCAATCTGCGCGGAGCGGTCATCCCGGTGATCTTCATCACCGGCCATGGCGACATCCCCATGGCGGTCGAGGCCATGCAGCAGGGGGCGTTCGACTTCCTGCAGAAGCCGTTTCGCGACCAGGATCTGATCGATCGCATCCAGCGCGCCCTGGAGCGCGATACCCGCAACCGCACGGCGCTCGATCAGCACGCGAAGATCCGCGAGCGGCTCGACTCACTCACGCCGCGCGAGCGCGAGGTGCTCGCGCTCATGACGCGCGGCAAACCCAACAAGATCATGGCGGCGGAGCTGGGCGTGAGTCAGCGCACGGTGGAGATTCACCGGGCGCGCGTCATGGAAAAGAGCGGCGCCGCCTCACTGGCGCAACTGGTGCGCATGGTGATGGATCTGGAAGCCGACAGCCCGGGCCACTGACCGGCCGCCCCCGCACACCGCTCGCGCCGAAAGCTCACCCGCCGAGCAAGGTCTGCAGGACTCTCAGGAGCTCCTCGGCGTCCACCGGCTTGCTCAGGATCCTCAGGTTGGGATCGGCGCGCATCTCCTTGATCTCGGCCGAGGTGTCACCGGTCAGGAGTATGGACTTGAGCTCCGGCCGCACGCGCTCGCGCACCGCGGCGATGACCTCCGTGCCGAGCTCTCGCTCGGCGAGATGGTAGTCGGTCACCAGCAGCGCAGGCGCCTCCTTCGCGACCGCGCGCAGCGCATCCGACAGCGAACCAACCGCAGTGACCCGATAGCCCTCGACCCGCAGCAGCATGGAAGTGGCGTCGCGGACACTGGCATCATCCTCGACCAGCAGAATACGGGCCCTGCCGGCCGCTGCCGCGGCACGTGCCGCCGGGGCCCGCGTCATGTCCGGCACCGGTTCGCGCACCGCCGCAGCCGCAAGCGGCAGCAGCAGGGAAAAAACCGAGCCCTTGCCGACCTCGGACATCGCCTCGAGACGCGCATCGAGCAGCTTCACCAGCCGCTGCACGATGCTCAGCCCGAGTCCGTAGCCCTCCCGCGAGCTGTTCGGAGTCACGCCCACCTGGTAGAACTCGTCGTAGATGTAGGCGAGCTGCGCGGCTGGAATGCCGACGCCGGTATCCATGACCTCGATGCGCAGCGTCGTCCCCTCGCGGCGGCAGCGCACCACCACGCGGCCCTGATGCGTGTACTTCAGGGCATTCGAGACCAGATTCTTCAGGATCTGCTCGACCATGGCTGGATCGCTATGCGTCGATTCCTCCGAGGACTCCACCAGCAGCTCGAGGCCCTTGGCCTGCGCCGGGGCGCGGAATTCGCGGCGTATCGCCTCGAGGACGCTGGCAATGCGGAAGTCCCGCGGCTCGGGTTTGACCGCTCCCGATTCGAGCTTGCTGATATCGAGCAAGGCGTTGAGCAGCCGTGACATCGTCCCGACGGCATGCTCCTGCTGCGCCAGCACCTCGGCGGCGTCGGCATCCGTCCCCATGCGCCTGAGCGTCCCATTGAGCAGCGCGAGCGTCTGCAATGGCTGGCGCAGATCGTGGCTCGCGGTCGCGAGAAACCGGCTCTTCGCCTGGTTGGCGCGATCCGCGGCCGCGCGCGACTCGTCGGCGACTTCCCGCAGCTGATCGGCGATCTCGCGGGCGTGGTCGGCCGCCGCCCGCGCCTTCTCCGCAGCCTCGCGCGCAACCGTGAGCTCCGCTTCCACCCGTTTGCGCTCCGTTGCGTCGCGGATCGCCGCGGCCACCAGCGCCCGCTCACCGGCGACCGGACTCAAGCTGACCTCCACCGGGAACTCGGCTCCGTCGCGCCGCCGGGCGAACAGCGCGAGCCCGGCGCCCATGGGGCGCAGGCGCGGGGTGGCGAAGTAGGTCTGGCGGTGGTCGGCGTGGCGAGCCCGAAACCTCTCGGGTATCAGCTGCTCGAGATGCTGTCCGACCAGCTCCTCGTGCGGGTAGCCGAACAGCACCGATGCCTGGGCGTTGGCGAAGCGGACGATCCCGTGCGCGTCGACGATGATCAGGGCGTCGGGCGCCGCATCGAGCACGCTGCGCGCCAGTTCTCCTGTAAGAGCCTGCATGGGGCTCTTAGGATAACCAAAATGCCTTGTAAGAATCTGTGAGCGGGCGAAGCTAAGCGCCTCAGCCGAGGGGCTCGACCGCGATCAGCCGGGCGCCACGGGAGGAGCGCGGCACGGCGCTCGGGAACCCGGCCGGCTTCACGATCAGCAGGTCGCACGAGAGGCAATCGAGCAACCGTTCAGCGGTGTTGCCGATGAACGCCCGCTTGAGCCCCGAGCGCGACACCGCCCCCGCGACCACGATGTCGGCGCCCAGGCGCCGGGCCGTATCGCGGACCGCACCGGTCGGATCCCCGGGGACCAGGTGCCGGCAGGAAGGAGCGACAGACGCGGACCGCAGGGCACGCTCGAGACCCGCCTGGGCGCTCACGGCCGCGGCCTGCAGGCGCGAGCCCAGCGCCGCTCCCGGACCGCCCAGACCCGCGGTTGCAGTGGGATAGGCGTGCACCGCATGCAAGCTGCCGCGCAGGCCGGCCGCCACCACACTGCCCGCCTCCAGGATCTCATCGTCGAGCCGCGCGGGCTTGGCGAACGCGTGGCTCGGGTCGAGCGCCATCACGATCGTCGGGCGGTGATAAGGCCGCGCGCGTTTCACCAGCAGCACCGGGACCGTGCTGAGGCGCAGCAGCTCCCAGTCCGACAGATGCAGCAGACCCTGGGCGAGGCGGCGGCCGGCGTGACATTCCGCCACGATGAGGTCTGCGCCGATCCTCAAACCGCGGCGTACGATCGCCTCGTAAGCCGGATAATCGCACTCCACGGCCACGCTCACGCGCGCCGTGTGGAGCCGGGCGCGCGCCGCGATGCGCTCCAGCCGCTGCAGGTACTCGCTGCGCTCGTCGCATTCCATTCGCCGGGTATGCGGCGAGGCGATCCCGAGCATGTCGGTATAAAAGGGGGAATCGATGGCGTGGAAGAGCTCGAGGTCCGCATCCAGCGCGCCGGCCAGCTGAACCGCCTTGTTCACCGCGGGCAGCGAGCGTGCCCCGGGGTCCTTGACCGCCACCAGAATCCGACGAATTGCACGCATCAACCGCCTCCGCGAGTCCGCAGGCCCAAGGGTGCTCCATTGCGGTTGGCGCATCATGCGCCGGAATACCTAACCCGTTGCGGCTAATACCTATCCCCGCAACCCCCGCGCCATCGCAAGCTGCCCTCATGTCAGCGCTCGCGCGCCGGGTGGCGTTGGCCATACTCGGGTTAGCCATACTCGGATCCTTTCTCGCCGGCACGCTGCCGGTGGCGGCGGCCACCGCGCCCGGCACTCCCGGGAACGAGCTCCTCTGGAGCCGTGGAGGAGCCGCCACGGAGCAGGCGCGCGCGCTGATCCGACTTCTGCAGTCTGCCTCGGACTATGGCTTGTCGGCCGCCGACTACCGCGCGCCGCAGCTGGCCGCGGAGCTGGCGGCGCTCTCCGCGCAGCGCCCGGCGGCCGCGTCCGCCGCCTGGTCCGGGTTCGACCGCGAGCTCACGAGCTCGGCGCTGACGCTGGTCCGGCAGCTGCATTTCGGGCGCATCGATCCGCACGCTGCAGGTTTCGACATGCCTGCGCGGACGGAGCGCTTCGACGCCGCGGCGATCGTCGAGCAGCTCGCGAGCGGCGCGGACGCGAGCGCCGTGCTCGCCGGCGCCGAGCCCGGCTATCTTCATTACCGCCTGCTGCGTCAGTCACTCGCGCGCTATCGCAAGCTCGCGGCGGACGCGCCGCCGCCGGCGCTGCCGCCTCTGCCTCACCGGTCGGTGAAACCCGGCGAGTACTACGCGGGCGCGCCGCAGTTGCGTCAGCGGCTCGCCGCCCTCGGCGACCTGCCGGCACTGCAGGCCTCGCGAAGCGGTGAGGTGCTGGACGAGGACCTGGTCGCCGCCATCAAACGCTTTCAGTACCTGCACGGGCTGGCGGAGGACGGCGCGCTCGGCGCCACCACCCTCGGCGCCCTGCAGGTGCCGTTGGCGCGGCGCGTGCGCCAGATCGAGCTGACGCTCGAGCGCTGGCGGTGGGTCCCGCCGCTCGAGCCGCCGACACTGATCGTCAACATCCCGGCATTCCGGCTGTTTCTGATCCGCTCGGCGGTCGATGACGAGGCGGACATGCTGCGCATGAACGTCATCGTCGGACGCCAGTATCCGCAGCTGCACACGCCGGTGTTCACCGCGGACATGAGCGCGGTGCTCTTCAGGCCCTACTGGGACGTTCCTCCCAACATCGTCAGGCGCGAGCTGCTCGCCGAGCTGCGCAAGGATCCGCGCTACCTCGCGACGCATGACATGGAGCTGGTGCCCACCGGCGGGTCCGGATCGGCAGCAGCGCTCGAAGCCACCGCGCCGAATCTCGAGGCGCTCGCCGCCGGGCGGCTGCGGCTGCGTCAGCGGCCGGGACCGGACAACGCGCTGGGACTCATCAAGTTCGTGCTACCCAATCACTACGACGTGTACCTGCATTCGACCCCGGCGCAGCGCCTGTTCGCCGAGCCGCGCCGGGCCTTCAGTCACGGCTGCATCCGGGTCGCCGATCCGGTGGCACTCGCCGCAGCGGTCATGACCGGAACCGCCGGAGACTGGACCCCGGAGAAGATCCGTGCGTCGATGGAGGGCGACTCGACCTTCCAGGTCAAACTGGCGCAGCCGGTGCACGTGCTGATTCTTTACGCGACCGCCGTCGCCACCGAGGACGGGGCGGTGCACTTCTTTGACGACATCTACGGCCAGGACCGCCGCCTCGAAGCCCTGCTCGGGCTCGCGCCGGTCGCGGCACGCCGCTAGCTCACCAGTGGCGCACGCGCCCGGTGTCGACGTGCACGAAGTCGCTGCGTGCGTAATAGCCGACGCCGCCGCGGCCGAGGGAGCGTGCCTGGGATGCGAGCTCGGGCGTCGGATAGCCGCCGAGGCGAACGTCGATCGCACGGCCCTCGAGATGCATGCTGTGCACGGCCACGCCCTCCGAGCGGCTATGCAGCATCGCGTTGGTTGCCGGCGAGCGGTAACCGGAGATGACTTCGAACGGCGCGTCGCGATCGGCGCGCGCTTGCAGCTCGAACAGGATGTCGAGCAGAGCAGGATCGATGGGGTGCACGTCACCGGTGCGGAAATCGCGCAGCAGGTGATTGACCTGCGCGAGGCAGTCCGACTGGTAGCAGCCGTCCTGGTAATAAACGGCGCGCAACGTCTCGCCCGTGTGCGTATGGACGAAGCTCACGCAGCGGGGGCTGCGGGCCGCGGCGAGCACCGGCGCTGCGACCAGGGATGCCACGGTACCGCACACGCCGCCGACCGCCATCAGAAAACGGCGCCGGTCGGACGGTGCAGCAGGGTTCCTGGGCTTGGAGGTCCCGGACATAATGGTTTGCTCAACGATCCTGGCACAATGATACCGTACCGCGCCCGGACGCCTGTGACGGATGGCCATTTTCGTGAATAACAAGACCCGCAAACCCGGCCGGGGTTCCGCCGCCGGGCATCATTATCTGCGTTTCGTGCGCCGGACCCGCCGCCTCAAGCCGCTGCGCACGGCGGTCGTGCACCCGGTCGATGCCCTGGCGCTCGGCGGGGCGGTCGAAGCGGCCCGGGCAAAGCTGATCGTCCCGGTCCTGGTCGGGCCCGAGGCGAAGATCCGCGCGGCGGCGCGGGAGGCCGGAGTCGACCTCGCCGCTTACGAATGCATCTGGACGGAGCACAGCCACGCCGCGGCCGCCGAGGCGGCCGCGCTCGCCGCCGAGCGCAAGGTCGAGGCGCTCATGAAGGGCAGCCTGCATACCGACGAGTTCATGAGCGCGATCCTCGCCGAGGCGCGGTTGCGCACGGCACGACGCATGAGCCACGTGTTCGTGATCGATGCTCCGGCCTATCCCCGTCCGCTGCTGGTGAGCGACGCCGGCATCAACATCTACCCGACGCTCGAGGCCAAAGCCGACATCGTCCGCAATGCGATCCAGCTCGCCCACGTGCTCGGAACGAAGACGCCGCGGGTTGCGATCCTCTCGGCGGTCGAGACGGTCTCGCCCCGAATCCGATCGACGCTCGATGCGGCGGTGCTCTGCAAGATGGCCGAGCGCGGCCAGATCACCGGCGGGATTCTCGACGGCCCGCTGGCCTTCGATAACGCCGTCTCGGTCGAGGCGGCTCGCACCAAGGGGATCCGCTCAGCGGTCGCCGGCCGGGCCGACATCCTCATCGTCCCCGACCTCGAGGCGGGCAACATACTGGCGAAGCAGCTGGAGTACCTCGCCGGAGCGCAGATCGCCGGCATCGTGCTCGGAGCTCGGGTGCCGATCATTCTCACCAGCCGTGCGGACAAGACGCTGTCGCGCCTGGCATCGTGTGCGATTGCGCTGCTGCTCGCGCGCCGCCGCTAGCCGCCGGATTCTGACAGCCCGGTGATGTGGCGCTCGAGGGTCTGAAGGAAGCGCGCCGCGTCGCCGCCAAAGACCACGCGATGGTCGCAGTTGAGCGTGCACAGGGCCTTCTCGTCCTGTACGGCCGCCACCGACAGCAGTGCCGCGGCTCCCTGCGGGACGAGCGACTCGAAGCTGTAGATTCCCGCAAAGACACCGAGGTCCGAGAGATAGAAGGTGGCGCCGCCGTACTCGGCGGGCGTCAGCCGCCGGGTGCGGGCCTTCTCGAGCAGCACGCGCCAGTCGCCGAGCAGCGCGAGCGGCGAGCGTCCGGCGACATCGCGCAGCACGGGCGTGATGAGCCCGTCGGGTGAGTCCACCGCGATCCCGATATCGATGCGCTCGCGCCGCGCGAGTCCCTCGGGCGTGTACACGGCATTGAACAGCGGATGCTCGGCGATGGTCAGTGCGCAGGCACGGGCCAGCAGCACGCTGAAGGAGCGGCCGCCGGCCCTGGCCCTGGCGATCAACGCCCCGAGAGGCAGGGCCGCCGTGACGCGGAAGGTCGGCGTGCCGAGGGTGGCGATCATCGCCCGCGCGGTGGCCTCGCGGAAGCTCGTGTTGCGCTCGAGCCGGTAGGGCGGCCCGGCCTCCAGATCCGCGCCGGCGAAACGCCGCGCCGTCGCGACCACATCCGCCGCGTGCAGCGGCGCCGTTGCCGGTGCCGACTGGCCGAGGTCGACCCCCAGCTGTGCCGCGAGCGCCCGTGCGTAAGGCGAAGCCCGCGGGCCACCGGCAGGTGGCGCGGGCCGCACGCCCGCCGCGGTGCCCGCGGAGGCAGCGGGTGCCACGCTTGCCGCTGCCGCAGGCGGCGCTACTGTCGCCGCCGGCGCGGGAGCATCCGCGCCGCCGTCCGCGGCCTCGGCAGGCGTGTCTGCGGTGTAGCCGATCGCCTGCCCGACCGGCAGCTCGGCATCGACGGGCGCCAGCGGGCCACTCAGAAAACCATCGCGAAAAGCCTCGACGTCCATGATGGCCTTGTCGGTCTCGATCTCCGCGATCACCTCACCGTGCCGGACGGGATCGCCGATCGCCTTCAGCCACTTGACCAACCGCCCGTTGCTCATGGTGTCCGAGAGCGCGGGCATGGCGATCGGATGCTTCATGCGGCGGCTTTTTCCCGCGGCCCGACGAGCGCGCGTGCGGCGGCGACGATGTCCGCCACCCGCGGGATGCTGGCGGCTTCGAGCGCGCCGTTATAAGGCGTCGGCAGATCGAGTCCGGCGACCCGCTGCACCGGCGCATCGAGCGAGAAGAAGCAGCGCTCGGCGAGGCTGGCGGCGATCTCGGCACCGGCACCTGCGTGCCGGCAGTCCTCCTCGATGACCAACGCGCGGTGGGTCTTGTTGACCGAGTCGGTCAGGGTCTTCCAGTCGATCGGGTTCAGGCTGCGCAGGTCCATGACCTCCGCCTCGATGCCCTCGCGGGCGAGCTCGGTCGCGGCCTCCTGCGCCTGCAGCGCGGTACGCGAGTAGCCGATGAGAGTGAGATCCCGCCCGGCGCGCCGGATGGCGGCCTGGTGCATCGGCGGCGGCTCCGCCATCGTGTCCACCGGCCCCTTGGTGAAATACAGCACCTCGTGCTCGAGCAGCACCACCGGCTCATCGGAGGCGATCGCCTGGCGCAGCTGCCAGTAGGCATCCTGCGGCGTCGAGGGCACCGCGATGCGCAGCCCCGGAACGTTCATGAACATCGACTCGAGCCGCTGCGCGTGTTGCGCGGCCAGCTGGCGCGCCACGCCCCCAGGCACGCGGATCACGAGCGGCATGGGGAACTGTCCGCCGGACATGAAGGGGATCTTCGCCGCCCCGTTCACGATCGAATCGAGCGCCAGCATGGCGAAGTTGATGGTCATGATTTCGACCACCGGGCGCATGCCGACCATGGCAGCGCCAACGCCGAGGCCGGTGAAGCTGTTCTCGGAGATCGGCGTATCGCGCACGCGCGCCTCGCCATACTTCGCATACAGCCCTTCCGTCACCCGGTAGCTGCCGCCGTAGAGACCGACGTCCTCGCCGAGAACGAACACCGAGTCGTCGGCCGCCATCTCCACGTCCAGGGCCCGGTTGAGGGCCTGCCAATAGAGCAGTTCCTGTGTCATAAAAGGCTCCTAGGCCGGCAACGGCTGTTCATGGCGGCGGTTGCAGTTGAGGTGCCGCCAGGCATCCTCCATCGTGGGCTGCGGGCTGGCGAGCGAGAACTGCACCGCGTCCTCGACCACCGCCTCGACCTCGCTGCGGATCTGTGCAACTTGCGCCTCTTCGAGGTGACCGGCGGAGATCATGTGCCCGGCGAGGCGGGCGATGTTGTCGGGGCCAACTTCCGCGAGTTCGGCGGCGGTCGGATAGTGGAACTCGATCTCGCGCGCACCGATGGTGAGCGGATCGATGGCCTGCCAGGCCTTCACTTCTGCCGCCGGCCGATAGGCCCCGGCGTCGGCCATGGAATGGCCGCGGTAGCGGTAGGTCTCGAACTCGAGGAATTGCGGACCACCGGAGCGGCGGATGCGGTCGAGCGCATGCCGGGCCGCCTCGTAGACCTTCAGCACGTCCATGCCCTCGACCTTCTCGGCCGGGATGTTGTAGGCGGCGGCACGCCTGTAGACCTCCGGGACCGCGGAGTGGCGGTGGATGTCGGTGCCGATCGCGTAGTGATTGTTCTCGCACACGAACAGCACCGGCAGCCGCCACAGCGCCGCCATGTTGAGCGACTCGTGGAAGGTCCCCTGGTTGACGGCGCCGTCGCCGAAGAAGCAGATCACCGACTCCGGCAGGCCACGCAGTGCGATGGCGTAGCCGATGCCGAGCGCGATCGGATAGGTCTCGCCGACGATCCCGTAGCCTCCCATGAAGCGGCGCTCGCGATCGAACATGTGCATCGAGCCACCCATGCCGCCCGACATGCCGGTCGCACGGCCAAACAGCTCTGCCATCACGGCGCGGGGCGGCACTCCCCGCACCAGTGCGTGGGCGTGCTCGCGGTAGGTGCTCACGATGTAGTCAGAGGGAACGGCCGCGTTGATGACTCCCGCCGCCACCGCCTCCTCACCCGGGTAGAGATGCAGAAACCCGACGATGTTGCCCTTCTGATATTCCTCGGCCGCGCGCTCCTCGAAGACGCGCGACAGCATCATGTCGCGCAACAGGCGGTGCATCTGTTCGCGTTCCATAAAAAACCCCCGCGCTGTGCAGGTAACCATTGAAAAAATAGCCCCGCGCGGCAGCCCCGGGCGATAGGTAGAAAACGCACGCCCTAGGCACTTCCCCGCATTAGAAAGCGCCGTCATCAGCGCTGAAATGCGCCCACTCCAGGGGAGAAGTTATGGAAAGCCGTACCGACAACGAGATCCAGCGCCAGGTTGAGTCCGAGCTGTTCGCCTGTCCCGACGTGGACGAGACCGACATCGCGGTCAAGGTCACCGACGGAACGGTGACGCTGACCGGATTTACCCGCAGCTTCTTCGACAAGTTCGGCGCGGAGGACGCGGTGAAGCGCGTGCACGGCGTCACCGCCGTCGCCAACGCCATCGAGGTGCGGCCGCGTTTTCCGGCGGCGCTCACCGACCCGGAGATCGCCCGCGCCGTGGTCGCCGCGCTGAAGCGCGCTCTGCCCCAATGCGGCGAGCGGATCATGCCGCTGGTGCGCGGCGGCGTCGTGACCCTCGAAGGTGCGCTCAACTGGAACTGGCAACGGGAGCGGGCCGAGCGGGCGGCGCGCGACCTGCGTGGGGTGTCGACCGTGATCAACGCAATCAGGCTCACCCCCGGCGCGGAGAATACGCAGTGATGCGGATGGTCAAGGCGGCGTGCACGCACTACCTTATTCATTGGAATCAAGGGGTAAGAGAGGAAAGGAGAAAGCCATGAACGTCATTCGTTGGGAACCTTTCAGCGCAATGAACGACATGCTCAATCGCTTTCCGGCATGGCTTGGACCATTTCCGCGCCTGCCGGCAACCTTTGAGGGCAGCAGCGATTGGTCACCCTCGGTCGACATTAGCGAGACCGACGGCGAGTATCTGATCCGTGCCGCACTGCCGGGCGTCAGGAAAGAAGACGCCAAGGTGTTATACGAGGATGGAATGCTCACCCTGAGCGGCGAGCGCCAGCAGCAGGAGGAGCTGAAGACGGAGAAGTTTCACAAGGTCGAAAGCTTCTATGGCAACTTCTGCCGCAGCTTCGCGCTTCCGGAAGGCGTCAACGGGAAGGCGATCCGCGCCGACTCGAAGGACGGGGTACTGACGGTCCATGTTCCGAAGATCAAGGTCGAAGCCAAGAAACCGACCACGATCAAGGTCCAGTAGCGGTCTACGAGTCAACCGCGGGTAACCTCTGGAGTGTTGCCCGCGGTGTTTCTTTGAGAGCAACAGCTTGAACAGCGCAACCAGCCCCGATGCGTCCCTCCTGCGGCGTTACGACCGGCCGGGGCCGAGGTACACCTCGTATCCGACCGCGCCGCAGTTCAGCGCCGCCTTCGGCACGGGCGAGCTCGCCGCCTACGCGGCACGCAGCAACGCGCTCCCGGGCAGGCGGCCGCTGTCACTCTACGTGCACGTACCTTTCTGCTTCAGCCCCTGCTTCTACTGCGGCTGCAACCGCGTCATCACCCGCGAGGTATCCCGCGGTGAGCATTATGCCGACGACCTGCTCGATGAGATCGCGCTGGTCGCACCGCTGTTCGATCCCGGCCGCGAGGTGGTGCAGCTGCATCTCGGTG
>DASPSF010000050.1:0-40509 GCA_035624075.1 Steroidobacteraceae bacterium | reverse complement strand
CTCCTTGAGCTCCCCGGCCATGCGGCGGCTCACCTGCAGCGGCGCGGGGCAGCCGCGCAGCCGCACGAAGTACTGGCCGCCGGGGTTGCGCTCGATGCGCTCGAGGTGCTTCACGCCGATGAGCGCGTTGCGGTGAATGCGCACGAACGCCGCGCCGAACTCGCTCTCCAGCAGCCGCAGCGAATCCTCGATCAGGTCCTCGCCGTGCACGTGGCGCACGGTGGTGTATTTCTGATCGGCGAGGAAGTACTGCACCTCCTCGATCGGGATGAGCTTCAGGCCCTCGCGCGAGCGCGCTGCGATGTGGGTGCGGCGCGCCCCGGCGCCCACGGCGGCGAGCTTCTGCAGCTGCGCGCGCGTCAGGCGGCCGGCGCGGCTGAGTGCCGCCGCGAGCTGCTCCTTGCGCACCGGCTTCAGCAGATACCCGACCGCGTGCGCCGCGAAGGCCTCGACCGCGTACTCGTCGTAGGCAGTGGTGAAGATCACCGCCGGCGGCTCCTCCAGCACGTTGAGATGGCGCGCCGTCTCCAGCCCGTCCATGCCCGGCATGCGCACGTCGAGCAGCACGATGTCCGGAGAGAGGTCGTGCGTGAGCGCGAGCGCCTCCGCGCCGCTTACCGCCTCGCCCACCACCACCACCTCGGCCAGCTCGCCGAGCAGGCTGCGCAGCCGCTCGCGGGCCGGCGGCTCGTCGTCGACGATGAGCACCTTGAGGCGGACCGCGCTCACGGCTCAAGCGGCCGTGGTCGGCGCAGACCGGGGCGCCGGCTGCCGCTCGATGAACGGGAAGCGCAACGTGACGATGTATTCCCCATCGAAAACCCCGGATTTCATCAGCGCGCGCTCGCCGTACATGAGGTCGAGGCGCTCGCGGATGTTGGCGAGCGCCAGGCGGTTGCCGTCGCGCTGCTGCGGGCCCGCGCCGAGCGGGTTGCGCACCACGATGGTGATCAGGCCGCCGCTCAGCTCGCCGATAATGGTCACGCGGCCGCCGTCGGGGCGCGGCTCGATGCCATGGTAGATGGCGTTCTCGAGCAGCGGCTGGATCATGAGGCCGGGCACCAGCGCTTTGCCGGGCAGTGAATCGGTCCGCCACTCGACCTCGAGCCGCGATCCCAAGCGCAGCTGCTCCATGCGCTGGTAGGTGCGCGCCACCTCGAGCTCCTCGGCGAGCGTGATGGTGTTGTGCTGGTCGCTCAGGGTGGCGCGGAACAGATCCGCCAGGTCCTGCACCGCGCTTTCGGCGCGCGGCGGGTCGCTGCGGGTGAGCGCGGCGATCGTGTTCATGCTGTTGAACAGGAAGTGCGGGCGGATGCGCGCCTGCAGCGCGTGCACGCGGGCGGCGGCGCGCAGCTCGATGCTGTGGCGCCACTCGTGCGCCACGTAGAAGTAGCGCAGCGCGAGTCCGGTCACCACCAGCGAGATCCACACGTTGCGCAGCGCGAAGCTCACAGGCTCCTTGGGAAAGAGCGCCGTGCCGCCGGTATCGACCACCAGGTGCGTGCGGCCGATCAGCCAGGCGCAGGTGGAGATCAGCGCCACCAGCGCCGCGATCAGGCCGAGTACCGCCGCCGAGCCCGCCGCGACACCGAGATGCATGAGCGAGCGGCGCAGCAGGCACAGCAGCCCCGAGCCGGTGAGCCCGATCCACAGCAGGAACAGCGAGGTGCGCACCAGGTCGGTCCAGAAGTCGACCACGATGCTCTGCCGCGCCAGCGTCAGCACGATGGCGGTGAGCTCCACGATCAGCACGATGGCGAGCGTGGTGCGCGAGGTGCAGAAGTCCGGGAGATAGAGCGAGCGCTGTTCGCCTTCAGTCGCGTTCATGGAGTGCGCGGCGGGGGACGCAGCGGCGGCGCACCCATGATGTTGGTGCGCTCGAACAGCTCCTCCTTGAGGCGGAAGGTGGCGGAGATGTCCTCGTCGCCATAGCCGCGCGCCACCAGCTCCGCGTACTCGGCCAGCATGCGCTCCACCACCCCGAGCTCGACGCCGAAGCGCGCCGCCATGTCGTGGCAGATGCGCAGGTCCTTCTGATGCAGCCGCACGCGAAAGCCCGCCGGGTAGGCGCCCTTGGCCATGTTGGGCGCGCGGTGCACGAAGTACCAGGAGGAGCCGGCACCTTTGCCGAGGGTGTCGATCAGGATCGGCAGCGGCAGCCCCTGGGCGCGCGCGAACGCCATCGCTTCCGCGACCGCCTCGATGATGCCGGCGCACATGATCTGATTGGTGGCCTTGGCGGCCTCGCCGCTGCCGACCGGGCCGAACAGGGCGATGGTCTTGCCGAGCGCCTCGAGCACCGGCCGGGCGCGCTCGAAGGCCGCCGGAGCGCCGCCTGCCATGATGGCGAGCGTACCGTCACGCGCCCCCTCGACGCCGCCCGACACCGGGCAGTCGAGAAAGTCGACGCCCTTCGGCTCGAGCAGCTCGGCGGCCTGCCGGGCGGTCTCGGAGCTCACGGTGGAGCAGTCGAGCATGAGGCTTCCCGACTTGAATCCGCCCGCGAGGCCGCGCGCCACCTCGAGGACGTCGGCATCCGCCGATACGCAGGAGACCACCACGTCGACCTGTCCGGCGAGCTCGGCGAGCGTCGCGGGGGCCGCGACCCGCAGCTCGGCGGCGAGCGCGGTCGCTTTGGCGGGGGTGCGGTTCCAGACCGCGGTGAGCATGCCTTTCTTGTGAAGGTTGCGCGCCATACCTGAGCCCATGGCGCCGAGTCCGACGAAGCCTGCGCGCATCTGGTGTATGCACCCGGTGCAGCAATGCACCTCGTGCGGCCGGTCTGGCCGCGGAGCGACACTATAGAGCGAAACCTACTCTGAGGTCGCCAGTGCGGGATTGACCTTCGGCTCGGGGATCGGCTGCGGCTCGGGAATCGGCTGGTCGGGCTTCCACTCCGGCACGCTGCCGCACGCCTGCTGGACGTCCTTGCGGGCCTGCTCGCGGTAGGCGTCGGCGTCGGTATCCGACATGTACTGCCGCTCGCCGTCCTTGCCTTCCTTGTATACGCGGCGCGAGGCGATCGCCTTCATGTAGCGATCCTTCGCCCAGGTGCACTGCGAGTCACGCGCCTTGGCGACGTCCTGCTGCACGGCGCGGGCGTTGTCCTGACTGGCGACCTGCTCGTTGAGGCGGCTGGCAGCGCTCGCCGTGGACGAGGTGGAGGTCGACTCGGAATGTGGCCGGACGGTGGTCTTGACGACCGTGGATCCCGGCATCCACTCGTCGCTGTAATGCACGACGCCCTGCTCATCGACCCAGCGGAACACGTCGGCGCGCGCCAGCGTGCACGCTCCGGCCAGGACGAGGGCGGTGATCGATACCAGTCGCAACATAAAAGGCCTCCGCCAGGGCAGTATGGCGGCTCCCCGGCCCTGCGACCCTTGAACTCCGTCACACGGCCGCGGGGCATAACGCCGCTCCGGGTCACACCATACAAAGGCAGGGCCCGGGACGCCAGCCTTGAGCCTGAGCCAACGGCCCCGCTATAGGTCGTAGGCCCGCTCGCCGTGGGAGGTGATGTCGAGCCCCTCCCGCTCCTCTTCCTCGGGGACCCGCAATCCCAGCAACAGCTTCACCACGTAGAAGGCGGCGAAGGCCACGACTGCGGTCCACACCAGCACCAGGCACACTGCCTTCAGCTGGATCAGGAACTGCGCGGCGATTCCCGGATAGCCGGTCGTGCCCTTCACCCAGTCGACGGTCGAGCCGGGCCCGCCGAGCGCGGGCGCATTGAAGATGCCGGTCATGAGTGCGCCGAAGATTCCGCCGACGGCGTGCACGCCGAAGACATCGAGGGAGTCGTCCGCCCTGATGAGGCGCTTCAGGCCCGTCACGCCCCACAGGCACACTACACCGACACCGAGGCCGATGGCGAAGGCGCCGGGAATGCCGACGTTGCCCGCGGCCGGGGTGATCGCCACGAGTCCCGCGACGGCGCCGGAGGCCGCGCCCAGCATCGAGGGCTTGCCCTTCAACAGCCACTCGGCCGTCATCCAGGAGAGCACCGCACACGAGGTCGCGAGGTAGGTGTTCATGAAGGCGAGAGCGGCCGAGCCGTTGGCCTCGAGCGCCGAGCCCGCATTGAAGCCGAACCAGCCGAACCAGAGGAGTGAGGCTCCCACCATGGTGAGCGTCAGATTGTGCGGGGCCATCGGCTCGCGGCCGTGGCCGATGCGCTTGCCGAGCACGAAGGCGCCCACCAGGCCCGCGACCCCGGCGTTGATGTGCACCACCGTGCCGCCGGCGAAATCGAGCGCGCCCCACTGCCAGATGAGTCCGCCGGTGGCGCTCACCGCATCGACCGTGGCGCTCGAGGTGTAGGCGTCCGGTCCCGGCCAGTACCACACCATGTGCGCGATGGGTAGGTAGCTGAAGGTGAACCACAGCACCAGAAACAGCAGCACCGCCGAGAACTTGATGCGCTCGACGATGGAGCCGAGGATCAGGCAGCAGGTGATGGCGGCAAAGGTCGCCTGGAACGCAACGTAGACCAGCTCGTAGAGCGGCGTGCCGCGACTGAAGGTCGAGGCGAGGGAGTACTCACCGGTGGAGGAGTTGAAGGTGCCCGCGAGGAATACGCGGCTGAAGCCGCCGATGATCGCGTTGCCCTGCGTGAAGGCGAGCGAATAGCCGTAGATGCACCACAGCACCGTGATCAGCGAGAAGCCGACGAACACCTGCATCAGCACCGACAGCATGTTCTTGGTGCGCACCAGGCCGCCGTAAAAGAGCGCCAGCGCCGGCACCGACATCATCAGTACGAACGCGGTCGAGGTGAGCATCCACGCCGTGTCGCCCTTGTTGGGAACGGGGGCGTCGGCGAGGGCGAGCGCGGGCGCGAGGGCGAGCGCCAGGCCGAGGAGCGCGGCCTTGGGACGTTGCGGTATTCGGGTCGCGATCGCTCGGGTCGGCGGCATGGTATCTCCGGGTGTTTCGGGTGAATCGCGCCGCAAATGCGTTCTGCGCGCGCGCACGCGGGCGCGTAAGCTCTGGCCCTGCTGCACGGAAGTGCAGCTTCCGTGCCAGTCAGCGCCGGGGCGTGATTTCCGGCTGTTGTGCATCAGCGTGGCGCGGCGCTGCACTGTTTTGGGGCTTGGATCGGCGCAGGTGCCTCAAAGGGGGGCACGGCGAGCAGAGCGAGGAGTTTTCATGGAGTCATTGCGGATCGACGAGCTGGCACGGCGTCTGCTCGAGCAGGTGCCGCCGGCGCTGCGCGCCGTGCAGCAGGACCTCGAGACGAGCTTCCGTGCGGTGCTGCGCGAGCGCCTGAGTAAGCTCGACCTCGTCACGCGCGATGAGTTCGATGCGCAGACCCGGGTGCTCGAGCGCACGCGCGCGCGGCTCGAAGCGCTCGAAGCGCGGCTCGCCGCCATGGAAGGCTCACCCGAGCCTTAGAGAGACGTCATGGCCTTTGCGCGGGTCGCTTGCCGGGCACAAGTCGGCCTCGGCGCGCCGCTGGTGCAGGTCGAGGTGAGCCTCGCGAGCGGACTGCCGACATTCTCGATCGTAGGCCTCCCGGCCATGGTGGTGCGCGAGGCCAAGGAGCGGGTGCGCGCGGCGCTGGTCAACTCGCAGTTCGAGTTTCCCGCGGGCCGCATCACCGTGAATCTGGCACCGGCGGACCTGCCGAAAGAAGGGGGCCGCTTCGACCTGCCGATCGCCCTGGGGCTGCTGCTCGCCTCGCGCCAGGTGAGCAGCGCTCCCCGCGGCGGGCACACGCCGCCGCTGCGCGAGTTCTACGGGGAGCTCGGCCTCACCGGCGAGCTGAAAGCCGTGCGCGGCCTGTTGCCCGCGGCGGCACAGGCGCGGCGCGCGGGAAGCGAGATCATCGTCCCGCGCGCCAATGCGGCCGAGGCGTGCGCCGGGGCCCCCGAGCTCGTGCGCGCGGCGGATCACCTGCTCGAGGTCTGCGCACACGTCGCCGGGACCGGAACGCTCGCCGCGGCCGGCGCGCCCCGTGCAGCACACACCGGACTGCCGGCCGCTGCGCTCGTCCGCCTCGACCTCGCCGACGTGCGCGGACAGCTCCATGCCAAGCGCGCTCTCACCGTCGCGGCTGCCGGCGGGCACAGCCTGCTGATGATCGGCCCTCCCGGATGCGGCAAGAGCATGCTGGCCCAACGGCTGCCGGGCCTGCTGCCGCCGCTCTCGGACGCCGAGGCGCTCGAGGTGGCTGCGATCGCCTCGGTGAGCACCGTCGGCTTTCGCCTGGAATCGCTCACCGAGCGGCCGTTCCGCGCGCCGCACCATTCGAGCAGCACGCCCGCGCTGGTCGGCGGGGGAGCGCGGGCAAGACCCGGGGAGATCAGCCTGGCCCATCACGGCGTGCTGTTTCTCGATGAGCTGCCGGAGTTCGCGCGTCCGGTTCTCGAGGCCCTGCGCGAGCCGCTCGAGACCGGGACCGCCTCGGTGGCGCGTGCCGCGCTCACGACGCAGTACCCGGCCGAGTTCCAGCTGGTCGCAGCGATGAACCCCTGTCCCTGCGGCGGCCTCGGTGACCCGAAAGGCAGTTGCCGCTGCACGCCCGCGACGGTGCAGCGCTACCGCACGCGCGTGTCGGGCCCGCTTCTCGACCGGCTCGACCTGCAGGTCGAGATGCCGCGGGTCGAGGCGGGGGAATTCGATACGCCTGCGGGCGAGGAGGCCGGCAGCGCCGTGGCCGCGGCCGCCGTCGCACGCGCGCGGGAGCTGCAGCGCGCGCGCCAGGGTGTCTGCAACGCGCGGCTCACGGATGCCGAAGTGCATCGCTGGTGCGCGCCCGACCTGCCGGGGCGGCGGGTACTCGACCTGGCGATGCAGCGTCTGCGGCTCTCGGGGCGCGCGCGCCAGCGTCTGCTCAAGGTTGCGCGCACCATCGCCGACCTCGACGGCCGGCCCGCGATCGGAGTCACAGAGGTGAGCGAGGCGGTGACGCTGCGCTGTCTGGATCGCGCAGCCCTTTAGAGGTTCGCCGCGGGGCCGGCCGCTACTGGGCCATCTGCACCATGTGATCGACGGCCTGTTTGACGAGGTCGTCCGGGACATCCGTGCGCGCGCCCTTCGGCGGCATGACACCGGTCTTGCCCTGGTAGCCCTTGAGCGCGTGCTCGTAGAGCGTCGCCTTGCCCTCGGCGATGCGCGGCGCCCAGGCCGCCTTGTCGCCCGCCTTGGGTGCGCCCGCGATCCCCTGGCCGTGACAGACGCTGCAGGTCTGCTCGAAGAGCTCCGTGCCGTTCTTCGGCATGGCGGGGGCTGCGGAGCCCGCCCCACCCGCCCCGGCCGGGGTTTCGGCCTTGATGGCGAGCGCAGAATTGTCCGCTCCCGCGACCGCCTCGCGCGCAGGCTCGCCGATGCGGGCGGCCACATTCTTGCTGTAGTCGGGCTCGGTGAGCACCTGCTTTTCCTGCGTGTTGCTCGCGACCACGCGCGCCAGGGCGAACAGGCAGATCGTGACGGCCACCAGCAGCCCGATCACCAGGCTGAAAACGTTGAAGAAATGGGTGTCCTGCTTGCTCACGTTGGTTACCGTCGCGTACCGAGGCCGGTGCGGGCGCGCAGTATAGCCGCTCGGCTCCCCGCATCGTAAATGGCAGTGCGGCCGGGCCGTACGGGCGCGGTGCGCAAATTAGACGGCTTTTCGAGCCCCGCGTATCATCGCCCGCCCCAACGCGCCCGTAGCTCAGTTGGATAGAGTGGCAGCCTCCGAAGCTGCAGGTCGCTGGTTCGAATCCAGTCGGGCGCGCCAATCTCCACAGGCCGAAAGGTCGGCAGGGCCTATCGTTCCGGCGGCAGAAAGCGCGTGTCGACCGCGTCTTCGATTCTCACGGTGGTGCCTGCCGGAACGGCGCCGGATTCGACGGTGAATTGCCAGTTGCCGGCTACCGCAGCAACCAGATCGTGCCCGCTTCCGCGGCCGCTCGCTGTCAGGACCTGGTTGAGCGAAGCGATTGCCCGGTCGGCGACGTCCTGCGGCGCTTTCGTTCTCTTCACGTAAAGGCTGCTGGCGTAACCCAGGTTGGCTTTCAGATAGCCGACGGTCTCCAGCGTTGCCGTGACGAAGTTGCCTGCCAGGCCAGGGTCGTCGTTGATCAGATCTTCCGTGATCCACACCGACACCGCGGCATAAGGCTTGGGATAAAGATCGGACAGCGGCAGCAGTACTCGCAGGCTTCCGCTATCGACCAGCGCCAAAGCCGCGCCTTCGGCGGAATAGAAGGCGTCAATTCGCCCGGCGCTCAGGGCGGCGACGTTGTCCGGCAGCCTCCCGAGCGGGACAGGCTCGGCGTTTATTCCGAGCTTCCTGTTCATGAACCGGACCGTCCGATACGAAGTGTGAGTGGTGGCCACGATCCCCACCCTCTTACCGTCCAGGTCTGTCCCCGTCTTGAGCGGGCCGCTCGCGGCGACAAATATCCGGGCCGTCGTCTCGCCAAAATAACTGGCGACTATCTTCACCGCGGTCCCATTCGACCGTGCCAGCAAAACCTCGGCGGTATTCACGATGCCGAGCTTGATCCCCGCATCCACACGCTCCCTGAGCTGCGCCGCCGAGCCGGCTGCCGGGGTGAATTGCAGGTCGAGGCCGTGTTTCGTCCAGATACCCTGTTCCTTGCCCGCATCGACCAGCAGGAAAAACCACTCGAACGAGGGATTCTCGATCGCCGCCTTGAGGGGTACGGCCGGCGCCGCCCGAGCCTCATCAGGCGGCAGTGCCGGCAGAGCGGCGGCGCTTACGGTGAGCTGCAGGAATCGGCGGCGTGCGAGGCGCATCAGGATCCCACCCAACGGTCGGCGCCTTCAGTGCCGATGCTCGGCCGCCGCCAGGTCGTCGATGAGCTGGATGAGACTGGCGGGGCTGCCGGCCTTGCCCGCGTCGGTCGTGTACTTGCCGTTGACGACGAACAGCGGGACGGCCTCGACGCGATAGCGCTGCGTGAGCTCCTCGGCGCGCCCCAGGTCGGCGTTGACCGCCAGGGAGTTGTAGGCGTTGGCGAAGTCCGCGGGGCTCACGCCGTTCTGCGCCGCCCACGCCTGCTCGACCTGCAGCGTCTCGGCGTCGCTGCCCGCGATCAGCGGATTGTGCTGCTGCTGGATGGTGTCGAACGCCTTGTCGACGAGGTCCGGCCGCCCGAGCTCCTTCAACGTATAGAAGAGTCGGGCGTGCGCCCGATGCGGCGGACCCCAGATCACCGGTACGCGCAAGAACTCGATGTAGGCGGGTTTGGTCCTGAGCCAGGCTCTCAGCTGCGGCTCGAGCGCGTAGCAATGCGGGCAGCCGAGCCACATGATCTCGATCACCTCGACCTTGCCGGGCTCGACGCTGGTCGGCTGTCCCGGCACCAGCGGATCGTAGTTGGCGCCGGGCTTCCAGCGCCCCGCCGGCAGCTGTGCATCGGCGGGCAGCGCCGCCATGCGCTCGAGCGAGGTGTCGCTCGCCTCGGGTTTCTCGTTGACGCCGCCGTCGGCCGATTCCTGTGCGCCTTGCGCCTGCTCGGTCTCGCTCTGAGCGGGCCCGGCGGCGCCGGGAGTGGCAGCGGGCACCGGGGCCGCGGCGGGCGCATTCGCCGCCGGCGCCTTCTCCGCGGCAGGCGCCGCGGGCGAGGGTGGCGCTTCCTGACGGGAGCAGCCCGGCGCGCAGCCCGCGAGCCACAAGGCCAGCAGTGCTGTCAGGACGAGCGGCCGGTTCATCGATTCAGCGCATCCCCTGCACGTAGGAGGCGACGTCGCGGATCTCCTCCGGGGTCATGCGCTTGGCGAGGGTGAGCATCATCACGGCGTTGGGATCCGCCTGGGGCGGGTTGGCACCTGTGTAACGCGTGCCGCTCGCGTAATCATTGAGCTGCTTGACCACGTACACCGATTGCTGCGCGCGCAGCGCGGGGTAGCCGGCCGCGAGGTTGCCGCGCCCCACGGGCCCGTGACACGCAACGCAGGCCGGGACGCCGCGCGCGGCATCGCCGCCGAGATACACGGCTTCGCCGGACTTCCAGTAGGACGGATCCGCCTCGAGCCCGGTCGGCGTCTGGGCCTCGAAGTAGACCGCGAGATCGTCGACGTCCTGCTCGCTGAGCGCAGCAGCGAGCGGCTTCATGATCGGATTGTCGCGCACGCCCGAGCGAAACAGCCTGAGCTGCTCGGCGATGTAGACCGCGCTCTGGCCTGCGAGCCGCGGCCACTCGGGATTTACACTGTTGCCGTTCGGGCCGTGGCAGGCCGAGCACAGGGCCGCCTTGGCCTCGCCGCTCGCTGCCTTGCCGGCCGTGAAGGGCACCGAGGGAGCTGCGCTCGGCGCGGCGGTCGGGGAGGTTTGTGCTACTGCGAGAGGCACGGCGAGCGCCAGCGCGCTCATCGCAAGTCCTGTCCAACCGACTCTGAGGCTGTTCGGCATCGTTCTCATTCCGGTGTGGTCCCGCGAAGCGACGGCGGCGGATTGTACACTACGGCCCCGCTCGGGCTTTCGGGGCAAAATGAGCCGTTTTCAGCAGGCAAAGTTTCTGGTGAGCGCCGCCGCGCCGGCGCAGTTTCCGCCCGACGTGGGCGCCGAGATCGCCTTCGCCGGGCGCTCCAACGCCGGCAAGTCGAGCGCCATCAACGCGATCACGCAGAGGCGCGGGCTCGCGCGCACCAGCAAGACGCCCGGCCGCACCCGGCTGCTCAATTTCTTCGAGCTCGCGCCGCAGCGGCGCCTGGTGGATCTGCCGGGTTACGGCTATGCGAGCGGGCCGGAGGCGGAGCGCCGCAGCTGGCAGCCGCTGATCGAAGCGCTGCACGCGCGCGCGAGCCTCAAGGGACTCTTTCTGATAGTCGATGCGCGGCGCGGCCTGACCGAGGGCGATGCGGGCCTCATCGAGTGGGCCGCGCCGGGCCAGCGCGTCCACGTGCTGCTGTCGAAAGCCGACAAGCTCACCCGCTCCGAGGCCGCCGGCGCACTGCGCACCGCCACCGAGGAGCTCGCGGGGCGGGCCACGCTGCAACTCTTCTCCGCCATGGACGGCACGGGGGTCCGCGAGGCCCAGGAGACGCTCCTCGGGTGGCTGAAATAAAAAACCCCGGCGGCTTTTGGGGGCCGCCGGGGCAGACTAACCCGGCACAGGTCTCTTGAACCGGGTCGATTTACCCGCTCAGGGAGGGAAGCGGGGAGTGCCGAAGCACTCGACCAGTTAGATGAGGTCGGTTCTCGTGAGTTCCATCACGGCCCGAAAAAAATCCCGTTTCAGATCATGAATTTGCTTAACGAGTTGTATCGCCGGCGCCACAGCCGCTAGAACAGGTTCAGGAAGATGCTCAGCGAGAGGATATTGGCGCCGTTCGTATTGCGGATGCTGAAATTCTCGTACTCGAGCCGCGCGCCGAAGTTCCCGACGTGCGCCTGGGCGCCGATGCCCCAGGCGAATTGCGTCCCCTCGTCCGACAGCGAAAAGAACGGGCCACCGGGGATCGAGCTGCCGCCGCTCGAGTTCCAGCGGGCGAGCCCCGCCTTGCCGAACACGTCGAGATAGGGAACGGGGATCGGGAGGTAGCCGACGGCATAACCGGCGAAGGCCTTGTAGTCGAGATTAGTGCTGGCGGCGGGGTTGTTGATCGTCTGGCTGCCGAGATCGATGTAGTCGGCCTCGACTGCAAACACGCTGATCGGCCGAAAGCCCGCCCAGACCTTCCAGTTGGTGCTGTTGAGGTCCGAAGCCGTCGCGGTGATGTCCTTCAGGTTGTCCCGCGCGACGCCGGCGCCGATGTAGAAGGTGCCGTCGTCGGCGTGAGCGGCCCCCGCTGCGAGAGCGAGCGCGAGTAGAGCCAGGAGTTTGCGCATAGAGTCCTCGTCGGTGTGGTGAAGTCCTTAACTAACACAATCGCGGGCCGCGTGTTGACTGTTGCAAGCCGGCGACACACCGGCGGACGACCCGCAGCGTCAATGACCCGCGACCGGGGCAGAAGTTCGCGCGGCGGCGCGCGCCGCGCTCTTCAATGCGCCTCGTCCCAGTTGGCGCCGGTGCCGACGTCGACGCGCAGCGGCACACTGAGGTGGGCGGCGCCCACCATGCGCTCGCGCACCGCCCGGGTCACCTGTGCGACGGCATCGGAGCGGACCTCGAGCACCAGCTCATCGTGTACCTGCATGATGAGCCGTGCCGGAGAATCCGCGCGGCCGCACCAGGCGTGCACCGCGATCATGGCGCGCTTGATGATGTCGGCCGCCGTGCCCTGCATCGGCGCATTGATGGCGCTGCGCTCGGCATACTGGCGCATCTGGGTATTGCCCGAGCGGATGTCCGGCAGGTACAGCCGCCGCCCGAACACGGTCTCCACGTAGCCTCGTTCACGCGCTGCAACGCGGGTGTCGTCCATGAAGCGCTTCACCCCGGGATAGCGCTGAAAGTAGCGCTCCACGTACTGATTCGCCGCGCCGCGCTCGATGCCGAGATTGCGCGCCAGGCCGAAGGGCGACATGCCGTAAATGAGACCGAAGTTGATCACCTTGGCGGTACGGCGCTGGTCGGCCGTCACGCCCGCGAGCTCGACGCCAAACACCTCGGCGGCGGTCGCCTGGTGCACGTCGCGGTCCTCGGCAAACGCGGCCTTGAGGGTCTGGTCGCCGGAGAGGTGCGCCATGATGCGCAGCTCGATCTGCGAGTAATCCGCCGCCAGCAGCACGCAGCCCGGGGGTGCGACGAACGCCTGGCGGATGCGGCGTCCTTCCGGGCGACGGATCGGGATGTTCTGCAGGTTGGGATCGACCGAGGACAGCCGCCCGGTGGCGGCGACCGCCTGCGCGTAGTTGGTGTGGATGCGGCCGGTGCGCTCGTTGACCTGCTCGGGAAGCTTGTCGGTGTAGGTGGACTTGAGCTTGGCGAGCGCACGGTACTCGAGCACGATGCGCGGCAGCGGGTAGGTCTCGGCGAGCTCCTCCAGCACGTCCTCGGCGGTCGAGGGCTGGCCGGTCGGGGTCTTGCGCCGCACGGGCAGCTGCAGCCGCTCGAACAGGATCTGCTGCAGCTGCTTCGGCGACTCGATGTTGAATTCGTGGCCCGCCTCGCGATGCGCCTCGAGCACCAGCTGCTGCAGCTCGCGCGCGAACTCACGGCTCTGCGCGCGCAGCCGCTCGCGATCGACCAGCACGCCATGATGCTCCATCGCGAGCAGCACGGGGACGAGCGGCTGCTCGCACTCCTCATAGAGCCGCGCCAGCGCCGGCACTGACTCGAGCTGCGGCCACAGTGCGCCATGCAGGCGCAGCGTCACGTCCGCGTCCTCGGCGGCGTAGTCGCCGGCCTTCTCGAGCGGCACCTGGTCGAAGGAGAGCTGCTTCGCGCCCCGGCCGGCCACGTCCTCGAAGGTGATGGTCGTCAGCCCGAGATACCGTTTCGCGTCCGAATCCATGTCGTGGTTGGTGGCGACGCTGTTCCACACGTAGGACTCGAGCATGGTGTCGAAGCGCATGCCGGCGAGCGCGATGCCGGCGTTGAGCAGCACGTGCGCGTCGTACTTGAGGTTGTGCCCGACCTTGCCGTGCGCCTCGCTCTCGAGCAGCGGCTTGAGCGCGGCGAGCACCCGCGCGCGGTCGAGCTGATCGGGCGCGCCCGGGTAGACGTGTGCGAGTGGCACGTACGCAGCCGCTCCCGGCTCGACCGCGAACGACACGCCGACGATCTCGGCGCGCATGTAGTCGAGGCTGGTGGTCTCGGTATCGAAGGCGAACAGCTCCGCTTTGCGCAGCACGTCCAGCCAGCGCTCGAAGTCCTGCCAGCGCGTCAGGGTCTCGTAGCGACGCTCGATCGCCGGCAGTGCGGGGGCCACGTCCGCCGCCGGCACCGGCGGTGCGCCTGCCGTGGCGATGGCAGCAGCGCTGTCGCCTGCGCCGCCCGCGGCGGTCTCTCCGCTGCCTTCGAGCGCGCGTTGCAGCGCGCGCAGCTCGAAGCGCGCGTACAGCTCGCGCAGCCGCGGCGTATCGGCGGCTGCCGGCTTCAGCTCCTCGAGCGACACCGGCAGCTCGAGGTCGGTGCGGATGGTCGCGAGCCGCCGTGACAGCTCGAGCGTCGCTCGGCCGAGGCGCAGGTTCTCGCCCACCTTGCCCGGGACCTCGGTGACGTGGGCGATCAGGTTGTCGAGGCTGCCGTACTGGTGCAGCAGCTTCGCGCCGGTCTTCGGGCCCACCTTGTCGATGCCCGGGATGTTGTCGGAGCTGTCGCCGATCAGCGCGAGGTAGTCGATGATCTGCTCGGGGTAGACGTCGAACTTGAGCTTTACTCCCTCGCGGTCGAGCACGGTGTTGGTCATGGTATTGATGAGCGTGATCGAGCCGTCGACCAGCTGCGCCATGTCCTTGTCGCCGGTGGAGATGAGCACCTGCTGGCCGGCGGCGGCCGCCTGCCGCGCGAGCGTGCCGATCACGTCGTCGGCCTCGACCCCCGGCACGCGCAGCAGTGGCAGGCCCTGCGCCCGGATGATCTCCAGCAGCGGGGCGACCTGGGCACGCAGGTCGTCCGGCATCGCGGGCCGCTGGGCCTTGTACTCGGTGAACAGGTCATCGCGGAAGGTGCGGCCGGGCGCGTCGAATACCACGGCGATGCGCTGCGGATGGAAGTCCTTGAGGAACTTCTGCAGCATGTTGAGCACGCCGAGCACGGCCCCGGTCGGCTCGCCGCGCGAGTTCGAGAGCGGCGGCAGGGCGTGAAACGCCCGGTAGACATAGGAGGAGCCGTCGACGAGGACCAGGTCGGGAGAGGGCGTCATGAAAGGGTGATGCGGCAGGCGGGCCGCGAGTATAACGGACGGCAACTCCGTCACAGTCCTGCGAGGCAGGTCAACCCCCTGGCCACCCGGCGCGCTATAGAGGGCAGGCATGCAGCAGCTCGGCTCCACTATCGCGGCCAATCGCTTCGGGCTCGGCGCCCGACCGGGCGAGCTCGCCTCGATCGGTGGCGACGGCCGCGACTGGCTGCGGGCGCAGCTTCGTCATGCGCCGCCCGCGCTCGCCGACGCGCAGCTCGCCTCCTGCCAGGAGGTGCTCGGCGAGGCCTTCGCGCTGCAGCGTGAGATCCAGCAGGCACGCCGCTCGGGCAACGACGTGCAGCAGAAGCTGCCGCAGTTCCTGCAGCCGATCTACAAGAGCGAGGCGACCGCGCGCTTCCAGCAGGCGGTGATGACCGACCGCCCCTTCATCGAGCGGCTCACCCAGTTCTGGACCAACCACTTCGCGGTGTCGACGGATAAGCAGTACATGGCCGGGCTCGCCGGCAGCTTCGAGCGCGAAGCGATCCGCCCGCGCGTGCTCGGCAACTTCGGCGACCTGCTGGTCGCCGCCGAGATGCATCCGGCGATGCTGCTCTATCTCGACAACCAGCTGTCGGTGGGCCCGCATTCCCCCACGGCCATCCGGGCGGGGCTGCGCAGCCGCGGCAACAACAATCGCCCGCCCGGCATCAACGAGAATCTCGGCCGCGAGATCCTCGAGCTGCATACCCTCGGCGTGGGTGGCGGCTACACGCAGTACGACGTGACCACCTTCGCTACCGTGATCACCGGCTGGTCGGTGGGCGGCGGCAACGGCTTGTGGGCGAGCGGGCCGCCCGGCCGCTTCGTATTCCGACCCGATCAGCACGAGCCCGGCCCCAAGACGGTGCTCGGGCGCAAGTACGGCGACAAGGGCTACGAGCAGGGTGTCGAGGTGCTCAACGACCTCGCCCAGCACCCGTCCACCGCGCGTCACATCGCTACCAAGCTCGCGCGGCACTTCATCGCGGACGATCCGCCGCCGGCGGCCGTCGAGCGCCTGGCGCGGGCGTTCACCGAGTTCGGCGGCGATCTGCCCTCGGTCTACCGCGTGCTGATCGCGACGCCCGAGGCCTGGGAGCAGCCGCTCGGCAAGTACAAGACGCCGAACGACTTCATCGTCTCGAGCTATCGCGGGCTGTCGCTGCCGGTCGACGCCGCCCACGGGCCGCTCGCGCCCTTCGAGCTCCTCGGCCAGCGTACCTGGCAGCCCGGCTCGCCCGCCGGCTGGCCCGACCGCAGCGCCGACTGGGATGGGGCCTCGGCGCTGCTCAAGCGGGTGGAGTGGGCGGACGCGGTCGGCGGCCGGCTCGGCAGCCGCCGCAACGCCGCCGAGCTCGCCCCGCAGCTGCTCGGCGCCAATCTGACCGAGGCCACCGGGACTGCGATCGCGCGCGCGGCGAGCGCCCAGCAGGCGATGACGCTGCTGCTGTCCGCGCCCGAGTTCATGCGGAGATAACCGATGACAGTCATGCAGCGCCGCGAATTCCTCACAGCGGCAGCGCTCGCCACCGGCGGCGCGCTGATCACCTCGCGGCTCGCTTTCGCGCGCACCGCGGCGGGCGGCCGCCGGTCGCGCTTCGTGGTGGTGATCCTGCGCGGCGCGCTCGACGGGCTCGCGGCCGTGCCGCCCTACGGCGATCGCGACTACGGGCGCCTGCGCGGCGAGTTCGCGCTGCGCGCTCCGGGCCAACCCAAGGGCGCACTGCCGCTCAACGGCTTCTTCGGCCTGCACCCCTCGCTCGGCTTCCTCGGCCAGTCCTACGCCGCGCGCGAGCTCATCGTGTTCCACGCGGTGGCGAGCCCCTACCGTGAGCGCTCGCATTTCGACGGCCAGGACGTGCTCGAGAACGGCACCACCGTGCCGCACGCGCTGCAGAGCGGCTGGCTCAACCGCGCGCTCGCCGCGGTCCCGGGCGAGCACAGCCGCGACGCCGGGGTGGCGCTCGGGCAGAACGTGCCGCTCGTGATGCGCGGGCCGGCCGAGGTCACCTCGTGGTCGCCGTCGAAGCTCACCGGCCTCGACGACGATACGCTCGCGCGCATCACCGACCTCTATGCGCGCGACCCGCTGCTCTCGGTGCGCCTGGCGGACGCCCTCATGGCGGACCGGGTCGCCACCGAGCAGCAGGGCGGTATGGCACAGGACATGTCGGCGGCACCCAGGGTGGCAGCCGCGCCCAACACAGCGCCGGGCCAGGCGGCGCCGCCTCCGGCGAATCAGCCGCCCGCGGCGCCCGCGCCGGGCGGCGCTTATGCGGAGACCGTGCGTGCGGCGGCTGGCTTCCTGCGCCAGCAGGACGGCCCGCAGGTAGCGGTGTTCGATACCACCGGCTGGGACACGCATGCCAACGAGGGCGGCGCGGAGGGTCAGCTCGCGGGCCGCCTGGCAGCGCTCGACAAGGGGCTCGCGACGCTCAAGGGTGAGCTCGGGCCCGTGTGGAAGGACACGGCGGTGCTGCTGGTTACGGAGTTCGGCCGCACCGCGGCCATCAACGGTACCCGCGGCACCGATCACGGCACGGCCACCATGGCGTTCCTCGCCGGCGGCGCGGTGGCGGGCGGGCGCGTGATCGCGGACTGGCCGGGACTCTCCTCGCGTGCGCTCTACCAGGGACGCGACCTCATGCCGACGCTCGATCTGCGCTGCGTGCTGAAGGGGGTGCTGGACGAGCACCTCGGGATTCCGGCGCGCTCGCTCGAGGCGACGGTGTTTCCCCAGAGCGAGCGCTCGCGCGCGCTCCAGGGCCTCATCAGAGCCTGAGATCGCCGCCGGTCACTTCGGCGGCGGCGGATTCTGATCCTGATCCTGGTCCTTGTCCGTGGGCTTCGGTGCCGGCGAGGCTGAGGTGTTGGCGGGCGGCGCGCTCGTCACGACCTTGCCACCCTTGTCGGGAAGATAGAGCGGCCCCTTCTGGCCGCAGCCGCCGGCCGCTGCCGCGGCGAGGGCGAGGAGCAGCCAGCCGCGCCTCATACGTACATGGCACGCTTGTCGCGCAGCGCCAGCCAGCCGCGCGCGATCCGATAGATGATCCAGATCGCCAGCGCGTAATGACCGAGGATCAGCAGCGGAAAGCCGATCAGGATGATCATCAGCGGCACCGATACCGCCCAGATCACGACACTCCACAGCACGGCGTACCAGAAGGTGCGGATCTGCCAGCGGAAGTGCGACTCCAGATAAGTGCCATGGGTAGCCGCGCGGCGCGCGTAGTTCATGATCACGGCGATGATCGACGGTAGGCCCCACACGAAGCTGCCGACGATGGTGTGAAAGGTCGTCAGGCCGATCAGCACCGACAACGAGTGCAGCGCGTAGATCACGTTGGTGTAGGTGACCAGCGACTCGTCGACGCGCGGCGCGTCGGCGGCCATCGACGGGGTTGCGCTGTCCGGCATGACTCACCTCTCGCAGACGCTCGGGCGCGCTCAGGCCCCGGGGCGGCGCTCCACCACGGCCATCGTCAGCCGCGACACGCACACCAGCCGCTCCTGCTCGTCGCGGATCTCAATATGCCACACGTGGCTCGACCTGCCGAGATGGAAGGGACGGGCGGTGGCAATCACGAGCCCGGAGGAGATGCTGCGCAGATGATTGGCGTTGATGTCCTGCCCCAGAACCATGTAGCCCGGGTCGACGCTCAGCATTGCCGCCAGGCTGCCGACCGTCTCGGCGAGCGCCACCGAGGCGCCACCGTGCAGCACGCCGAAGGGCTGGTGGGTGCGCTCGTTCACCGGCATGGTGGCGCGCAGGAAGTCCGGTCCGATCTCGGTCACGCGGATGCCGAGGAACCCGGGCATGGTGCGGCTGCCGCGCTCGTTGAGCTCTTCGGGAGTTGCCGTGGTGCGCCAGATGCTCATGGAACTAGTCTAGCGGTTCGTGCGGTGGCAATCTTCCGCCAATGAGCGAGTTCGTCTTTCCGCCGCCGCCGCCGCCGGCGCTGGCGATCGAGGGCGGCGGGCGCTTCCCGGTGCACCGTATCTATTGCGTGGGGCGCAACTACGCCGATCACATCCGCGAGATGGGCTCCCAGCCCGAGCTGGTGTTCTTCTCCAAGCCCGCCGACGCCCTGGTCGCGAACGGCGCCGCCATTCCCTACCCGCCGCGCACCGCAAACCTCCAGCATGAGATCGAGCTGGTGGTGGCGATCGGCCGCGCCGGGCGCCGCCTCACGCCCGCGGGCGCGCTCGAGCATGTGTTCGGCTACGCGGCCGGCAACGATCTGACGCGCCGCGATCTGCAGAGCGCGGCCAAGAAGGGCGGGCTGCCCTGGGACGCGGGCAAGGGCTTCGATCACTCGGCGCCGGTGGCCGCGATCCGTCCCGCGGCCCGCGGCCACGTGTCACGCGGACGCATCTGGTTGCAGGTGAATGGCGAGACGCGCCAGGACTCGGATCTCAAACTCATGATCGCCGGCGTACCGCAGCTGATCGCGGAGCTTTCGACACTTTATGAGCTCGAGGCCGGCGATCTCATTTTCACCGGCACTCCCGCCGGCGTCGGCGCGCTCAAGCCCGGCGATCGGCTCGAGGGCGGCATCGAGGGTCTCGAGGTGCTGCGTAACACCATCGCGCCGGCCGAGTGAGCCGCGTGAAGCTCTATCACTACTTCCGCAGCTCCGCCTCCTACCGCGTGCGCATTGCGCTCAACCTGAAGGGCCTCGCCTACCAGGCGGTGGCGGTCGATCTGCGCCCGACGGTGCAGGCCCAGAGATCGGCGGAGTATCTCGCGATCAACCCCGAGGGCCTGGTGCCGGTGCTGGTTGACGGCGAGCGCGTCTTTACGCAGTCGCTCGCGATCGTCGAATATCTCGACGAGACCCACCCGCAGCCGCCGCTGCTGCCGCGTGACCCGCCGGGCCGGGCCCGCGTGCGTGCGCTGGCGCTCGCGATCGCCTGCGAGATGAGTCCGCTCAACAACTCCGGGGTGCTCGGCTATCTGAAGGGGCCGCCGCTCGAGGCGGACGAGGGCACGGTGAATGCCTGGTACGCCCACTGGATCGCGCGCGGCTTCGCTGCGCTCGAGAAGGAGGTCGGCGGCACCAGCGGCGACGGCCGCCACATGTACGGCACGGTGGTGACGCTGGCGGATGTCTGCATCGTGCCGCAGATGTACAACGCGCGCCGCTACCAGTGCGATCTCACGCCTTATCCGACGCTGCGCTCGATCGACGCGCATCTCGCGAGGCTGCCCGAGTTCGCGCGCGCGGCGCCGGAGCAATTCGCTCCGTAAGCATCCGGGCGTCAGGCGGGAACGTACCTCAGCCTGATCACATCCCCGTCGACGAGCTCGCTGCTCAGCAGGTGAAGCGGCGGACGGGGGCCGGCGAAGAACGGCTTGCCGCGGCCGAGCACGATGGGGTGGAGGTAGAGCCGATACTCGTCGATGAGGCCAAGGTCGGTCAGGCTGCCTGCCAGGCCTGGCCCGGCAACCTCGATCTCCCCGGTGCGCTCAGCCTTCAGCCCACGTATCACCGCCTCGACGTCATCGTTGACGAGTGTCGCGTTGGGCCCGACCGACCTCAACGAGCGCGAAACCACCCACTTCGGCTGTTTGCGCCACGCCGCCGCGAACTCGCGTTCCTCGGCATTCCACTCCGGGCTGTCCTCGTCCCAATAACGCATTACCTCGTACATGCGGCGACCGTAGACACTGCCTGTCAGGTCGCGCACCTGCTCTATGAAGTGACGAAAGAGCGCAGGGCTTGGCCTGAATTCGAGGTGGTCGACGTAACCGTCGAGGGACTGGTTCATTGAAAAGACGAGCTTTGCCATGCAGCAACGCCCTCCGCACTGATCAGGAGCTGGCGCCGAAGCGCTGCACGAACGTGACGTAGCCGGCGAGGAACTGCCTGAGCTGCTCCTGCACGCTCGAGTCCTCGAGGTTGCCGGCCTGGTCGAACACCGAGCCCGCGCGCGACACCTGCAGCCGTCCGCCGCTCCAGAACTGCACGCCGAGCGTGCGCAGCACCGGCAGCCAGGCCGCCTGCGAGAGGCTCGTGCCGAAACCGCCGGGCGAGGCGCCGATCACCGCGAACGGCCGGCCGGTGAACACGCGCTTGATGTCGGCGCTCGGGCGCGACAGCCAGTCGATCGCGTTCTTGAAGACGCCCGGGATGCTGTTGTTGTACTCCGGAGTGACCAGCAGGACGCCGGCGGCGGCTGCCACCGCCTCCTTGAGTTGTGCCACGGCGGCCGGGATGCCTTGCGCTTCCGTGTCGCCGTCATAGAGGGGGATGTCGCGGATGCTCGCGACCGCGAGCTCGGCCCCGGGGGGCATGAGGCGCGTCGCGGCGCGCAGCAGCGCGGAGTTATAGGAGGCACGGCGCAGGCTTCCCGAGATCCCCAGCAGCTTGACCATGACGCCGCTCCGGCCCGGTGCTTCAGCTCTTGAGCCTCGCCGCCACGCGCCGGTAAGCCTCGCGGAACGGAATGCCCTCGCGCACCGCCAGGCGGTTGGCTTCCTCGGCCGCGTTGATCGCCGGATCGAGCCGGATCGCTTCGGGATGGAAGCGCAGGGCGGCAATCGCCGGCGGCAGGATCGCGAGCGTCTCGAGTGCCAGATCGATGCCGCGGAACAGCGGGAACTTGAGGAGCTGCAGGTCGCGGTTGTAGCCCGAGGGGAGCTTGGCGCACACCGCCAGCGCCTCGGTGAGGCAGCCGAGCGCCGTGGCCGAACGGCCGCGGATCAGCTCGAACACGTCCGGGTTGCGCTTCTGCGGCATGATCGAGGAGCCGGTCGTGAAGGCATCCGGCAGCGTGAGGAAGCCGAACTCGTGGGTCGCGAACAGCAGCACGTCGGCGGCCAGGCGGCCGAGGTCCTGCATGAGGAGCGTGATCTCGAACAGCAGTTGCGCTTCCGCCTTGCCGCGTGACAGCTGCACCGCCGTGACCGGCTCCTGCACTTCAGCGAAGCCGAGCGCCGCGCGCGTGGCCTCGCGGTCGATCGGCAGCCCCGGCGTGCCGTAGCCGGCCGCGGATCCCAGCGGGCTGCGCGCGCTGCGGCGCGCGACGTCGATCAGGCCCCGCGCGTCATCGCGGATCTCGGCGGCGAAGCCACCGGCCCAGAGCGGCACCGAGCTCGGCATCGCCTGCTGCATGTGCGTGTAGCCGGGCAGCGCGGTGCCGCCTTCGCGTACCCCGAGCTCATCGAGCGCAGCCGCGACCTCGAGCGCGCCGCTCTCCAGGTCTTCGATGGCGCCGCGCAGGTACAGCCGGATGGCGGTGAGCACCTGATCGTTGCGCGAGCGCCCGAGATGAACGCGCGCGCCGGCAGTGCCGATGCGCTCGGTCAGGCGCCGCTCGAGCGCAGTCTGCCCGTCCTCGTCGGCGAGCTCGACGTGCCAGAGGCCGCGGGCATGCTCGCCGGCGAGCTCGTTCAGGCCGTCGCGGATCGCATCGAGGTCGGTGAGCGGCAGCAGCCCCTGGGCGTTCAGCATCTCCGCGTGCGCGATCGAAGCGCGCACGTCGTAGGGCACCAGGCGGTCATCGAGCGCATGGTCCTCGCCCGCCGTGTAGCGCAGCACGCGCTCATCGAGCGGCGCGCCCTTGTCCCACAGGCGTTTCATGATGGCGCACCGTGCTGCTCGGCCGGGGTGAGCGCGTTGACGTCGGCGACGATGAGCGTGCCGGTGCCCTCGTTGGTGAACACCTCGCTCAGGATCCCCTCCGGGGCGCGATACGACACCACGTGCACGCGCCGTACGCCGCCGCGGATCGCGTCCTCGATGGCCTTGGCTTTGGGCAGCATGCCGTCGGCGATCTGGCCCGACTCGCGCAGGCGCTTCAGGCCCGCGAGGTCCGTATAGGAGATCAGCGAGCCGGGGTCGCTCACCGAGCCCAGGATCCCCGGTGTGCCGGTGCAGAGGATCAGCTTCTCTGCGCCGAGCGCGGCGCCGAGCGCCGCGGCCACGGTATCGGCGTTGATGTTGAGGAGCGTGCCGTTCTCATCCGCCGACAGCGGGCTCACCACCGGCATCAGCCCGTTGTCGAGCAGCTTTTTCAATACCGTGGTGTCGACCGCGTCGATGTCGCCGACGTAGCCGAAGTCGACCGGGTCGCTGTCGGCGCTGAGGCGCACCGGCGGGCGCTTGTGGGCGCGCACCAGTCCCGCGTCCACGCCGCTGATGCCGACCGCGTCGATGTCGAGATCGCGGCACATGGCGAGCACGCGGGTGTTGATGAGGCCGTTCAGGACCATGACGGTGACGTCGATCGAGCGCTGGTCGGTCACGCGGCGGCCCCCGACCATCTGGGTCGGCACGCCGAGGGCGGCCGAGAGCTCGGTGAGCTGCGGCCCGCCGCCGTGCACCAGCACCACCCGCACGCCGAAATAGTGCAGGATCCCGATCTGCTCCACCAGCGCGCGAGTCGCAGCGGGATCGGCGAACACGCCGCCGCCGGTCTTCACCACGAAGGTCTTGCCCTTGTACATGCGGATGTAGGGCGCGGCGCTCTTCAAGGCGCAGATCGCGAGAGTCTGGTCGGCTCGATGCATGATCATGATGCGGATTCCCTGAGCTTCACGGCTTGAGCAGCTGATGGAGCACGGCGGTCTGCACCGTCAGGCGGTTGGCGGCCTCGCGCTGCACGGCGCTGCGCGGGCCGTCGAGCACCTCGTCGGCGATCGCTGTATTGCGCCGCACCGGCAGGCAGTGCATCACGCGGCACCCGGGCGCGGTGCGCGTGAACCAGTCGTTGCGCACGCACCAGCCGGTGAGCGCGCTGCGCAGTTTCGCGTCTCCCGCCGCGTCGCCATAGCAGGCGGTCGCGCCCCATTCCTTGACGTAGAGGATGTCGGCGCCCTCGAGCGCCTCATCCCGTGCGCTGGTCTCGCGCACCGAGCCGCCGCTGCTGGCGGCGGCGCGCCGCGCACGCTCCATCACCGCCGGCGGCAGCGCGAAGCCCTCGGGGCGCAGCACGATCACCTCCATGCCGCGCAGTGCCGCCATGTGCAGCGCCGCGGCCGGCACCGCCAGCGGCAGCGCGCGCGGGTGCCAGGCCCAGGAGAGCACGAAGCGCCCGCCGCGCGCCACCGCGAGGTCGTCCATCGTCTTCCAGTCGGCGAGCGCCTGGCAGGGATGATTGAGCGCCGACTCGAGGTTGATGAGCGGCTTGTCGGTGAGCTCGGTCATGCTGTTGAAGACGGTCTCGGCGAGATCGCTGGCGAGGTCGCGTCCCTCGGCGAATACCCGGATGCCGAGCGCATCGCAGTAGGCGGCGAGCGCCGGGATCGCCTCGCGCACGTGCTCGGCGGCCGCGCCGTCCATGACGGCGCCGCGGCGCGTTTCGAGCACCCAGCTGCCGTGCCCGGGGTTGATGACGAACGAGGTGCCTCCGAGGCGTGCCATCGCCGCCTGGAAGGAGGCGAGTGTGCGCAGCGAGGGGTTGAAGAACAGCAGTCCCAGGATCTTGCCGGCAGCGGCGCGCGGCTCGGGCGAGCGCTCGAGGCGCCGCGCGAGCTCGAGGAGCGAGAGCACCTCGTCGCGGCTGAAATCACCGAGATCGACGAAGCGCTTCATGCCTCGAGATCCTTGAGCGCATCGCGCAGCAGGTCGACGTGCTGTTCCTCGAGGATGTAGGGCGGCAGGAGGCGCACCACCTGCGGGTCGCTCGAGGTGCCGGTCAGGATCCCGCACTCGAGCAGCTCGGCCTGGATTTCCTTCGCCGGCCGCGTGGTGCGCAGGCCCACCAGCAGGCCGGCACCGAGGGCGGCGCTGACCGGACCGACGATGCAGCTGCTGCGGATGTAGGCGCCGATGCGCCGCACGCGCTCGAGCAGGCGCTGCTCGCGGATCGCCGCGAGCACCGCGTTCACGGCCGCGCAGGCCATCGGCCCGCCGCCGAAAGTGGTGCCGAGGGATTCGGTCTTGAGCGAGGCCGAGACCAGCGGCGACATCATGAGCGCCGCCACCGGGAAGCCGTTGCCGAGCGCCTTGGCGGTCGTCAGCATGTCGGGCCGCACATTGTAGAAGTTGGCGGCGAACGGCTCGCCGGTGCGGCCCATACCGCACTGCACCTCGTCGAAGATGAGCAGCGCCCCGACCTCGTCGCAGCGCGCGCGCAGCGCCGCGAGGAACGGGGCGCCGAGTGCCACGGCGCCGGCGAGTCCCTGCACCGGCTCGACGATCACGGCGGCGGTCTCGGTGGTGACGTGCCCGGCGATCGCGCCGGTCGAGCCGCGCGGGATGAAGCTCACGTCGAACGGCGTGCGCGGGAATCCGTACCACTTCGCCTGCGCGCCCCAGGTGACGGCGCCGGCGGCGGCGGTGCGCCCGTGAAAGCCGCCCTCGACGGCGGCGACGTGCGCGCGCCCGCTCATGCGCAGCGCGACCTTGAGCGCATTCTCGTTGGCCTCGGCGCCGCTGTTGACGAAGAAGACGCTGCCGAAGGGGAGCTTCGAGAAGCGCACCAGGCGGCGCGCCGCCTTGGCGCGCACCTGCATCGCGACCGCGTTGCTCTGGAACTGGCAGCTCTGCGCCTGGGCGGCGAGCGCCGCGGTCCACTCGGGATGGGCGTAGCCGAGGCCCGCGACCGCGTGGCCGCCGTAGAGATCGAGCAGCCGCTCGCCGCGGGTGTTCATGAGCCAGACACCCTGGCCCGAGGCGATCTCGACCGGATACTGCGCAAATACCTGCGCCTGGAAATCGCGCGCCGGCGGCTTCACGAGCTTCATCGCTCGGCGGGTGCCGCTGGTGCCGGTGGTTGCCGTCTGGGCTTTCTTCGCCATGCTGATAGCGCCCCTCTAGTTGCTCATCGCGCTTCGCGCGCTCCGGAGGCGATGGATGGCGTCAGGCACAGGGGTGCGACGCGTGCGTCGCACGGGGGGCCATGGATGGCCACCCCGGGCTTGCGCGCAGCAGGACTGCGCAGCGCAATGTCGCGATCCCGAGCCATTCATACTAGGTCCACCCGGGCGCCGGCTGGGTGAGGCCCGCGGTCTCGGGCAGCCCCAGCATGCGGTTCATCCACTGCACGGCGCCGCCGGCGGCACCCTTGACGAGATTGTCGATCGCGCACATCACCGCGATGGTGCGGCCGTTGGCGGCCGCCGACAGGTGCGCGTAGTTGCTGGCCGCCACCTCTTTTATGTGTGGGGCGCGCTCGCTCACCCGCACGAAGGGCGCGCGCGCGTAGTACTCCTTGAGCGCCCCGCGCGCCTGGCTGCCATCGAGCGCGCGCGTGAGGCGCGCCTGTACCGTGACGTGGATGCCGCGCGCAAACGGACCCGAGTGCGGCACGAAGGCGAGCTCGGCCTCGACGCCGCTGGCCGTGCGCGCGCAGGCGACGATCTCGGGGGCGTGCCGGTGGGTGAGTGCGTTGTAGCCGTAGAGATCGCCGTGGCGCAGCGGATGATGCGTGCCTTCGACGGGCTTGCGGCCCGAGCCCGTGCTGCCGGTGATGCCGCTCACGAACAGGCTGGGCTCCACGATCCCGAACGCGAGCAGCGGCACGGATGCGAGCAGCACCGCGGTGGCAAAGCAGCCCGGGTGGCCGACGTGCGGCGTCTTCAGGTCCTCGAGGTGCTCGGGCAGCGCGCAGCTGAAATCCTTGAGGAGCGTGGCGGCCCCGTGCGCGTGCCCGTAAACCTTCTGATAGGCCTCCGATGAGGCGTAACGGAAGTCGGCCGAGATATCGACGACCCGCGCGCTCACTCGAGCGCGCGCGGTCTCGGCGAGCACCGCCTCGATCAGGCCGGCCGAGACGCCGTGGGGAGCGGCGGAGAAAACCGCCGACGCGGGTGTCTCGGCAAGACGCTTGGTCACCTCACTAAGCGTCGCGAAGCGCGTCTCGGGATAGGCGGACACGAGGTGCGGAAAGGCGGCCGCCACCGGCTCGCCCGGCGAGCCCTCCGACATCACGGCCAGCAGCTCGAGGTTGGGGTGGCCGGCGATCAGGCGCAGCAGCTCCCCGGCGACGTAGCCGGTGCCGCCGAGCACTACCGCAGGCGTGCGCGCGCTCACGCGGCCGCCGCCGCGGCGAGCCCGAGCGCCTCGATCACGCGGTCGCCGAGCGCCGCGGCACTCGAGATCGCGTTGAAGGCCGGCACGCCCATCTGCGTGGTGATGATCTCGACCCCCACCTGGTTGTCGGTGCAGGGCCCGGTCACCACGCAGGGCTCGATCCCGAAGCGCTCGCGCAGCAGCTTCACTCCGCCCCAGGCCGCCACCGGATCGTTGGCCGACAGCACGACGCCGGTGAGCGCGCTGCGGATGTCGGGGCACTCGAGGATCGCATCCACGCCGTAGGTCCCGAGGATGCCGTCGCCGAGCTCGAACACCAGGACGTCGGGCTTGCCGGTGGCGAGCTCGGTCAGCATGGTACGCGTGAGCGCCGGCCCGTTGGCGCGCGTCGTGGTGACGACCCCTAAGTCGGTAAAGATCGCGCAACGCCGCGCGCCCGCGTCCTCCATCGCGAGGATATCGCGCCGCAGCGACACGCCGGTCGCCTTGAAGGCATCGACGGTCAGTCCGCGGTGGCGCATGCGGGAGATGATGGCGCAGGCGGCGGCGGTCTTGCCCGCCTCCATGCAGCTGCCGGCCAGGGCCACTACCGGTATACCTCGGGTCTCGAGCGCTGAACTGGCATCGAGCCGCTTGTAGCCGGCGCGCGCCGGCACGCCGATGCGCTCACCGAGGTAGGGGAAGTTGAGGGCGACACCGAGCACGCGGCAGTCGAAGGGCTTGCCCTTCTCGGGGTTGATCGAGTCGCACACGCCGAGCACGCCGCCGATGTTGAGCATCTGGATGACGTCGCCTGGCTTCACCGACTCGGGCACGTGCCCGGAGTAGCCGAACAGCGCCTGGCGATGGCCGAGGGCTCCGGCGACGATGTCGCCCTTGCCGACCTTGGCCATGCGGCCGCTCACCAGCTCGAGCGTGTTGTAGGTCGACTTGTTGTTGAGCACCTCGACCACGAGCACCACGCCTTCCTCGGCGGGGATGTCGGCGGAGACGCGCACCTCATGCGACAGGCCGCAGGCCTGGGTGACCGAGGCCAGCTTGTCGACGATGACCGAACGCATGCTGACCATTTCAAAGCTCCGGCGCGGCCTGCTGGCCGGCGCGTGTGTAGAAGACACCGGGGAGCGAGACGATGCGCGAGAAGCCGAGCGCATCCGCCGCCGACCATTCGCCGGCCGCCTCGCCGTACACGCCGCGCGAGGCGGCCATGAGCGAGTAGGGCGACTCGACCCCGTCGATGAAGAGGCTGCCGGTCCCGAGCTTCAGGTGCACCTCGCCGGTCACGCGCTGCTGCGAGGAGACGAGCAGCGCCTCGATGTCGCGGCACACGGGGTCCAGCAGCTGGCCCTCGTGCACCAGGTCGCCGTAAGGGGTTGCCAGCAGGTCCTTGATGCGCTGCTGCCGTCCGGTCAAAACCAGCTTCTCGAGCTCGCGATGCGCCGTGAGCAGCACCTCGGCGGCCGGCGCCTCGAAGGCGACGCGCCCCTTGGTGCCGATGATGGTGTCGCCCAGATGAATCCCGCGGCCGATGCCGAAGGGCGCGGCGAGGGCTTCCAGCTTCTCGATGATCTCGACCGGCGCGGCGGCGCGCCCGTCGAGCGACAGCGGCCGCCCCTCCCTGAAGCCGAGCACATGCCGCTGCGGCGGGCGCGGGCGCGTGAACGCATCGCGCGTCAGCAGCCAGGCGTCGTCGGGAATGCTGCCGCCCGAGGTGAGTGTCTCCTTGCCGCCGATGGTGACGCCCCAGAGCCCGCGGTTGACCGAGTAGGCGGCGCCGGTGGGCGGCACGGGAAGGCCGCGGGATTTGAGGTACTCGAGCTCTTCGGTGCGCTTGAACGCCCGGTCGCGGACCGGGGCGAGCACGGCGAGGTCGGGCGCGAGCGTGCGCAGCGCGACCTCGAAGCGCACCTGATCGTTGCCGGCCGCGGTGCAGCCGTGCGCGACGGTGTCGGACTTGAGCTCGCGCGCCATGCGGGCGATGGTCTGCGCCTGCATGACGCGCTCGGCGCCGACGCACAGCGGATACAGCTGTCCGCGCCGCACGTTGCCCATGATGAGAAAGCGCAGCACCTGCTCGAAGTAGTCGGAGCGCGCGTCGATCTGGTGGTGCGCCACGGCGCCGAGGGCCCGGGAGCGCTCGGCGAGCGCGCGCGCGGCGGCTGCGTCGATGCCGCCGGTATCGACCGTCACGGTGATCACCGGGCGGCGGCAGGTTTCCGCGATCCACGGCACCAAGAAGGAGGTGTCGAGGCCCCCGGAGTAGGCGAGGACGATGGGAGTGGTGCCCGCGCCCGGGGCGCTGTTTACGCTGGTCGACATGGATCAGATCCTGAACAGGGCGTGCAGGCGGGCGAGGAGCTCCTCCTGGGCGCGCAGGTTGGCGGTGGCGATGAAGATGGTGTCGTCGCCCGAGATCGTGCCGGCGACCTCGGGCCATTCGGCCTTGTCGATCGCCACGGCGACCGACTGGGCGGCGCCGATCGTGGTGCGCAGCACCGTGATCGAGGGCCCGGCGCGGCGCAGCTCGCGCACGAACTGCGCCAGCATGGCGAAGTCGCCGTTGGCCCGCGTCAGCTCATCGGGCGGCAGCACGTAGCGGCCGCTCGCCTTGAGCACGCCCAGGTCGCGCAGATCGCGGCTGATGGAGGACTGGGTGGCGTCGTGCCCCTCCTTTTTCAGGAGGCGCACCAGGTCCTGCTGCTTGCGCACCAGGCCGGCGCGCAGGATGCGCACGATGGCGCCGCGGCGCTCGAGTTGCTCGGCATCGTTCAACATGGGTGCTGTCGGCTACCGGTGCATAAAGATGCTCACATTGTGCATATTAATGCACGCGCGTCAAGCAGGCCGGCAGCCTGGACTAGAATGCGCCGCATTCGCCCAAGGGAGCCTCGATGCCGTCACTCAAGTCCTCGCGCGCCGCCCGTGCCGCAGTGCTGGCCGCTGCCGCCGGCGTATCGTTCGCGCTCTACGCCCAGACGATGAACCTCAGGCCCGGCCTCTACGAGTTCACCAGCACCGCCGATGTGCAGCTGCCGCCGGACGTGGCGGCGAAGATGCCGCCCCAGGCGCTGGCGATGATGCAGAAGCCGCACGTCTCACAGCATTGCATCAGCCAGTCCGACCTCGATCACGTCAGTCAACAGATCGCCCAGGGCAAGCCCGATCAGCCGCAGAGCTGCCAGGTCACCGATCACTCGATGTCCGGGAGCCAGGTGAAGTTCACCACGCAGTGCGCGCACAACACCGGCCACTTCGAGGGTACCTTCGCCGCCGAGTCCTTCCAGGGCACGATGGTCTCGACCACCGACAGGGGGCAGACCGTCACCGTCAGGATCGCGGCGCGCCGGGTGGGCGACTGCAGCAAGTAGCGTGTCCGCCAGGCCGCTTACTTGGTGATGCTGTAGACCAGGTCCGCGCCGCGCGCGGTGCCGAGCTCGGTGCGCACCACCCAGTGGTCGCCGAGCGTGTAGCGCATCTTGAGTGTGTTGAGCGTCTCGGTGAGACTCACGCCGTAACTCACGTACAGGCGCGGCGTGAGGTAGCGGCCGAGCACCAGCGAGGTCTCGTTGGCGAGCGGATCGGTCTCGAGGCTCACGTCGGGGAGCCCGACGCGCTCACCCACCTGTGCCGCGAGCAGCGCCGCGCCCTGCCCGAGGGCCGCGTTGCTCGCCGACTGCGTCGCCTGGGAGGCGCTGCCCGAGAGGATCAGCGAGACGATCTGCGACTGCGGCATCGGCGGATCGGAGAAGAACGACATGCGCGGCTGCTGCAGCGTGCCGCGTACATTGACCCCGGCGGTGACGTCCGGGAATTCCTTCTGCGCGCGCAGGTCGACGCCCGGGTCGTCGATCGGACCGCCGGTGAAGATCAGCCGGCCGCGCTGGATGTCGAGCTTGCGCGCGTAGGCGAGATAGATGCCGTTGGCCACCGAGAGCTCCCCGGTGGCGCGGGTGATGGCGTCGTAGCCGCTCCTGATGGTGACGCCGCCGGTGAGGCGCCCGGTGAGCCCCGAGGCATCGATCGAGACCTTGTCGCCGAGGGTGAGCGTGATGGTGCTCATCACCTCGAAACGCTCCGTCGGGCTCTGCGCTGCCTGGCCGACGATCACTTCGTCGGGCGAGGTACGCACTGCGTTGGTGATATCCTTCGGCTGGATCTTGGCGTACGGCACCGCCACGGTGCCGGTGACCTCGATGCGCCGCCCGTCGACCGCGAAGCCGAGGTTAGGCGAGGCGTCGATCTGCGCCTCGGGCGTGTCCGCCACGCGCAGGTTCGTTCCCTCGAGGTGGAATTTGCCGTAGGGCAGGAGGTTGTGCCACTCGAGATGGCCGCTGGCGGCGGCGCTGCCGGCGCCGGCACGGGCGTTGCCACTGAAGTCGAGGCCGCCGTCGCTCAGGTGCGCCTCGAGTGTCACCTGGCGCAGTCCCAGGTTCACCTGGTAGAGATCGAGCTCACCGCCCGAGACCTTCACCACGCCGTTCAACTGTGGCCCACCGAGCGTGCCACCCACGTTGACGTCAGCATGCAGCTCGCCGGCGGCGCGATCGATGTCGGGGAGATAGAGCGACAGCAGACTGAGCTCTGAGGTCTCGGCATGCAGCGCGCCGCTGAGCGGCATCGCCTGCCACTCGGCGCCGCCGCGCTGCGCATCGAGGCGGGCGCGAATGGTGCCGACCTCGCCGTCCTCGAGCACCGCCGCGACGGTGAGGCCTTCCGGCGTCGCGCTCGCCGTCACGGTGCCCGAGCCGATGCGGGTGTGCTCGATCTTCTTGCTGAGCAGCTGGTGCGAGAGCACCGCGTCGGTGAGCTGTGCGCGCAGCGTGCCGGTGACCGGCAGCTGCGCGCCGCCCGCGGCGCGCAGCAGCAGGTCGACCGTGCCCTGGTACTGCACCGCGGGCGTCCTGACACCGGCCGTGAGTGCGCTCAGCGGCAGCTGGTTGCTCATGAGAGTCGCCGACCAGTGCTCACGGCTCCAGTCCGCGTCCGCGCACATGGCGCCGGGCGTTCCGGCGAGGCACAGCCATTCGACCCGCGCCCGCTCCGCCGAGGCGGTGAGATCCACCGGATGCTCGAGCGCGAGATCGAGCGCGTCCCTGCCCTTGACGCTGAGCGAGGTGAGCTGGCCCTCGAACGTACCGTGCGCGTAGCTGCCGCCGGCCTCGGCCGCGAGCGCGAGTCCGCTGGCGTGCGCATCGAGGTGCACGCGGTAGGCCGCCGGGGGACCCGTGACCGTGAAGGCCGCGCGCTCGAGGGCATAGCTCGCGTAACTCAGGTTTTGCGCCCGCGCATCGATCCGGGTCGGGTGTTCCCGGTCGGCGGTGTCGAAGTCGATATCGGCGTCGAGGCGCTCGACGCCGAGCCCGGCGTAGCTGAGCGCACTGCCGTGGGCGGTCGCCACGATCGCCGGGTCCGCGGTCGTGCCGCGCAGCGTTCCGCTGGCATTGAGCTGCCCTTTGCTCCCGGCCGCGAGCAGCGAGAGGTCAGAGCTCGCGAGCGCAAAGCGCAGGTCGAGCTGCTCGCCGGCGCGCCCGTCGAGGGCGAGGCTCGTGCCGCCGAGCGCCACGTGCACGCGGTCGAAGCGCCAGTCGCCGCCCCCGCGGGCGAGCGAGCCGCTGCCGCTCACGTGCGCGCCGCGCAGCTTGCCGCTCAGGTTTCCGACCGCGACGCTCAGGTCGCCCTTCGGGTCGAAGCCGCGGCCGGACACCGACAGCGAGAGATTCACGCTGCCGGGAAGATCGGCCCGCAGCGCCGCCGGGTTGATCCCGGTGAGCTGACCGGCGACCGACCAGCTCTGATGCGGCGCCCAGGCTACCGCCCCGCTCATACTGGCATGGCCTTCGAGCAGGTCGAGCTCGGCGCGCTCGAAGGCGAAGCTGTCCTTGCCGAGCGTGCCGGTCACGTCCGCCGCGCTCGACGAGATGCCCGCCGCGCTGGCCGACCCTGCGGCGTGCACTTTATAAGGAAGGATTCCCTCCAGCGTGAAACTGCCCGCGGCGCTCTCCATCACCGGCTCCGGCCCGGTGAGCGGCCAGCGGAAGTTCTCCCAGTTGCCCTTGAGGTCGAGCCGCGGGCCGTTGGGAACGATGGCGAAGGTGCCCGAGCCGACCGCGTGCGCACCGCTCGGGTGGCGGGCCTCCATGTGACTCGCGGTGAGCACGCGATCCGCGAACGAGCCATCGAACTCGGCATCGAAGGTTCCGGCACGGAGCCCGGTCGGGTCGACCTTGCCGCGGCCGGTGAAGCCCTGGTCGTTCCAGGTGACCGCGAGGCGCGCCTTCATCACCCCGAGCGGCCCCGAGATTCCCCAGGCACGCAGATCGAAATTCTCGACGTTGGCATCGCCGACGATGTGCCAGCGGTGGGTGAGGTCGAGCGCCTGGCCGGTGAAGTCGGCGCGGAACGGGCTCAAGGCGCGCGCCTTCAGGTTGAGCGCGTCGAGATCGCCCCGGGCCGAGCCCTCGACGCTCCAGCCGGGCTGCCCGGCGGGAGCCCAGGCGATGTGGCCCTCGCCCTCGATACCGAGCGGGTCGCGCGCGCGCAGCTCGCCGATCGCATCGACGCGCGCATCGCCGAAGTTGCCCTGCGCCTGGAAGAAGCGGATCGAGCGGTGCCGCAGCACCGCGGCGCCGCTGATATGGGTGGCTTCGAGGCGCACGCCGTTGTAGATGCTCACCACCGCGTCATCGACCGTGGTGTGCTCGGCGCTGATCAGCAGCCAGCGCGGCAGGAATATGGGCGGCGACGGCGGCACCTGCCGGGTGCGACGCTTCACTTCGATGAGCGCGCTGTGCACGGTGGCGTCGGGCGAGCGGATCGTTTGCAGCAGCAGCGGCGCGAGCGCCAAGCGGCCGTCGATCCCTTCGAACTTGAGATGCACCAGCTCGTGATCGATCTCGACGCGGTCGGCATGTATCCCGTGCGCCAGCGTGCCCCTGACGCCCGTGATGGTGAGGCTGACCGCGCCCGGCCCCGAGCCGAAGCGCTGCGGGATGTGATTCACCAGGAACTGCAGCCCCGACTCGGTGAACACCGCGGCGCCGACGAGCGCGGCCGGCACCACCACGATCACGAGCACCAGCAGGCAGGCGGTGAAGAGTATGAGCAGGCGCCGCACGGTGGCTCGATTCCTCAGAGCTTCGGCGAGAAGTTGATGTGCAGGCGCGGGCCGGCGCCGGGGTTATTGAGGGGCTGTGCCACGTCGACGCCGAGCGTCAGCACCGGCGTGCGAAAGCGGATGCCGACGCCCGCCGAGTAGAACAGCTTGGTGCCGAAATGATCGAAGGCATTGCCGTAGTCGACGAAGGTTGCCCAACCTAAGTTCCGCGGCAGATCGTGCACCACCTCCACCGTGCCGGTGACCATGTCCTTGCCGCCGACCCTGATGAAGTCGCCGGGGACGACCGCCTTGCAGCTGCCGTCGCCGTTGAGCGGGCTCACGCCGGCCGGCTGCGGCGCGCACACCGGATCGGTCGGTGACAGCTGATTGTAGTAAAAGCCGCGTACGCTGTTGTCGCCGCCGGCGAAGAAGCGGTAGATGGCCGGCAGATTGGAGAAGCGCGACACCAGGCTGGCCCCGGCCTCCTCGCGCAGCAGCAGGTGCCACGGGCCGCCCAGGTGAAAGGTGTTCTCGAGCTGCACGTGCGCCTGGATGAAGTTCGAGTCCGAGCCGAGCGCCGCGTCGGAGCCCTTGATCTGGGCGACGAACGGATACTCGAACAGCGGCTCGCCGAGATAGTCCTTCGGCACCGAGGCGATATCGAGCTCCGGCACCAGCAGCCGGTCGGTGGCGGTGCCGTTGATGTCTTCGCTGGTGGTGTGCACCACGTTCACCTTCCACAGGGTCTGCCAGCCCCACTTGACCAGGGTGAAGCTCGGGCCCACCGACTGGGTGTAGGCGGTCACGTCGGCGAGCGTCTGCTGCTCGATGTTGCCGTTGAGGGCGAAATGCTCCACGGCCGGATCACCCACCGGAAAGATGTAGCTGGTGACCACGTTGTAGCGCGTGATCTGAGCGAACTGCGAGGTGACACTGAAGCTCTGCCCGCTCGAGTTGATGCGGTGGTCCTCGAAACCGAGCGTGGCGCGCGGTCCGGTGTCGGTGGCGTAGCCGGCCCCGAAGGAGTAGCGGTGGCGCCGGTTGGCGCCGGCATGGATGTCGACCGCGACCAGGTGGGTGGCGGAATCCGGCGTGCCCGGGCGCACCTCGAGGTTGGTGAAGTACTGCGAGTCGTCGAGCGCGAACTGGGTGCGCAGCACCTGTGTCAGATCGAAGGGATCGCCCTCGTGGTAGCGCAGGTAGCGCCGCACCAGGCTCTCCTTGACGACGTCCTGGGTGATGGTGGTCGGGCCGAAGCGGTAGCGGTCGCCGGTCTCGAGCTCGAGCGCGATGCGGGCGGTGTAATTCGGCGGATCGACCAGCAGCTCGTTGCGCGTCAGCCGGGCATCGAAGTAGCCGTAGGTGGCCGCGGTGCGCTGCAGGTCGGACTTGATGGCGTCGTAGTCCGACTGGTTGAGGCGATCGCCGGGCTTGAGCAGCGGGTGCTGGAGGATGCGCTTGAAGAGCGGATCGGTCTCGCCGGGGCCGGTCACCTTCACCTCGATACTGGTCACCAGCACCGGCCGCCCCGGCTTGATGTCGACCACGACGCGCCACTCGCCCTTGCCGAGATCGGTGACGGTCGAGCTCACCTGCGCCTCGAAATATCCGTACGGCCGCAGCGCGTCCTGGACCTCGCGCTCGACACGGTTGTGCAGCCGCTCGATCATGTCGGCGTTGAGATCGGCGCCGCCCTTTTTGTAGCGCTCGAAGCTGAGGTAGGCGAGCACGTTGGCGCGCAGCTTCTCGTCGACGCCGCGCACCTCGACGTTGACGCCGGCGGCGAGCGCCGGACGGGCGCCCAGCCCGCACGCCAGTGCGGCGAGCAGGCAAACGGCGAGCGCCGGGCCTCGCCGGTGCCGTGGGCGAGCCCGGGGCATACTGAAACGCTGCGCCATCTCGACGTGTAGTCGGAAAAATTCACCGGATTCTAGAGCCTCGCGAGCCCACCCGCTCGCCGCTCTTGATCAATCAGAGCGTTCAGCAGCCGGGGCGGTTCCGCCTTACCCCACATAACTCACGGCCACTCGCCCGCGTTCAGGTGGAATTCACTTTCACCGCTCGGCGCGCCGGCAGAGTCGAAACGCCGCTCGGCCAGATACAGGGCGCCGCCCGGCTCGAGCAACGCCACCGTCGAGCAGCGGGTGCCGTAGAGCGGGTGCACGACGAAGGGCGCCGACAGGATCCGCTCCCATTCACGCGGCAGGCCGCCGGTCGGCAGCGCGGCGTCGCTCTCCGCCGACTGCGTGCGATCGGCGAGCAGGGCGAACAAGCCGGCGGCCGACGCCCGCGGCTGTGCGAGCCATTCCTGGAAGCGCGCCTTGACGCGCACGAGCTTCGGCCACGGTGTGTCGAGCAGCTCGTTCGAGAGGCCGTAGACGCCGGGCGGGAGCTCGCGCGCCAATGGCACGGCGCGGTTCGAGCCGTACCAGAGCGATCCGGCATCGCCGAGCAGCAGGTTGAACCCGGAATACTCCTGCGCCCGAGCCTCGAGCCGCGCGAAGAACTGCCGTGCCCCCTCGCCACCGGCGAGATACTGCGGAATCAGGCCGCCGCGCGAGGGCGCCGCCGGCCGGGCCCGTTGCAGCTCGCGGAAGTTGGTGACCACGCCAAAGCGGCGCGCGGGATCGATCCCGAGCCAGCTGCCCGCGGCGCGCAGATCACGGCCGGCGAGGATCCCCGGGGGCTCGGGCCACTTCGCCAGCGGCGCGGCAGGGCGCTCGTGGTATTCGTCGCGATTGGCGGCGACCACCAGGGGGTAGCGCGGGTGTGCCTGCCACGCCAGCACCAGGAGGCACATGGCCGCCTCACCCGCCCTCGAGCCAACCCGAGATGAGGCGCCAGGAGATCGAATGCGAAGGCGGCCCGAGCGCCTCCCCTGCGGTGAGCTGGGCGCGGGTAAACCAGCGCGCGTCCTCGAGCTCGCCGGAGATGCGCACCACGCTGTCCGCGGCGGCGTGTGCGCGGAAACCGAGCATGAGCGAGGAGGGGAACGGCCAGGGCTGCGAGGAGTCGTAGCGCGCGCTCACGATGCGCACGCCGGTTTCCTCCTCGACCTCGCGTGCCACCGCATCCTCGAGGCTCTCGCCCTGCTCGACGAAGCCGGCGATGGTCGAGTAGCGGCGCGGCGGCCAGCTCGCCTGGCGGCCGAGCAGCGCGCGCTCGCCATCCGAGACCAGCACGATGATGGCCGGATCGATGCGCGGGAAGAACTCCTCGGCGCAGGCGTGGTTGCTGCAGGTGAGGCAATGGCCGGCGCGGATCGGCGTCGTCGGCGCGCCGCACAGGCCACAGTGGCGCGTGCGCGCCCGCCACACCGCCAGCGCGCGTGCATAGGCGAGCAGTCCCGCCTCGTCCGCGGGCAGCAGCGCCGACAGCGGCCGCAGCTCCTCGAAGCGCATGCCGGCGGGTGGCACGGCGCTCTGCTCCGGCGGCAGGCTGATCAGCACACAGCGCGCTCCGCGGAACCAGCCGAGCAGCGTGAGGCTTGCGGCCGGTGCCGCGCGCACCAGCGGATCCTCGCGCGTCAGAAGTGCGGCGCGCGGCGGATCGCCCTGCAGCAGGTGGGCGGTGCCGCGTGCCACCAGGTATTGGGTCGCGCTGTCGCCCCAGGCCGCCGCTACCCAATCAGGGTCCTCGCGCGCTTCCACGCGTCGCTCGAGGTAGGGTCCGGCGAAGAAGTTAGGTCGGTCGGGCTGCATGCGGGGCGTGTCGGAGGAGCGCGGGCCCGGCCATTGTGCCATGCAGCGGGAGACGATGTGCCGTTCGCGCTACGCTGTGACCCAACCTAACGCTCGAGGCGTGGCGCCTTGCCTTCAGCCCCATCCGCGGCGGACGGACCCGTCTCACTCACGCCCCGAACCGTGATGGCGGTGGGCGTCGGCAATGCGCTCGAATTCTATGACTTCGGGACGTTTGCCTACTTCGCGATCCAGATCTCGCGGACATTCTTTCCGCCCGACAGCACGCACGGCCTGCTCTACACGCTCGCGACCTTCGGCGTCGGCTTCCTGACCCGGCCGCTGGGCGCTCTGGTCATCGGGCGCTACGCCGACCGGGTAGGCCGCACCGCCGCGATGCTGACATCCTGCAGCCTGATGGGGCTCGGTATCCTCGGTACCGCACTCACTCCGGGGTTTGCGCGCATCGGGATGGCGGCGCCGGTGCTGCTGATGTGCTTCCGGCTGATGCAGGGTTTCGCGGTCGGCGGGGAGGTCGGTCCGTCGACGGCCTACCTCGCCGAGTGCGCGCCGCCGCCGCATCGCGGCCTGTACGTCGCGCTGCAGCTCGCGACGCAGTACGCCGCGGGCCTCGCCTCGGGAATCGTCGGCTTCGTACTCGCCCTGACGCTGTCGAGCGCGCAGCTCGAGGACTGGGGCTGGCGGCTCGCGCTGCTGCTCGGCGTTCTGGTCGTGCCCGCGGGCCTTTACATCCGCCGCCGCCTCCCCGAGAGCCCTGCTCAGGCAACGGTCGTCGCCGGCGAGCGCCGCATGGGGCCGACCTTGCTCGTGCGCTTGATGCTCGTTGGGGCTGCGTGCACCACCTGCGCCTACGTGGTGGATTACATGAACACCTACGTCCAGGACACCTTAAAGCTCGGCGTGCACTTCGGCTTCGGCGCGACCATCGTGGAAGGCTTGGTCGTCATGGGTATGGCGCCGCTCGGCGGGGCGCTTTCCGACCGCCTCGGGCGCAAGCGCGTGATGGTGAGCGCACTCGCCGCGCTGGTGCTCGCCGTTGGCCCCGCCTACCTTGCGATGACGACCTGGCGCGGCCCGTGGGTGGCGTACGCGGCGACCGCCCTGCTCGCCGGGCTGCAGGCACTCATGGTCACCTGCGCGATCACGCTGATGCTCGAGTCCATGCCGCGGACCATGCGCGCCACCGTGTTCGGCCTGTTGTATGCCGTCGTGGTCGCGGTGTTCGGCGGATTTGCTCAGTTCATCGTGCACTCGCTGATCGAGCTCACCGGCAATCCGCTCGCGCCGGCCGGTTACCTCATTCTTATCCTGCTGATCGGTGGCGCCGCGGTGCTCGGCGTGCGCGAGACGGCGCCGCGCGCGACAGGAGCCGCTTCGCCGGCGGATTTCGGAGTGGTGTCCGCGAAAATCGCTTCCTGATGCGCAGCCGGCGAACAGTCCGTGCGCCAACCCTGCTACGGAGTGCTCGGCTTCTGAGGTGATTGGAGCAGATGCGCGTCGAGCCCCGCCTTTCGCCGGCGGCTTTCGGAGTAATGTCCGCCAAAATTGCTTCCTGCAATTTTGGCCAATTAACTAATGCGAGCGCCCCGCGCTCGCGCACAGGTGGCAGCGCTGCTCGCGCGCCGGGAAGCGCTCGCTCACCACGAGACAGCCGCAGCCGGCGCAGGCGCCGAGCCGCAGCAGGTCGCCGCGGCTGAGCGCGCTCGCGAGGAACACCGCGTGCTCGAAGGAGATCTGCGCGGCGGGCACGAACGCGCAGTAGGCTTCGAAGGCTGCGCACAGCTGCGCGCCACGCGCCAGTCCCGGCAGCACCGCGGCGGCCGCACCCGGCGCCGGCGGCGGAATCACGCCGAGCAGTGACAGCATGCTGGCGAGCGCCGCGCTCTCGAGCTGCAGCTGCTGCGAGCGCGTGAAGTACGCGACCTGGTGCGGGGACTTGCCGCGGTGGCGCGGCAGCTGCCGGCGCGCCTGGCTCATGTAGGAGCGATACAGCTTCCTGATGCGGTCGTCCGACAGCCCGGTCCAGGTACGGATCGTCTGGGTGCGCGCCTGGTGGCGCAGGAAGCGCAGTGCCAGCTCCATTCGCTGCCGCTCGCGGCGGTAGCGGTCGTCAGAAATGCGCATGGGGATTTTCCCGGGGATGGACGGCCCATTTTGGGAAGAATTTCCCAAAACTCAATAAATGAAATTTGGTAAAAAAATCTCAAATTGCATCTGGCGCCGGCGCGCGGCTCGGCTACCATGGCGGCTCGCGGTGGGAGGGCAGGCGCCATGCTGTTGCAGTGCGGGATGGAGGGCGATGCGGGCGGGGACGCGCCGCGCGGCGCGTGGCTCGGTGCCGCGGCGCTCGAGACGCTCGCGGAGCTCAACGAGATGGGTCTCGCGCTGCTCGCGGAGCAGGCCACGGTCGCCGCCGCGGAGCCGCGTCCGTTGCTGCGCGAGGTGGGCTCGCTGTGGCGCACGCTCGACCGGGACGCGCGGCGGCGTGCGGCCGCCGCGCCCTACCTGCTGCTCGATGCCGGCTTCGCCGACCGCGAGCGCTGGCAGCACGGGGCGCCGGAGGTCGAGGATTCCGGCCGGGCGACGGGCCCGGCGTTCTTCACCGTTTCCGGTACGGTCGAGGTCGCGCGCCTCTGCCTCACCTATGCCTGGCACCTGGCGCGCGCCGAGAGCACGGCCGCGCGGCTGCTGCTCGGAATGCCGCCCGGCTGCGCCGCACTGATCGGCGAGCTGTCGCTGCGCCGGATCGACGGCCTCGCCGAGCGTCACCCGGAATGGCTGCGTCCCCGCTGGCCGGCACACCCGCAGCTGTGGCGCGAGCTGTTGCTCGCCGCCGCCGCGGGCGAGGCGCGCGCTCTCTCGCGCGCCCACCTGCACGGCCTCACGATGCTGGCCGCCGAGGCCCGCCGGGCGGGAGGTGCGGCCGCGGCTCGCCCAGCCCCGAACCAGGCGGCCGGCGCCCCGGAGCGCGCGCGGCTTACTTCGCCAGCTGGAACAATGT
>DASPSF010000062.1:0-4648 GCA_035624075.1 Steroidobacteraceae bacterium | reverse complement strand
CAGAGCGAGGCTGAAGAACAGGAAGATGCAGAAGGCGAGCAGGCGCGCCGAAGGGATGATGGCGACCGCCAGCCCGCCACCCAGGACTCGCAGCGCATACCCGCCGGCCAGGATCAGCGCATCGAGCAGCACGATTGCCTTGAGACCCAGCGTGTAGGCGATCATCAGCGCGAGATACGCGGCGATCGCGGCGCTGGCCGAGGCGCCCAGCGGCCAGGCGGCGGCTATGGTGACGGCGAGCAGAACGGCCGCCAGCAGCAGCGCCACGGAGCGGGGCAGGCGCCCCGAAGCGATCGGCCGCAGACGTTTGTGGGGGTGCATCCGGTCCGCCGGCGCATCCCGCAGGTCATTCAGGAGATATACGGCAGAAGCGCACAGGCTGAAGGCGACGAACGCCTGCAGCGCACGCAGCAGCAGCTGCGGCTCGCCAAGGCGATGCGCGGCGGCGAGCGGCACGAAGACCAGTGCATTCTTCAGCCACTGGTAGGGGCGCAGGCTCTCGAGCGCCGCCGGCAACAGGGCGCCAACACGGCGCTCGCGCAGCTCAGAAGAAATGTTCGACAAGGCGCAGTACTCCCTTTTTCCACGGCACGCGGTGCGTGGTGCCGGTCAGCGTGCCGAGCTCCTGTCGATGGGCGACGTACCAGTCGTAGTTGCGGATCAGGGCGTCGCGATTGGAATACCGCGGGCGAAATCCCAGGCGGCTCTCGATCTTTGCGACCGAGACGAAGCTCTCCTGCGATGCGGTCGCGTAGATCCAGCGGTAGAGGGGCGAGACGTGCAGAGCTGCTGCGAGGTGCAGCAGCAGGATCGCTGGCTTGGCGGGCAGCGATACCACGTGCGCGCCGTGCCCGGCGCGATCGAGCACCGCCTGAAAATTCTCGCGCATCGTGCCGAACTGCTGCGCGCCGACGTTGAACGTGTCATTGACCTGCTCGCGCGGCGCGCTCGCACACAGCTCGATGGCGCGGCACAGGTCTTCGACGTCGAGCAGCTGATAGCGGTTGCTTCCCGGCCCGAGCACCGGGAAATTCCTGCCGGCTAAGGCCCAGCTGTAGAGCAGCTCGAAGGCTCCGAGGCGCTCCGGGCCGACGAAGCTCTTCGGCCGCAGGATGCTGGTGCAGAGGCCGTCGCCACGCGCCTGGACGCACAGGGCCTCGGCCTGGATCTTGGATTCGCCGTAGGGCCCGACTCCCTGCAGCCGGTCGCTCTCGAGCAGCGGATGATGGTCAGGGATGCCGTAAACGGCGGTGGAGGAGATAAAGATGAAGCGCTGCACGGCGTGGGCGCGCGCAGCCTTCAGCAGCAGCGCCGTACCCTGGATGGCGGTCGAGAGGATCTCCTCGCGCGGGGCGAGCGGCAGTGCCGCGGCCGCATGCACCACGATGTCGACGCCGCTCGTCGCACGCTCGACTGCGGCCGGGTCGCGCACGTCTCCGTCGATCACTTCGACCCGCGCGCGCTCCGGATACTGAAACGCCGCGATGTCGAGCGAGCGCACGCGCTCGCCGCGTGCCAGAAGGTAGCGGCAGAGGTTGATGCCGAGAAAGCCGGCGCCTCCCGTGATGAGATAGCTCGCAGCCATGGCAGGCGCCGCTCAGTCGGCCGGCTCGACCGGCCAGCGCTCGAGGAGCGGGGCGAGCGGCCTGCCGTCCAGCATCCGGCGCAGCGCCTGGCCGAAGAGCGGGCCGACCGGCAGCACGGTCAGCCGCGTGCGGCTGCCCGATGAGCGGGCTGTGATCGGGCCCGGGCCGACGCTGTCGGTAACCACGGCACTCGCAAGGCTAGCTGTCGCCAGCAACGCCGCCAGCCCGGCAGGCAGAGGCGCGTGCGTGACCGCGGCGTGCACCGCCGCGGCTCCGGAACGCCGGCACAGGTCGGCGGCGCGAATCAGCGTGCCGCCCGAGGCGCACAGATCGTCGATGACGATCACGTCGCGGCGCGAGACATCGCCCACCAGTGCCCCGCTCGAGACCACATCGAGCGCCCGGCGCTTCTCGATGAACGCCATCTCCACCTCGCGGTCGAGCCGCCGCTGCAGCAGCTCGCGAAAGAGCTGCGCCCGCTTGATGCCGCCCACGTCGGGTGAGAGGACCGTGAGCGGGGCGCTCGCGAGCTGCCGGGCAAAATGGTCGACCATCATCGGCATGGCGCTCAGGTGATCGGCCGGGATGCGGAAGGCATTGTCGAGCGCCGCGGGGTTGTGCACGTCGAGCGCCATGAGCCGATCGAGGCCTGCTGCCTCGAGCAGCTGCGCCACGTAGCGCGTGTTGACCGGATCGCGTAGCTGGGTGCGGCGCTCCTTGCGCGCGAAAGCGAGATAGGGCACCAGCGCGATGCGGCGCGCTGCTCCGGCATCCTTCAAGCCGGACAGCAGAAACAGCAGGCGCACCAGCCGCTCGGTCGTCGGCACCGCCGGGTCACCGGCGAGCGACTCGACTACGAACGCCGTGCGATCGCGCACCGACTCGAGCGGCCGGAGCTTGAATTCGCCGCTCTCGAAGCGGCGCTCCTCCAGAGCGGCCAGGGTGAGCCCGGCGCTCTCGGCGACGCTCAGCGCCAGGTCGTGGGACTCGCTGAGTGCGAACAGTCGGGGCTCGGCGATTCCAGGCATGGGAGCCTCTGCTACACGGACTGCGCGAGATCGCCGCGCATGGCGGCCTGGCAGTGCCTGAGCGCCGCAGCCACGGCCTTGAGTGCGCGCGCCTGCCAGGGAGCCGGGTCGGGAAACTGCTGCGGATCGTCGAGATGCCAGATGGCGAGCTTGGCGTGGGTAGCCGCGCGCAGCGCCATGTAGAACTCGAACAACCGGTTGCTGCAGGGATCGCTCGCCCGGTGCCGGTAATGGTCGCGCAGATAGTCGGCCGCCCAGGGCGCTGCGGCACGCTCGCAATCGAGCGCCAGCTGGGCAATCTCCTCCGCCGTGTCGAGCATGCGCAGGTCCGCGTACACCTCCAGCGCGTCGATGACCTGCACGGGAGGCCCGAGCCACACGTGCTCGGCGCGCAGATCCCCGTGCACCTCCGCGATGCGCTGGGCGTTAGCGCGCTCGGCCAGCTCGGAGCGCAGTGCCTCGAAGGTGCCGGGCAGCTCGCGCGCGAGCGGCGCGATCCGCTCACCCGGCAATCCGAGCCCGGTCCGCTGCAGCGCCGTCACGGCTTCGTCGAGGCGCGACCTGACGCGCCGCAGGTAGGCGTCCGGCGCGAAGGGCAGCGGATTGCGCGACTGGTAGAAGTCGACCAGGAATCTCACCACCGCATCGAGATCGCCGGCCTCGAGCTCGCCCCCGGCAAGTACCCTGTCCAGCATGCGCCGCTCGTCGAGGCGCCGCATGACCAGCAGCCAGTCGACCACCTGCCCGCTGCCGCCAATCTTGAAGCCGGACGCGGTCTCGATGAGTGGCTCGACGGCGAGATAGGTCGGAGCCGACATCCGGCGGTTGAGCCGCAGCTCCTCGCGACAGGCGAGCTCGCGCGCTTCCGGAGTGCGCCAGTCAGCGCCCCGCAAATGCGAGGGCTTCTTCAGCTTGTAAGCGCGGCTTGCGGCGAGAAACACCCAGGCGAAATGCGTTTCACGCCGCTCCACCCGTAGCGGGTGGCCTGGATAGGAGGCCGGATCGGAGAGAAAGGCGACCTTGGCCGCAGTCACCTCATCCATGGACCCGATCGGCCGCGGATCGCGGACACCGGATTCGACTGCGCTCATGAAACCCCACCATCGTCAGCCTCGCCCCGGGATCATAGGTAGCCAGCCCCGGGCGACGTACCCGCAGTTGTACGTAGTACCGGCATGCCGCTGCCGTGCCAGCATGGGCCGGGCCTGGCTCATTCCTGTGAGGCAATGAAGATCGAGTTTCATGGCGCCGACCGGGGTGTCACCGGTTCCTGCCACCTGATTGAATGCGGCGGCACGCGTGTGCTCATCGACTGCGGCCTGTACCAGGGCGGACGCGAGCTCGATGTGGAGAACATGGGCGCTTTCGGCTTCGAGCCCGCCGACATCGACTTCGTGCTGCTGACGCACGCCCATCTCGATCATTGCGGCCGGCTGCCGCTGCTGGTGAAGCGCGGCTTTCGCGGCGAGATCCTGACCACGGGTGCCTCGCGGGAGCTGCTGCGCCTGGTGCTGCTCGACGCGGCCCATGTGCACGGGGAGGAGGCGCTGCGCCGCGCGCGGCACACGGCTCCCAAAGGCGCGCAGAGTGCTGCAGCACCGCTCTATACGATCGTCGATGCGCTACATACGATGGATTTCGTGGGACTGGCGGCCCAGTACGGGGTCCCGATGCGGCTCGCGCCGGGGATCGAGGCCACCTTCCTCGACGCCGGCCACATCCTCGGGTCGGCCAGCGTCCTGCTCGAGCTTGCCGAGTCGGGGGTGCGGCGACGGGTGCTCTTTTCCGGCGACATCGGCAATCTCGGGCGGCCGCTGCTGCGCAGTGCGCCGCCGCCGCCGCAGGTCGACGCCGTGGTCATGGAAAGCACCTACGGCGATCGTCTGCACAAGCCGATCGGTGCCTCGATCGAGGAGCTCTACCAGGCTATCACCGCGGCCTTCGGCCGCGGCGGCAACGTCGTCATTCCGAGCTTCGCCCTGGAGCGCGCGCAGGAGCTGCTGTTCTGCCTGCGACTCGGGGTCGAGACGGGCC
>DASPSF010000033.1:0-51498 GCA_035624075.1 Steroidobacteraceae bacterium | reverse complement strand
CCTCAACACCGAGAAGGCCCATAACCTGAAGGACCGCAGCCTCGAGGTGATCCGCATGGCGCGCAGCCTCGCCAGGAGCCGCGGCCGCGAGCCGGAGACACAGTTCGCGGCGGAGTTCGAGGCGCCGGAGCTGCTGACGCTCGGCGTGGTCTACGAGAGCTCGCCGCGCTTCGCCGGCGGCGCCTACAGCGCGTTTCTCAAGAAGGTCGACCGCTTCAGCGAACGCGGCCTGGCCGCGAGCCTGCGGGCGCGCGAGGATTACGCGGCGCGCCTTCAGGAGATCGACGCGCGCGTCAAGAGCCTGGTCGTGGCGCTGCAGGCGCGTGGCTTCAAGTCACCGTATCTGCGCAACTACGTGGTGGCGCGCATCAACCCGGTGCGCTTTCACAAGGCAAAGAAGGGTGTGACCGCCCCACCGATGCCGCTCGGTGAAGCGCTGACGCGCATGGCGGCCGCGGCGCGCACCTTCAACATCGGGTCGGTGAGCAATTCCGATCTCGCCTGGGTCGCGGTCGGCGCGGGCTCGGCGGAGTCGTGACATCGCCGCGCCGGAGCGCGCGTGCCGCGGCGGCTAGCGTTGCGCCGCGTAACTGAGCCCGTAACCGTACGGAAAGAGCGGTCTGGTGGGTTCGGCGCCGCCGGCTGCCGCCGGAGCGCGCGGCCAGCTGAGCGGCAGGCGGCCGCGGAAATCATGCGCCACCCTGCCGTCGGGTGAGCGAAACAGCACGTCCGCCAATCCGCCGCCCTCGGCGCCCGGCAACCAGGCCGCGACGAAGCTGTCGGAGGCGGCGAGCTCGGCCTCGATCCACAGCGGCCGGCCGGAGATCAGCACGGCCACGACCGGAATCCCCTGCGCGTGCAGCCGCCCGAGCAGCGCCAGGTCGCGTTGCCGGTCGGCGTAGGCGAGCGAGGGCACATCGCCCGCGCCTTCCGCGTACGGCTGCTCGCCGAAGACGACGACCGCGACGTCGGGGCGCGTGCTGAACTCCCCACCCGGGCTCAACTCGGCGCTGCCGCCTGCGGCCGTGACCGCCGCGCGGATGCCAGCGAAGATCGACTCTGCGGGGCGGATGTCCGCGCTCGCGCGCCTTCCCTGCCAGTCGATCGTCCACCCGCCGCATTGCTGCCGGACGTTGTCGGCGCCGCCGCCCGCGACCAGCACGCGCGACTGGGGGCGCAGCGGCAGGAGCTGGTGGTCGTTCTTCAGCAGCACGAGTGACTCGCGCACCGCCTGTCGCGCCACCGCACGGTGCGCGCCCGAGGCGAGCAGCTCCCAGTGCCCGGCAAACGGCCGCGACGACGGCTGGCCTTCATCGAGGAGACGCGCGCGCAGTTTCACCCGCAGGACGCGCCGCACCGCGTCTTCGAGCCGCGCCGCGGGAATCTCGCCGGAGTTCACCTGCGCCAGCAGGCTCACGAACAGTCGCCGCCAGCTTCCGGGCGCCATGAGCACGTCGATCCCGGCGTTGACGGCGGGCGCACAGCTCTCGCTGCTGCAGCCGGGCACCTGTGCGTGGCCGTCCCAGTCGCCGATGACGAGCCCGTCGAAACCCATCCGCTCCTTGAGCACGCCGGTGAGCAGCGCGCGGTTGCCGTGCATCTTCACGCCCCGCCAGCTGGAGAACGAGGCCATCACGGTCTGCACGCCGGCGGCGACCGCGGCTACATGGCCGGCGGCCTCGACGTCGCGCAGCTCCGCCTCGTCCGCGGTGTTGTCGCCCTCGTCGTGCCCGCCGGTACCGCCGTCGCCGACGAAGTGCTTGGCGGTCGCGAGCACATGAGCCGCATCGAGGAACTCCGGCGTGCCGGGTCGGCCCTGCAGGCCCTCGACCAGGGCCGCGCCGCAGTCGGCCACCAGGCGCGGATTGTCCCCGAAGCTCTCGTAGGTGCGGCCCCAGCGTGCATCGCGCACCACCGCCACGGTTGGCGCAAACGCCCAGTCGAGCCCGGTGACGCGCACCTCGAGCGCGGTGATGGCGCCGATGCGCCGGAGCAGCGCGGGATCGCGCGCCGCCCCCAGCCCGATGTTGTGCGGGAAAATCGTCGCGCCGGGGATGTTGTTGTCCCCGTGCACGGCATCCGTCGCCCACATGACCGGCAGCGCGCGCGGTGCGGCGGTGGATGCCTGATAGAACCGGTCGGCCAGCTTCAGCCACTCACGGGGTGAAGCCAGTTTGTCGTTGCCAGGCGCCTGGTCCGCACCGTTCAGCACCGAGCCGAGGGGATAGTGCCGCAGATCGTCCGGGGTGATGCTCTCGATGTCCGCCTGCAGGAGCTGGCCGACCTTCTCCTCGGGCGTCATGTGCGCGAGCAGCGCCTCGATGCGCGCCTCGAGCCGCTCGTCCGGGGGCAGCGCGCGCGCCAGCCGGGGCCACTCGAGCGGGTGCACGACCACAGCGGCAGCGCCGGCCACGCCGGTAATCGTCAGGGAGGCGACGATCATCGTGCAACGCGTCGCCACCAGTTTCATGCGCCATAGGATACACACACGAGGTTCGCGTCCATGCTCGATCCGGTGACCGAAGCCCGCAACAGCCTGCCCGCCAGCGCAGACGCGCACGGGCCGCCCGACCTCCTCCTCATCGAGCGGGCGCGTGCCGCCGACGCGCGCGCGATCGAAACGCTGCTGCGCCGCTATGCACAGCGGCTGTTCAGAATCGCACGCAGTGCCCTCGGTGACGCGGAGGCCGCGGAGCGCGCGGTCGGGGAAACCTGCGTCGCGGCGTTCGACGAGCTCAGGCGCCACGAGCCGGCGGGAAAATTCGCGCTCTGGCTCACCCGAGTCGCGCTCGAGCAGCTCGCGGTGCGGCGCGCGACGCACGCAGCGCCTCGCCCGGCGCCGGTCTATCGTCATCCGCTCGAGCCGGCGATCGATGCGCTCCCCGAGGTTTTCCGCACGGTGTTCGTGCTGCGGGTCGTGGAAGGCATCAGCGGCACCGAGACCGCGGCCGCCCTCGGCCTCAACGTGACGACCGTGCGCACGCGGCTGTACCGCGCACACCGGCGGCTGAGCGGCGGCGCGGCGCTGCAGGCGTCGCAGGACGTATTCCAGCTCGATGGCGCGCGCGCCGAGCGCATCGTCGCCGAGGTGCTCGCGCGATCCAGCGCCCGCAGCGCTTGACGGCCACGCCGTAAGCTGTGTGTACTCCGGTCCGGGCACCGCCCCGGCAGGGTCAGGAGTCAGCTCGGCATCGTGCGGTCATGGTCCAGACGATTCAAGCGCTCGGTCGCGCCGCTGTGCACCGCGTGCGCGCTCGCCACGGCGGCCCACGCGGACCCGCTGAGCGCCTACCTGCCCCTCAATCTCGAGCCCGAGATGGAGCGGCAGATCGAGCGGGTGCTGATCCTCGCCAACGAGCCGATCCTCAAACGTCCCTTCGCGGTTGAGCTGGTCAAGGCGGCGCTGCCCGACGCCTGCAGGAAGGACGCGGCTCTGTGCGAGCGGGTCCGGCGCTATCTCGAGCGCTACTCCCACGATTACGCACTGACGCATGCGAGCGCCACCGCCGCTGGCGCGAGCGGCGCGCAGGTGGTGCTGCCGAATCAGCACGGCATGACGAGCAACGACGACTGGGAGCTCTCGGCGCAGGGCTACGTGCAGCCGAGCGATTACCTGCTGCTGAGCGGGGGCGGAATTGCCTACTCAGGTCGCACTCAGGCGACGGGCTCGATGCTCAGCATCGGCACGAGCTGGGCGCAGCTCGATGCCGGCTACCGCGATCACTGGCTCTCGCCCATGACCGACACCGGCAGCATGCTCTTCAGCACCGAGAGCCCGACGATGCCATCCGTGACGCTCTCGAACTGGGAGCCGCTCACGCGCTTGGGTTTCCAGTACGAGTTCATCCTCGGCCGGCTGTCGCAGACCAGCGCCAACAGCGGCGCAAGCCTTGCCGGCGACAACATCGATTACAACGGGGTGTTGAGCCGCGGGGATCCGCACCTCTTCAGCATGCAGCTTTCGATCGAGCCCTTCCCGGGCTGGTCGCTCGGCGTCAACCGCAACCTCGAGTACGGCGGCGGCAGCGGGCTGCCGGACTCGGCCAGCTTCCTGCTGCGCGATTTCTTCAAGCCGAGCGGCTTGTCGCAGCTGCAGGGTAAGCAGGAAGCCTCTTACGTCAGCCGCTTCATCTTTCCGGGCAAGACGCCTTTCGCCGTGTATTTCCAGTACGCCGGCTCGGATAACTCCGACGGTGGCAGCTACCTGCTCGGCGACGCGGCACTCTCGGCTGGCATCGACTTCCCGCGCCTCTGGCGCCATTTCGATGCAACTTTGGAAGTAACCGAGTGGCAGAACATCTGGTACAACAGCTACATCTTTCTGGATGGTGTGACGAATTACGGGCTGGTGCTCGGCGCCTGGGGCGCCGACCAACGCATCTTCGGCAGCGGCCAGGGAGCGCGCAGCGGGATGCTGCGAGTCGGATGGGAGCCGCCGCTCGGCGGCTACGTCGAGGTACGGATTCGCACGCTGGCCAACCAGGACTACTACGCCGTGGGCGAGCAACGGGATTACGTCCCGGGCCAACCGCCTCCTTATCCCTATGTCCACTATTACGACGCGAGCCTCAGCTACTCACATCCCTGGGGCGGCGTCACCGTGGGAGGCGACGCCACCGTGGGCCGGGACGTCTACGGGAAATCCTTCACGCGCCTGGACGGCTTCGTCCGCTACGGGGGGGATGGGCACTCGCGCGCGGATGAGTCATCGCAAGACGATGAGGAGTCGCAGCAGAACGATGCGGACGTCAGTCGCGGCGAGCTGTTCGTCGATGCCGGCGTCGAAGTCAACCAGGTGCGCGTCGATCCCAACGGCGCGCTGCCGATCTACAGCACACCGGCCGGGACGGGACCGCATTTCGGTCTCGGCGCACGGCGCGCGGTCACGCAGAACGGCGACCTGGGGGTGCGCGCCGAGTTCGACAACATCGACGGCCACTCGCTGATCGGCGTGCGCGCGCTCGATTACCGCTATCGCTTCGGCGACGCGTTTGCCGCGGGCCTGTTCGCCGGTGCGGATCGCTACGACCTGGCGACCCCCGCGTACTCGATCTACTACGGGCTCGGCGTCGAGTGGCGCAACTTCCTGGGGACGGCGCTTCGCAACTGGGATTTGGGATTCGATTTCCGGCATGGGCAGAACATCGCACGCGACCGCCTGCTGCCGAGCGACATTCAGGGCCCGCGCCCGGAGACCTTCTACAAGATCGACAGCGGCGTGCTCTACATTTCGCGGCATTTCTAGTTCGTCGGCTACCTTCACGGATCGAGGCGCAGGATCTCGAGCTCGCCGGTCTGAAATCGCACCGCCTCGCCCACCTCGTGGCCGAGCAGCGCCTGCCCGAGCGGCGATACCCAGGAGAGCAGTCCCCGCGCCGCGTCCGCCTCGTCCTCGCCCACCAGGCGGAACGACTGCTGCGTGCCGCTCTCGTTGCGCAGCGTGACCTGTACCCCGAAACGCACGCGGTCGGGGGCCGCCGCCGGTGCGACCAGGCGCGCGGTCGCGAGCCGCTGCGTGAAGTAGCGCAAGTCGCGCTCGATGCGCGCGCGCTGTGCGCTGTCGCCGCTCGCGCGCGCTGCGGTGCGCTCACGCTCGAGGCGGCGCAGCTGCGCCTCGATGGCGGCGAGGCCGTTCGGCGTCACCAGGTTCGGGTGGCTGCTGACCGGGCGCTCCGGCAGCGTCCCCGGATCATCGTCCGACTCGCGGGTGAAGGCCCGGCTCATGCGCGCGAGAGTGCAGTGAGGCGCACGCTCTCGCTCCAGAGCCGCGCGGCCGACTCGGGGCAACGTGCCGCCGCGCTCGGCTCAATGCGGCGGCAGTCGAAGTAGTAGCCGCCCGACTCGCCCTCGACTTCGGGCGAGGTCGCGAGATAGATGCTGGTCTGCGCACCCCGGCGCGGCGAGCGCATGAACGGCCGGAGCACGGTCGACAGCAGCAGCCGCAGCGGCCCCCGGACGCCGCGAAACAGCTGGCTGTGCACGAAGCCGGGATGCAGCGCGTTCACGGTGACGCCGCTGCCCTTGAGACGCGGGGCGAGCGCACGCATGAACAGGAGGTTCGCGAGCTTGGAGCGCTGGTAGGCGCGCAGGAATCCGACCCGCGCGTTCATCAGGTCGTCGAAATCGAGCCAGCCGGCACCGCGGTGGGCCTCGGAGGCGACCATCACGACGCGCGCCGGCGCGGACTGCCCGAGCTTCGGCAGCAGCAGGTTGGTGAGCAGGAACGGCGCCAGGTGGTTGACGCCGAAGGTGGCATCGTAGCCCTCGGCGGTGCACATGCGCGCGCCGCCATTCATGAGCCCGGCGTTGTTGATGAGGACATCGAGCCGCGGCAGCCGTGCGAGCTCCCCGGCGAGCTCGCGGACCTCGTCGAGGTGCATGAAGTCGGCCCGCACGAAGCGCACCGCGGAATTGCCGCTGGCGCGCGCAATGTCCGCCACCACTGCGGCGCCGGCCTGTGCGTCGCGGCCGTGTACCAGAACCGTGGCCCCGGCGGCGGCCAGGGCGTGTGCAGTCACGAGTCCGATCCCGTGGGTGGCCCCGGTGACGAGGCAGACTTTGCCGTTCATACTGAGCACGAGCCCTCGAGGTCCGATGGTATCTGAAAGGCCGGAGAGCATGCGCGCCCTGAGAACTCGAGCGCGAGCGATGCTCGCAGCGGCGCTGGCCGCCGGCGGCCTGCTCGCCTGCAGCGGCGCGGCGGTGCAGGCTCCTTATCCCGCCCCCGAGTTCACCCACACGCTGCCCGCCGACTGGCTCAACAGCACGCCGCTCACGCTCGCGCAGCTGCGCGGCAAGGTGGTGCTGGTCGAGTTCTGGGCCTTCGAGTGTGTCAACTGCCTGAACTCCAGGGCGTGGGTGGAGAAGATTGCGCAGGACAAGGCCGCGGCGGGCCTGGTGGTGGTGGCGGTACACACGCCCGAGCTGCGCGATGAGCGCTCGGCCGACAACGTGCGCGCCGCCGTGGCGCGGCTCGCGATCCACTATCCAATCATGATCGACACCGACTACTCCTACTGGAACGCGCTCGGCAATCAGTACTGGCCGGCGTTCTACCTCATCGGCCGCGACGGACTGGTCCACGGACGCGGCATCGGCGAGCTGCACATCGGTGACGGCACGGCGCGCCCGATGGAAACACTCATCGAGCAGCTGCTCGCGGCCGCGCGGCCATGAACGCGGTGGTGAGCGCGTTCCTGCTGACCTTCGCGGGGCTGTTCCCGATCGTCAACCCGCTGGAATCGGCGCCGTTCTTCCTCGGCCTGACCGCGGGACTGCCCGCCGGGGAGCGGCGCATCCTGGCGCGCAAGGCCGCTACCAACGGCTTCGCGCTGCTGCTCGGGTCGATGGCGCTCGGCCCGTGGCTGCTCGAGCTCTTCGGCATCGAGCTGCCGGTGGTGCGCATCGCCGGCGGTCTGGTGGTGACGGCCCTTGGCTGGAAGCTCCTCAACGCCGAGGAGGTGTCGGAGCACGCCGTCGGCGCTGGCTCGTCGACCGGAGCACCCGGGCGCAAGGTCGGCAGCTTCTATCCCCTCACCATGCCGATGACGGTGGGTCCCGGCTCGATGTCGGTGGCGATCACCATCGGCAGCCGCAAGCCCGCCGGCTTCCCGCAGCTCTCGCAGCTCGCCGAGCATGCCATCGGGGCGCTCGGCGGCCTGCTCGCCATCGGGCTCTCGATCTATCTCGCCTATCGCTTCGCCGAGAACATCGCGCGCCTGCTCGGCGCCACCGGCCTCGAGGTGCTGGTGCGCCTGTCGGCGTTCATCCTCATGTGCATCGGCATCGAGATCATCTGGAACGGTTACGGCGCCCTGGTCGTGACGCATTGACCCGCAGCCTGCAGCTTGAGCGCGGGTAAATCCTGCTCCCTTGCGGCGCATTGCGCTGCGGCACGCACAATATCGGTGCAGCCCCGCGCGCGAACGCCCGGCCCGATGCGCGCTTGGTCTATTATCCTGCATGGCCGCCCTCGCCTGCGCTTACGACGAGATGCTCGATGCATCAGGTGCGCCGCGCGAGCACTGCCGGCAGTATTACCGCTGGCTGCGTGAACAATCGCCCGAACATCTCGCCAGCAAGCGCGCCGAAGCGGACGCGTTGTTCCATCGCGTCGGCATCACCTTCGCGGTGTACGGGGAGAACGAGGGCACCGAGCGGCTGATCCCCTTCGACATAGTCCCCCGCATCATGCCGGCCGCCGAGTGGGCACTTCTCGAGCAGGGCCTGAAGCAGCGCGTGCGCGCGCTGAATGCGTTCATCGCGGACATCTATCACGAGCAGCGCATCCTGCGCGCCGGCAGGATCCCGCCGGCGCAGATCCTCTGCAACCCGCAGTACCGCCCGGAGATGCAGGGTGTGAACCTGCCCGGCGGCATCTACGCGCACATCAGCGGAATCGACATCGTGCGCGATCACGACGGCCGCTTCTGCGTGCTCGAGGACAACCTGCGCGTGCCGTCGGGCGTGTCGTACATGCTCGAGAACCGCAAGATGATGATGCGGCTGTTCCCGGAGCTGTTCGCCCGCGACGCCATCGAGCCGGTCGAGCACTATCCCGACGTGCTGCACGAGAATCTCAAGAGCGTCGCTCCCGCCGGGGTCACCGATCCGACCGTAGTGCTGCTCACCCCGGGGGCCTACAACAGTGCTTACTTCGAGCATGCCTTTCTCGCACAGCAGATGGGCATCGAGCTGGTCGAAGGCCAGGATCTGTTCGTGCGGGATGCGGTGCTGTACATGCGCACCACCCAGGGTCCCGAGCGCGTCGACGTGGTGTACCGCCGGCTCGATGACGACTTCCTCGATCCGCTGTCGTTCCGCCCCGAATCCACTCTCGGCGTGCCGGGGCTCCTGACCGCCTACCGCGCCGGGCACGTCACCATCGCCAATGCGATCGGCACGGGCGTCGCGGATGACAAGTCGGTCTATCCCTACGTGCCCGACATGGTGCGCTTCTATCTCGACGAGGAGCCGCTGCTCGCCAACGTGCCGACCTGGGTATTGCGCCGTCCCGAGGACCGCGCCTACGCGCTCGCGCACCTCGGCGAGCTGGTGGTCAAGGAGGTGCACGGCGCCGGCGGCTACGGCATGCTGATCGGACCCGCGGCGAGCAGCGCGCAGATCGAGGAGTTCCGCGCGCGCATCAGCGCGCATCCGGAGCGCTACATCGCGCAACCAACCCTGGCGCTCTCGACCTCACCAACGCTGGTCGCAGCAGGCCTCGCGCCGCGGCACATCGACCTGCGCCCGTTCGTGCTCTCGGGCCGCGAGATCACGGTGGTGCCCGGCGGACTGACGCGCGTGGCGCTGCGCGACGGCTCGCTGGTGGTCAACTCCTCCCAGGGTGGCGGCACCAAGGATACCTGGGTGCTCGGTGCGCCTCCGGGCCCGGCGGCCGGCGCCGGGGCAGCGCCGGAGCAGCCATGCTGAGTCGCACCGCGGATCACCTCTACTGGATGTCGCGCTACCTCGAGCGCGCAGTGAATCTCGCGCGCATGATCGACGCCCATCAGCGCCTCGGGCTGCTGCCGCGCGCGCCCGAGGCGGTGCTGCAGGGCTGGCAGGCGACGCTGGTCTCGCTCGGGCTCGACCGGGCGTACCGTGAGCGCCACGGCGCGGTGACCGCAGGTGCTGCATTCGACTTCATCGCCTTCGATCGCGAGCACTCCGGCAGCATCCTGCAATGCCTGCGCGCGGCGCGCGAGAACGGCCGCGCGGTGCGCGGCACGATCACCTCCGACATGTGGGAGACGCTCAACACCACCTATCTGAAGTCCCTCGCCTTCAGCCCGAGCGTGCCGCCGAGCGCCCGCGGCGAGTTCCTCGAGTGGGTCAAGTACCGCACCCACCTCACCCGCGGCATCACCTCCGGAACGCTGTTGCGCGGTGAGGCGCTGCACTTCATCCACATCGGCACCTTCCTGGAGCGCGCCGACAACACCTCACGCATGCTCGAAGCACGCTGGCGCGATCCGGGCGGGCGCGGCGAGCGCCTGATCGAAGAGGCTTCGGAGTGGGCGGTGCTGCTGCGGGCCATGTCGGCCTTCGAGATGTTCCGCCGGCTATACCGCGACAGCGTCACGCCGCTGCGGGTCACGCAGATGCTGCTGATGCGCGATGACCTGCCGCAGGGAGTGCATCGCTGCCTCGACGAGCTGCAGGCGAACCTCGCCGCCGTCGCCAACCAGCAGTCGCGCGAGACGCTGCGCCGCGCCGGCGAGCTGCACGCGCAGTTCCACTTCGGGCGCTTCGAGGAGCTGTGCGCCGAAGGCGTGACGTCGTTCATCGATCGCTTCCAGGAGCGCCTGCGCGACCTGGGTGAGCGCATCGCCAACGACTTCCTGGTGCCTGAGGGCACGCACTAGCGAGCAACATCAGCGAGCCGCGAGTCCAGGCCATGCAGCTGCGCATCCTTCATCACACCGCCTATCGCTATCAGGAGCCGGTCAAATACACGGCGCAGACGCTGCGCCTGACGCCACGGCGCGAGGGTGCCCAGCGCACCCTCTCCTGGAGCATCCGCGCGCCGGGGCGGCGCACCGAGCAGCTGGACGCACACGGCAACATCACCCACCTGCTGACGCTCGAGGAGCCGCACCGCGCCATCGACATCGACGTGCGCGGCATCGTGGAAATGGCGGGCGAGGAGGATTTCGTGCCTTTCGACGGCACGCTCTCGCCGCTGGCATACCTGGCACCGACACCGCTCACCGCCGCCAACGCGCCGATGGCGGCGCTGGCGCGCGAGCACCTCGATGCCGGCGGACCGTTGCGCGAGCGCCTCTATCGCCTGGCGACCGGTATCTGTCAGGTGGTGCGCTACATGCCCGGCACGACCAGCGTCGAGGACTCAGCCGCCCAGGCCTTTGCGCACGGCCGGGGCGTCTGCCAAGATCAGGCGCATGTATTCATCGCCTGTTGCCGTTCGGCCGGGATCCCGGCGCGCTACGTCAGCGGCTACCTGTGCAGCGTCGACGGCAGCGACTCAGCCAGTCACGCCTGGGTGGACGCCTGGCTGGAGGAGCGCCAGGGCTGGCTCAGCATCGACGTCACCCACCTCGAGCCCATGGGACCGAAGCACTGCCGGCTCGCGGTCGGGCGTGACTATCTGGATGCCGCGCCGGTGCGCGGCGTGCGCCGCGGGGGCGGCGGCGAGGTGATGGAGGTGAGTGTCGCCGCGACCAGTTCCGGCGAACCGCAGCAGTGAGGACTCGCGTCTCATGACCTATTGCATTGGGATGCTGCTCGATACCGGACTGGTATTCCTGTCCGACTCGCGCACCGCGGCGGGCGTCGATCAGATCAGCACGTTCCGCAAGACCACCGTGTTCGAGAAGCCGGGCGAGCGCGTGCTGGTGGTGCAGAGCGCCGGCAATCTCGCCATCACACAAGCGGTGACCAGTGCGCTGCGTGAGGCCCTGGAGGCGGGCGACTCGAAGCCCAACCTGTTCAACTGCGCGAACATGTTCGAGGCCGCGCAATGTGTCGGCGCGACGCTGCGCGAGATCCATCGCCGCGACGCCGAGGCGCTCAAGCAGTTTGCCGTCGAGTTCAATGCGAGTCTGATCCTCGGCGGGCAGATCAAGGGCGAGGTGCCACGGCTCTTCAGCATCTACTCAGCCGGCAATTTCATCGAGGCAACCGCCGAGACCAGCTACTTCCAGATCGGCGAATCGAAGTACGGCAAGCCCATCATCGATCGGGTCATCCGCCGCAGCAGCAGCCTCAACGAGGCCGCCAAGGCGGCTCTGGTATCGATGGATTCGACCATACGCTCCAATCTCTCTGTCGGGCTGCCGCTCGACCTGGTGCTGGTGAAGCGCGACCACTACGGGGTCGCCCGTCACATCAGCATCGATGACGACAACGCCTACTTTGCCAGTATCCGCAAGCGCTGGAGCGAAGCGCTGCGCGAGGTGTTCGCGCAGCTGCCGGAGCCAGACTGGCTGCGCCACCGCGGCCGGCCGGCCGTGCGCGGTGATCCACGCACGGGCACCGGCTAGCTCCGCTCAGGGGACGATCCCGCCGGCGACAGCAGCGCCAGCACCGCCGCGCGTGCCGCCACCGAGTGCACCGGCAGCGCCAGCACGTCCCCGGGACGCGCCCATTCGAGCGCGCATTGCACCGCCTCGAGCTCGCTGCCGCGCACCGGTAGCGCGGACTCGGGCAGTCCCGCCTCGAGGAGCGCGGCGTGGATGATGCGCGGAATCTCCCCGGGCGCTCGCCCGCGCAGCTGGGCCTCATTCTCCTTGACCACCACCAGCTCGGGACGAAAGCCGGCGGCCACGCGCGCCAGGGCCTCGATCTCGGCATCCTGGCGGTTGCCGGCGTGGCCGAGGAGCGTGCCGAGCCTACCCCCGTCACGCAGCTGCTCGGCCACCTCGAGGAGTCCCCGCAAGCCATCGACGTTGTGGGCATAGTCGACGAGGATCCGCACCCCGCCGCGCTCGAAACGCATCATGCGCCCGAAATTGTCGGCAATGCTCGCACCGAAGTGCGCGAACACCCGGGCGATCATCGCCGGCGGCACACCGAGCGCCGCGGCGACCAGCGCAGCGCCGGCGAGGTTGGCGATGTTGTAGCGGGCACTGCCGCCGACGGTTAACGGCATGCCGCTCACACCACCCAGGTCCTGCTGCCCCCCGCCGTGATCGAGAATCAAACGCCCGCCCCGCACCCCGCAGGTCGCACCGCCGCGCCCGCGATGCGCGCGCAGCAGCGCGCTGTCAGCGTCGAGCGCAAACCAGGCGAGCTTCGGGGCGCGGCCGAAGCGGCGCGCGAGATCTTGAGCCTTCGCCACCAGGCGCTCGTCATCGGCGTTCAGCACCAGCAGGCCGTCGCCACCGAGCAGGCCCGCGACCGAGAGCTTGACGTCGGCGAGCCCGTCGAGATCGTCGATGCCATACTCGCCAAAGTGGTCCGGGCTCACGTTGGTGACCAGCGCCACGTGCGCTTGCTTCAGCGCAATCCCGCGGCGCAGGATCCCGCCGCGCGCGGTCTCGACGACGGCGCAGCGGGCGCGGCGCTCGCGGATCACGAGGCGCGCGCCAAGTGGCCCCGAGTAGTCACCGCTCGCGAGCGCCGTGCCGCCGAGAAACACGCCGTCGGTGCAGCAGTAGGCGCTCGGCCAGCCGTAGGCCTCGGCGCAGGCAGCCACCAGGCGCACGGAGGTGGTCTTGCCATTCGAGCCGGTGACCACTGCCGTTGGAATGTCGCCGAGCGTGCTCCAGGGCACGGCGGCGGCTTGCGGGAGTGAGGTGAGCTCGAAGTCTCGCCCGCCGATCCCGGCGCCGAGGGTGAGCAGCGTCTCATCGAGCACGTGCGGCAGCGAGCGGGTGCCGGCGGCTTCGAGCAGCCCCATGAGGTCGGGACGGGCCTCGCGGGCCGCCAGCAGCTCGAGGCGCGCCAGCGCCGCCCCCTGCTCGAGCACTGGCGCGACGACCGCCGATGGATCGGCGGCGCTCTCGAGCGCCGCCGCCGCGAGTGCCTCCCCGAGGTGGCTCCAGCGCCCCGGGTCGCGCGCGAACAAGGTGGCGCACAGTGCCCATTCATTGACCTCGGTGGCGGTGTAGAGCTGATCCAGCGGCGCGGCAAGCGCGAGCGAGACGCCGCCGGCGTGGCGGCGGGCGACGACACCGGGCATCGTCCAGCCGAGCGCGGCCCGCGCGCGGGCGGCGCGCGCGCGCCAGCCCTCGATGAGCGCCGCGTCGGGTTCGACTCCTTCGGTCTCGAGCACCGCGCCGGCGCACGCGAAGAACAGATTCGCGCCGGTGAGACGCCGCGAGGCGTCGAACGGCAGCGCCGGGGAGGCGTTCAGTCGTCGGCCTCCGGAGCGAAGCGCACTCCGCGCTCATCGCGGATCAGGCCCTCGAGGATGGGCATCGCGGGCCCGGCCTCGTGCCCGCGGCCAGCGCCGTCGCCCCCGAAGCCGGCGGCGAAGTGGCCGTCCTCGCCCTGACGGCGCGGGTCCGGCGGCGGCGGACGCGGCTCGGGCGGCGTGGTGCGTGCCGCCGCTCCGGCCGGCTTGAACTTGGTGATCTGCTTCCACGAGCGCGTCAGCTGGTCGGCGAAGATCAGCACGAGATCCCCGGGCTGACCCATGTTGAGAGCGGCATCGATCGCCTGCTGCTCGTCGGGGATCATCGAGATGGCGGTATCTGCCACGCCGGCCACGCGCAGTGCTGCCGCCATGATGCGCGGCACGTCTTCCGGGCCGCGGTCGCGCAGCCCGTCGTCGCGGCGGCAGATGTAGTGGTCGAAGCGGCCGGCCGCGGCGCGCGCGATGGCGACCAGGTCCTCGTCGCGCCGGTCGCCGGGGCCGGCGAGCACCACGATGCGGCGGCCCTGCACATCGAGTCGCTGTGCGAGATCGGTCATCACGCCGACGGCGTGGGCGTTGTGCCCGTAGTCGAACAGCACCTTGAAGGGGTGCTCGTTGAACACGTTCATGCGCCCCGGGGCCTGGAAGAAGGTCGAGTCGAAGGTGCGCAGCCCCTGGCGGATCGCATCCAGCTTCATGCCGAGCGAGAACGCCAGCGCCGCCGCGAACATCGCGTTCTGCACGTTGTGCGTGGCGCGGCCTTCGAGGGTCGCCGGAATCAGGTGGGTCCAGAGCAGCGGAATGTGCCCGCCGCGGTCGTAGAGGGTGATCATCTGGCCGTTGACGCCGGCCTCCAGCGCGCAGGCGCGCGCGCCGGCGCGGATGTGCTCGCGCACCAGCGTGTGCTGCGGGTTCATGGTGACGTAGCAGATGTGCTTCGCCTCGGTGTAGCCCGACATCTTCATCACCAGCGGATCGTCGGCATTCAGTACCGCGCAATCGCTCGCCACCTCGACCACGATGCGCTTGACCTCGGCGAGCTGCTCGAGTGTGTCGATGCCCTTCAGCCCCAGGTGATCGGGCTGCACGTTGAGCACCGCGCCGACATTCACCTCGTTCACCCCCATCCCGGCGCGGATCAGTCCCCCGCGGGCGGTCTCGAGGATCGCGATGTCGATCTGCGGATCCGCGAGCACCATGCGCGCCGACACCGGGCCGGTCATGTCGCCCTGCACGGTGCGCTGGCCATCGATGTACACGCCGTCGGTGGTGGTGAGCCCGGGGGTGTAGCCGGCCATTTTGGCGATGTGCGACAGCATGCGCGCGGTGGTGGTCTTGCCGTTGGTGCCGGTGATCGCGGCGATCGGCACGCGCGCCGGCGCCCCTGGCGGGAACAGCATCTCGATCACCGGTCCGGCGACGTCGCGCGGCGTGCCCTCGCTCGGCGCCACGTGCATGCGGAAGCCGGGCGCCGCGTTCACCTCGCAGATGCCGCCGCCGATCTTGCGGTAGCTCTCGGTGATGTTTTTGGAGAGAAAATCGACGCCGCCGACGTCGAGGCCGATGGCGCGCACCGCGCGCTCGGCCATCTCGCGGTTGTCGGGGTGGATGACGTCGGTGACGTCGGTGGCGGTGCCGCCGGTCGAGAGGTTGGCAGTCGAGCGCAGGTAGACGATCTGCCCCTGCGCCGGCACCGAGCCGGCCGTGAGCTGCGCCTTTTCGAGCATCTTCTGCGCCTGCGCGTCGAGCTCGAGGCGCGTCAGCACCTTCTCGTGCCCGACCCCGCGGCGCGGATCCTGGTTCACGATCTCGATGAGCTCCTCGATGGTGTGCTCCGCATCGCCCACCACGTGCCCGGGCGTGCGGCGGGTCGCGGCCACCAGCTCGCCGTTCACCACCAGCAGCCGATGGTCATCGCCCTCGAGGAAGGTCTCGACGATCACCGAGCGCGAATGCTCGCGCGCGACGTTGAAGCCGTGCGCCACGTCCTCGTCGGTCGTGAGCCGTATGGATATGCCGCGGCCGTGGTTGCCGTTGTAGGGCTTGGTCACCACCGGGAAGCCGATGCGGCGCGCGGCGCGCACCGCCGCGGTCTCGCTCTGCACCAGCTCCTGCTTCGGCACCGGCAGCCCGAGGCCCGCCAGGATCTTGTTGGTTTCCTCCTTGTCGCTCGCGAGCTCGACCGAGATGTGCGGGGTGCGCCCGGTGACGGTCGCCTGGATGCGCTGCTGGAACTTGCCGTGCCCGAGCTGCACCAGCGACTGGTCGTTGAGGCGCAGCCAGGGAATGCCGCGCCCCTCGGCCGCCCGCACCAGCGACATGGTCGAAGGACCGAGCGCGCGGCGCTGCGCGAAGCGGATGAACTGGTCGCGGGCCTCGGGCCAGCTCCAGCCGGCGGGCACGGAGTCGCGAGGCCTGATCGCCTCCGGCAGCAGCGAGGACAGCAGCCGCAGTCCCAGCTCCCCGGCGGCGATGCCCTCGTCGCGCTGCGCGTACTCGTAGACCACCGTGTAGACGCCGGCGGGTCCCGCACTGCGCGTCTTGCCGAAGGTAACAGCCTCGCCCGCGATGTTCTGCAGCTCGATCGCCACGTGCTCGAGCACGTGGCCGAGCCAGGTCCCCTCGCCCTCGCGCATGCGGCGGAAAAAGCCGCCGGGCTCGCGATAGGAGCAGCCGTGCTCGGCGAGCCCGGGGAGCGCCGTCGCCAGCGCCTCGATGAAGCCCGCGCCTAGGCGGCCGGTGGGCCAGGCCTCGAGCTCACCGAGCTCGAGCTCGAGGCGGATGACGGGGAAGCGCGCGTACAGCGACGGGCCGACATAGACGGATCGATCGAGGATGCGCATGGGTGTTGCTCGGAGTCGTAGTAGTTGTTCAGGCAACCAGCCCTAAGCGGGGTCACATCATCGAGTTTGGGTCACTCCTTCGACTTTCTCAACGTGCCGGCGCCGGCGGCCCGGGTATGCAGGTTGAAGGTGGACCCGGCGACCAGGATGTGAAGCTTGAGCCCGAGTACGCAGGCCGGCTGCCCTTCCTCGACGCTGTCGATCGAGGAATAGCTCACCTCGGAGGCATCGACGATGGTCACGCCCCCGCTGCCCTCGATCTCCACGGTCTCATCAGGGCCGATGACGGCGGCGGTGTCCTCGTCGAGACCGATACCGACGGCGAAAGGGTTGTAGGCGAGTGCCGTCAGCAGCCGCCCGAGCCGATCGCGCTGGCGGAAATGCTGGTCGATGATGAAGCGGTTGGTCAACCCGAGGCCCGGCGCGAGCCGTACGCTGCCGGCGATCACCGTCGAGCCCTCGTCCCCGGCGGCGATCATGTGCTCGGAGAGAATGCTGGCGCCGGCGCTGGTACCGCCGACGGTCACGCCGCGCGCGTTGGCCGTGCGGATCAGCTTGGCGACCGGCGTGCCGCCGAGGAGCGTGGTGAGGCGCAGCTGGTTGCCGCCGGTGAAGAACACCCCGCTGGCTTCCGCGAGGCGCGCGAGCCTCCCGGGTTCGCAGGCATCGCGGCGCGTATCGAAGTCCATGACGCTGACGCGGGCGGCGCCGATGTCGCTGAATATCTGCTCGTAGCGCGGCCCGGTCTCATGCATGCGGCTCGCCGTCGGTATGACGACGACGTCCGCGGAATCGCCGCCCGAGGCGCGGATGAAGCGCTCGAGGATGCGGCGATCGTTCTCCTTGTTCTCCGCGCCACCGATCGCGATGATCCATCCGCGCCGCTGGCCTTGCGGAACTCTGCTGGGCATTCGCTCCCTGACTCCTTATATAAGCTGTTGCGGGAGCGAAGGTAGCACGACCGCACCGGGGCCGGGAGGCTCGGGCTCGGCTCTTGTGACCTCGCGCCCAGAATAGCCGCCGGGCAGGCTTGCATTCCCCCGGCGCCGGGACGACACTGCGCGCGCCCGGCTCACCGCCGGCACTTCGGTCCCAAATCACATAACCTCAGTTAGGGAGTCGCAATGATTGGAAAACTGACGCTGAGCTCCGCCGCGCTGCTACTCGTTGCAACCGCTGCATTCGCGGCTCCGCCGGTCGAAGACATCGGCAAGCATCACCCGAACCTCGCCGCCGCCCAGCGCCTCTCGAGGGACGCATGGGAGAAGATCACCGCCGCCCAGAAGGCGAACGAGTGGGACATGGATGGCCACGCGGCCAAGGCCAAAGATCTGCTCGACAAAGTCAACGAAGAGCTGAAGATGGCCGCCGAGGCGGCCAACAAGAATCACAAGTAAGCCGCGCTCCGCCACGGAGCGTGAACCGACGAGCCCGGCCTGCGTGCCGGGCTCGTTTTTTTGGGTCGAAGAAAGCGTCGCGGGCGCCCTCTCAGCGCAGCAGCTGACGCACTCCCTCGAGCAGCCGCCCGATCTCATCGGCGGTCGTGTACGCCGCGCAGCCGGCGCGCACCAGCCCGTCGCGCTCGTGACCGAGCAGCCGTACCGCGGTCGTGGCGTAGAAGTCCCCGTGCGATACGAATACGCCCCGGGCTGCGAGCGCGGCGGCGACCGCGGCACTCGTGTGTCCGGCCAACGAGAACGACAGGGTGGCGGTGCGGGCCGTGCCGGGCGGCGGACCGTACACCTTGACTCCGGCCGTCTGCTCGAGCCCGTTCCACAGCTGCCGCAGCAGTGCATCGGCGCGCTCGTGCAGCACCTGCGACACGAGGGCGAGCCGCTCGCGGCGCGGCGCCCGTCCACCGGCGAGCGAGGCCAGGAAGTCGACGGCGGCGCCCGCGCCGACGATCCCCTCGTGATTCAGCGTGCCGGTCTCGAGCAGCTCGGGCGGCTGGTCCGAAGCGGGCGCCAGCTTCGGCGGGTCGAGCGCTGCGAGCAGCTCGCGCCGCCCCCACAGCACCCCGACGTGCGGGCCGTAGAACTTGTAGGCCGAGCAGGCGAAGAAGTCGCAGTTCCACGCGCGCACGTCCGGCAGCTGATGGCTCGCGTAGTGCACGCCGTCGATGAACACCCGCGCGCCGCAGGCGTGCGCACGCGCGGTGAGCCGCGCCACCTCGTTGATGGTGCCGAGCGCGTTCGAGGCGGCCCCGAGCGCCAGCAGCCGCACGCCCGGGGTCAGCTTCGCCGCGGCGTCATCCTCGTCGAGCCGCCCGTCCTCGCGCCGCATGCGGATCGCGCGGATCTCGACGCCGCGCTCGCGCGCGAGCGCGCGCCAGGTATCGGAGTTGGCGTGGTGATCGAGCTCGGTCACCACCACGACGTCGCCGGCCCGCCAGCCACGCCCGAGCGCGCGCCCGAGATGGAAGGTGAGCGTCGTCATGTTGGCGCCGAAGACGATCTCGTCCACCGCGCCGCCGAGGTAGTCCGCCAGCGCCGCGCGCGCGGCGGCGAGCGCTGCGTCGGTCTCGCGGCTCGAGGGGAAATCCCAGTGAGTGTTGGCGTTATGGTTGAGCAGGTAATCGCTCACCGCGGCGGCGACCGCGCGCGGCACCTGGGTGCCTCCCGGGCCGTCGAAATAGGCCACCGCCAAGCCGTTATGGGTGCGCTCGAGCGCGGGAAAGTGGCTGCGGATCTCTGCGACGCCGGCGACCTGGGTCATGGGGAGCCTCTTGAGTTGCCAACTGCGGTTTGTACGGTCCCAATCATGAAGCAACACCCCGCGCGAGACCCAGGCACACGGACGTGCCCGGCCGCCGAAGGTGGCCGGGGGTCGAGCAAAAACGACGCTTTTTGCTCGACCCCGCGCTGGACGGGGCAGGGACGCCCCGATCCAGCGCTCATAACTATACCGCCCCGCCTGCCTGATCGAGCTTGACCTGCCGGTATCGATCGGCTCTATTGCCGCTTCAATTTCGAAGCTCCCGGGGGGTCGGCGGATGCGGAAGGCCTGGCGGATTGCGGGTTGGACCGCGCTCGTGCTGGTGGCGGCGCTCGGCTATGCCTGCTATCGCATCGTGTGGGGCACGCCCTTCACCATCAACATGCTTGCGAACCGCCAGGCGCTCGAGTTCCTGATGCGCAATCCCGAGATGTTCACGGCGGTGGGACTCACCGACGGCTCGATCTTCGATCACCATTCCGACAAGCTCGCCCCGTACACCCTTAGCCAGCGCGATGAGGACTACGCGCAGCTCGCGCGTTTCCTCGCCGAGGTGCGCCGCTTCGATCGCGCGCGGCTTGGCCGCCAGGATCAGATCACCTACGACATCCTCGTCGACCAGTACCAGACCGGGCTCGCGTTCAGGCGCTTTGCCTGGCTGCAGGGCGATGAGCTCTATCCGGTGAGCCCGATGTTCGGTGTGGAGGTGGAGCTCTCGAGCTTCATGCAGACCACGCACGTCGTCAGCAACGACAAGACCGCGCGCAACTACGTGAAGCGCCTCGAGGCCATGGGGGAGAAGCTCGATCAGGTCACCGCCGCCATGCAGCGGCAGGCTCGGGTGGGGGTGGTGCTGCCGCCTTCGCTCCTCGAGCGCTCGCTCACCGTCATTCACGACACCGTGAGCGCGCCGCCGAAGGACAACGCGCTGGTCACCTCGTTCGTCACGCGGATGGACAAGGTGAGATCGCTCGACACCGCCCGTAAGCAGCAGCTCGAAAATCAAGCGATCGTTGCGCTCGGCGCGCGGGTCTATCCCGCCTATGCCCGCATGAGCGCAGCGCTCGAGGCCCTGAGGCCCGCGGCCGCCACCCAGGGCGCGGGCGTCGCCCGGCTGCCCGGCGGCGCGGACTACTATGCACTCGAGCTCAGGCAGAACACGACCACCGACTACACGCCCGAGCAGGTACATGCACTCGGGCTCTCCGAGGTGGCGCGCATCACCGGCGAGATGGATCAGCTGCTGGTGGCCGTTGGGCTGACGGCCGGCAGCGTCGGCGAGCGCATGGCGACGTTGTCCAGGGATGCGCGCTTTCTCCTGCCGAACGACGATACGGGCCGGAGGCAGGCGCTCGAGCGCTACCAGCAGATCCTCGATCAGGTTGCCGCGCGCATGCCCGAGTACTTCCGCAGCGTGCCGGGCAAGCGCCTGACGGTCGAGCGCGTCCCGCCGTCACGGGAAAAAGGCACCTCGGGAGCGTACTACCAGCCGGCCGCGATGGATGGCTCGCGGCCCGGCATTTTCTTCGCCAACCTGAGGGATCTGAGCGAGGTGCCGACCTGGGCCATGAAAACCCTCGCCTATCACGAAGGCATTCCCGGCCATCACCTGCAGATCTCGACCGCGCTCGGGCTCAAGGACCTGCCGCTGATACGGCAGCAGACGCTCTATACCGCGTACGCCGAGGGCTGGGCGCTGTACGCCGAGCAGCTGGCTGCCGAGATCGGCATGTATAAGGATGACCCGTGGGGCAATCTCGGGCGGCTGCAGGCGGAGCTGCTGCGCGCGGCGCGGCTGGTCGTCGACACCGGCATCCACGCCCAGGGCTGGGGCCGCGAGCAGGCCATCTCCTACATGATCGCCACCACGGGCAAGACGCAAGCCGAGGTCGCTTCCGAGGTCGAGCGCTACATGGCGATGCCCGGCCAGGCGTGCGCCTACAAGGTCGGCGAGCTTAAGATCCTCGAGCTGCGCGCCAAAGCGCAGGCGGCCCTCGGACCCAGATTCCAGCTGAAGGACTTCCACAGCGTGATTCTCGAAAACGGCGGCGTGCCGCTCACGCTTCTTACGCAGCTGGTCGATGAGTGGATCGCGCGCGCGCGAGGTACCCCATGACTTCGCGCCGGCGCGAGTCGCCGCGCGCGGCGGCCGCGGGCCAGCCGCCGCGCTCCACCCGTTATCGCCATCTCGTCAACCCGTTCGAGCCGGTGCGGATCTTCTCCGCGGACCAGGTGGAGAGCATCCACCTCGCCGCACTCGGCATCCTTGAGCGCTTTGGGATGCGCGTGCTGTCACCGCGCGGCCGAAGCCTGCTGGCCGCGGCCGGCGCCGCGGTGGATGAGGCGACGCAGATGGTGCGGCTCGATCCCGGCATGGTGGCCGCGGCGCTCACCACCGTTCCCGGCGAGGTGAACCTGGTGGCCCGCAACCCCGAGCGCACCTGCCGCGTGGGCGGCCGCCACGTCATCTTCGCGCCGGTCGCCGGCCCGCCGAGCGTCAACGATCTCGAGCGCGGCAAGCGCTCCGGCACCATCGCGGACTACCGCGACCTGGTGCGCCTGGCGCAGGCCTTCGACGTGATCCACGTGCTCGGACAGATGACCGAGCCGGGCGATGCGCCGGTGCACGAGCGCCACCTCGACACGACGCTCGCGCAGCTCACCCTCGGCGACAAGCCACCCAATTTCTACAGCCGCGGCGCAGGACAGCTCGGCGATTGCTTCGCGATGCTGCGCATCGCGCACGGGATCGACGAGGAGACCTTCCGCCGCGAGCCGCGCTGCTACAGCATCTGCAACACCAACTCGCCGCTGCAGCTCGACCTGCCGATGACCGACGGCATCATCGAGTTCGCCCTGAACGGGCAGCTGATGATCGTCACGCCGTTCACGCTCGCCGGCGCGATGGCGCCGATCACCATTGCAGGCGCCCTGACGCTCGCACATGCCGAGGCGCTGTTCGGCATCACGCTCTCGCAGCTCGCACGCGCCGGCGCCCCGGTGATGTACGGGAGCTTCACTTCGAACGTCGACATGAAGTCGGGCTCTCCCGCCTTCGGCACGCCCGAGTACGCCAAGGCGGCTTTCGGCGCCGGGCAGCTCGCGCGCCACATCGGTGTGCCGTGGCGCTGCTCGAGCGCGACCGCCGGCAACGCCCCCGACGCGCAGGCCGTCTACGAGGCGCAGATGAGCCTGTGGGGAGCACTGCTCGGCGGCTGCCACTTCGTGCTGCATGCCGCCGGCTGGCTCGAGGGCGGCCTCACGGCTTCTTTCGAGAAATTCATCCTCGACGTCGAGATGCTGCAGATGTTCGCCGAGCTGTTCCAGCCGGTGCCGGCCTCGAGCGACGACATCGGCATCGAGGCGGTCGCGGAAGTGGGCCCGGGCGGACACTTCTTCTCCGCCGCCCACACCCTGACGCGCTACCGCGACGCGTTCTACAGCCCGCTGGTCTCCGACTGGCGCAACTACGGCCAGTGGTTCGACGACGGCGCCAAGACTGCCACGCAGCGGGCCAACACCGTGTGGCGCAACACGCTCGCCGCGTTTCAGCCGCCGCCGATGGATCCGGCGGTCGCAGAAGCGCTCGAGGCGTTCGTCGCGCGCCGCCGTGCCGAGGGCGGCGCCCCGCCCCAGACCTGAATCTGGCCTCAGCGAACGATCCGCAGCACGATCTTGCCGAGTACGTGCCCCGCGGCCATGCGCTCCTGGGCCTTGCCGGCGTCCGCGAGTGGGAACTCGGCCGCAATCGGCACTTCGAGCTTCGCAGCCTGGATCGCTTCGTTGAGCCGCGCGTATTCGTCGGGACCCGTGAGCGCATCGTACTTCACGGCCTCGAGGCCCGCACGCGCCTTGGGTTCGGGACGCACGCCGCTCGGGAAGGCCACGCGTCCCCCGGGCTTGAGCGCATCGATGCAGGTCTCGAGGGCATCGCCGCCGGCGAGCGCCAGCACCGCATCGACGCCGCCGGGCGCAAACTCGCGGGCCGCGGCGCCAATGTCGCCGTGCCGGCCATCCACGGCGGCGCTCGCGCCCAGGCGGGTGACGAAGCTCATGCCGTCCTCACCCGAGGCAGTGGCGAGCACCTGCGCGCCGCGCAATCTCGCAAACTGCAGCGCGAGGCTGCCGACCGCACCCGAGGCGCCATGAATGATGAGGGTCTCCCCAGGCTTGATGTGCAGCGCATCGTCGACGCCCTGGAGCGCGGTGAGCGCCGACACCGCCATCGCACCGGCGTCTTTGAGACTCACACCGGCCGGGACGTGTGCGACCGCCTTCGCGGGGAGCGCCACATACTCGGCATAGAAGCCGCCTTTGGGGTTGTTCCAGGCGTAGGCGTACACGGCGTCGCCGAGCTTGAAGCCGCGCACCTCGGGCCCGACCGCTGCCACTGTGCCGGCCCCGTCGACCCCCAGCACCACCGGAAATTGCTGATCCTTCCAGTACGCAAGCTTCTCGCGCACGTCGATGTCCCAGGGACCGACGCCCGCGGTGTCGAGCGCGATGAGCACCTCGCCCGGGCCGGGCTTGGGAACCGGCAACTGGTGCAGCGTCAGGACCTCGGGGCCCCCTTTACGATCGATGGCGGCCGCGCGCATGGTCGCGGGCACCGCCCCGGCGCCATCTCCCGCCTCGCTGACGTCGGGCCCGGCGGCAAGCCACGCGAGCAACATCATCCCCGCGACGCGTAATCCGGCCATGTAGCCATCATACGTTCGCAGCTGCCGCGGGCGACACGCCCGGGCGCGCGCATCGGCCGCGCCACGCCAACCGTTCGGCGCGCCTCAGCCGGATTCGGCGGGCTTGCGCCGGTACTGCCGGTCGAACAGCGCCTCGAGCTCCGGGTGCACTCCACGCATGGGATCGACCACCGCCTTCGCCCAGTCGAAGTACTCGCGCCGGCGCTCGAGCGGCCAGCCGGTGGGCGGGGAGACCACCATGTCGTGCAGGTTGCAGATCTTGTCGGCGAGCTTCACCAGCTTCGCCGCGCGGCTCAGGTGCGCGGCGTGCTCGATCTGCAGCCGCTTGCGCTCGGCCTTCGGCAGGGTCTTGTCGTCGGTCACCTCGCGCACGATGTCCGCCACCTCCCGGCCGAAGGCATGCTCAATATCCTCGAAGCTGGTGGCGGTGTCCTCGACCGTGTCGTGCAGCAGCGCCGCCATGAGGAGTGTCGGATCGCGCTCGCCCTGCCCGGCCAGCAGGCTCGCGAGCGCGAGCGGGTGATTGATGTAGGGTGAGGCGTCCTTGCCCTTGCGCCGCTGGTCCCGATGACGCTCCGCGGCAAAGGTGGCGGCGCTCAGCACCCTGGACATCGGCTCCGCTGATGTTGGTGTCATGGACCCATTGTAGCCAAGGGCGGCCCTTGCGCCGCCCGGACCGCGCACGTAGTGTTCATCCCGTGCAGAAACTGGGCGGGGGATGCCATTGCGGCAACATCCGCGTCGAGCTCGAGCTGACGCGCAGCGCCGGAACCTATAACCCACGCGCCTGTGACTGCGACTTCTGCCGCAAGCACCGGGCCGCGTACGTCTCGGACCCGCAAGGCTCGCTTCTCATCCTCGTCAGAGATGAGCGCGACTGCGGCCGCTACGCCCAGGGCAGCGGTCAGGCGGAGCTGCTGCTGTGCAGAAATTGCGGCGTGCTGGTCGGCCCGCTCTATCCCGAGGCCGGCCGGCTGTACGCCGCGGTGAACGCCAACGTCGTGGAGGGCGTCGCCTTCGGAGCGCAACAGCCGGTATCGCCGCGAACGCTGTCCGCGGACGACAAGGTGAAGCGCTGGAAAGAGCTGTGGTTCTCGAACGTCACGATACGGGTGAATCCATGACGCGGTTGATGCGCGGCCTGCTGGGATCGTCATCCGTCGTGCTGCTCGCCCTGGCGCCGCTCCTGGACGCCCGCGCGGATTCTCCGGGCATCAGCCGCGCGCTCGATGCGCTCAACTCGGTGCACGCGATCAACGAGGTCGCACTGTCGCCCGACGGCAAACGCCTGGTCTACGGCCGCCTGGTGCGCGGCAAGCGCGGCGGCGCCGACGTGGATGTTTCCGCGCTCTACCTCGTGAACGCCCAGGACGGGTCCGGGGAGACACGGCTCACCGCCTGTCCGGGCGCGGTGTGCGATGAGCACGGCGCCGTCTGGTCGGGTGATGGCCGGCGGATCGTCTTCGTCACCACCGATGAGAAGGAGCAGACGCAGATCGCGCTGTCCGCGGCCGACGGCAGGGGCGTCAGAATCATCACCCACGCGCACGGCCCGCTCGATACGCCGCGCTTCTCCCCCGACGGCAAGAGGATCGCGTTCCTCTACTCCGTGGGCGCCCCCAGGACTCCGGGACCGCTCAATCCGCTGGCGCGGGACGCCGGCGTGCTCTCCTCGACCGTGTACGAGCAGCGCCTCGCCGTCATTGCGGCCGAGGGGGGCGAGCCGCGCCTGCTGGGTCCCGCCGACCTCAACATCTACGAGTATGACTGGTCGCCCGACGGCCGGCGCTTCGTGGTGAGTGCCGCGCATGGCTCGGGAGACGACAACTGGTGGATCGCAGAGCTCGACCTGTGCGATGCCGAGAGCGGGGCAGTGACGACGCTGGCGAAGCCGCGCCTGCAAATCGCCTCCCCGCGCTGGTCCGGCGACGGCCAGCGCATCGCCTGGATCGGCGGCATCATGAGTGATGAGACCATCACCGGAGGGGATGTCTTCCTGATCGCGGCCTCGGGAGGGGACGCGATCGACGTCACGCCCGGTCTCGCCGCCTCCGTGCACACCATCACCTGGAACGGCTCGGCGACGCACCTGATCGCCACCGAGTTCGCCGCGGGTGAGGAAGTGCTCGCCTCGATCGACGTCGGTGCGAAATCGCAGCGCGAGCTGTGGCGTGCGCCCGAGATGATCTGGGCCAACAACGTCTTCGGCTTCACACCGGGTGACGTCGGCATCTCGCTCGCAAGGAACGGCGCGATGTCAGCCGTTATCCGCCAGTCCTACACTTCGCCGCCCGAGGTCGAGAGCGGGCCACCGGGCAGGTGGCGGGCAATCACCCGCATCAACGCCGCGGTGCGCCCGATCACCGGTCCCGCCACGAATCTCTATTGGACGAGTGACCAGTTCAAGGTGCAGGGCATGCTGATCGCACCGCCCTCGGTCATACCGGGCAGGCGTTATCCGCTCGTCGTGCACGTGCACGGCGGTCCCGCAGGTGCCGCCTACCCCCTCTTTCCGGCAAGCCCGGGCTCCTACGACGCGGTGCTTTCGAGTCAGGGGTTCTTCGTGCTCAAGCCCAATCCCCGCGGCAGTTATGGCCAGGGCGAGGCTTTCACCCAGGCCAACGTCAAGGACTTTGGCTACGGCGACCTGCGCGACATCCTCGCCGGCGTCGACACGGCGCTGAAGAGCGCACCGGTGGACCCTGCGCGTCTCGGCATCGCCGGCTGGAGCTACGGCGGCTACATGACCATGTGGGCGCTCACTCAGACCACTCGCTTCAAGGCCGCGGTCGCGGGCGCGGGGCTGTCCGACTGGCTGAGCTACTACGGCACCAACAACATCGACACCTGGATGATTCCCTACTTCGGCGCTTCGGTGTACGACGATCCGAAGGTCTACGAGCGCAGCTCGCCGATGACCTTCATCAAGAACGTGCACACGCCGACGCTCGTGGTCGGCGGCGACCGTGATGCGGAAGTGCCGATCACGCAGTCCTATGAGTACTGGAACGCGCTGCAGCGCTTGGGGGTCAGGACCGAGTTCGTCGTCTACCCGGACGAAGGACACTTCTTCTTCAAGCACGAAGACCAGGTCGACGTCATAACGCGCCTGGTCGGCTGGTTCGATCAGTACCTGGAGCCCGGCGCTTAGAGCACCGGCTGCACGCGCCGCGGGCGCACCTCACCCGAGCCGGCGGCACATGTCAAATGCCCAACTCACCGATCTCGAGAGCCTCGCGGCCTATCTGACGGCGCGGATTGCGCCGGCGCGGGCCCTCGGTATGAGGCTCGAAGCCGTCGAGCCGGTCACGATCAGCGCGACGCTCGCGTCGAATCTCAACGACAAGGGAACCGGATTCGCGGGCAGCCTCTACTCAGTGGCGGCGCTCGCCGGCTGGGCGCTGGTCATGCGCTGGTGCGCGGCCGAATCCGTCGCGGCCGAGGTGGTGTTGCAGAGCTCGACCGCGCGTTTCCTGGCGCCGGCGCGCGCCGACTTTCGCGCGATCGCGCAGGAGCTCCCGGCCGCACGCCGGCAGAAGCTGCGGCGCATGCTCTCGCGCAGCGGCCGCGGCCGGACAGAAGTTGCCGTCGACGTTAAATGTCACGAAGCGCTGGTGATGAGCTTCACCGGCGTGTACGCCGTGATCGCGGGCGCCGCGGCGAAGTAACCTGGTGTAACCGCCCTGGCGGCGGTGGTGCGGCGCCAGGTTTGCTCGGCTAGACTCTCGCGCTCCCGCCGGGCTGGAACCAATAAGAGGAAGCGATCATGAGCCGCCACCAGTTGACCTCCCGTCTGCTGCTCGCTGTCGCGCTCGCCTTGTGCGTCACGCTGGCGGTAGCGGCCGACCCGCCGCAGGAGCGCAAGACCGAGGGCGGGGCGGAGAAGGCGGCGGCCCACAAGTTCGAGCCTTTCAAGTCCGAGTCGGTCACCAGCAACGGCTCGGTGACGGTGGAGGGGCACGCGATCGCCTACGAGGCGGTGGCCGGTACGCTCATCGTCCATCCCCGGGGCTGGGACGACGTGCCGGCCGACCCGAACGCCAAGGTCGGCGAGGAAGGGGCGGAGCACAATCCGACGGCTGAAGCGTCGATGTTCTACGTGGCGTACTTCAGGAAGGACGGCGGCCCACAGCGTCCCGTGACTTTCCTCTACAACGGCGGCCCGGGCTCGGCGACCTTGTGGCTGCACATGGGGGCCTTCGGCCCGCGCCGCGTCGTGACCTCGACCGATTCGCACACCCCGGCAGCGCCCTACTCTCTGATCAACAATGCCTACAGTCTGCTCGATGCCAGCGACCTCGTGTTCATCGACGCTCCCGGCACCGGCTTCAGCCGCATCGCCGGCAAGGACAAGGAAAAGGAGTTCTTCGGCGTCGATGCCGACGCCTATGCCTTCACCCAGTTCATAACCGAATTCTTCACCAAATACGGCCGCTGGAACTCGCCCAAGTACCTGTTCGGCGAGAGCTACGGCACGCCGCGCTCGGCCGTGGTGGCGCGCTACCTCTCGTCCGAGCGCTCGGTGGATCTCAACGGCGTCATCCTGCTCTCGCAGATCCTCAACTTCGATCTCAGCCCGGATCGCCCGACCGGCAATCCCGGCATCGATCTGCCCTACCAGACCGCCCTGCCCACCTATGCCGCCACGGCCTGGTATCACAAGAAGCTCCCCGGTGAGCATGCGAATCTCGAAGCGTTCCTGACCGAGGTCGAGCAGTTCGCGCTGGGTGATTACGCGCGCGCGCTCGCAGCGGGCTCCGCGCTCGGCAGCAGCGAGCGCGCCGCCATCGCCGGCAAGCTGCACGAGTACACCGGGCTCCCGGTGGATTACATTCTCAAGGCCGACCTGCGCATCGACGGCGGCGAGTTCCGCCAGAACCTGCAGGCCGCCGGCGACATCACCACCGGCCGGCTCGACACGCGCTTCTCCGGTCCCGACCTCGATCCGCTCAGCCAGCGCGCCGACTACGACCCGCAGTCCGCCTCGATCGGCGCGGCCTACGTGGCGGCGTTCAACGATTACGCGCGCAAAGAGCTGCACTACGGTCAGGACGAGGAGTTCCACCCCAGCATCCAGACCTTCCGCACCTGGAACTTCGCCCACCAGCTGCCGGGCCAGACGGGCGCGCCGCTATCGGCGCGCCAGGCGGCCAACGTCATGCCCGACCTCGCCGATGCGATGAAGCGCGATCCCAACCTCAAGGTGCAGCTGGACGCCGGGTACTTCGATCTGGCGACGCCTTTCTTCCAGGGTGTCTACGAGATGCAGCACCTGCCGATTCCCCAGAGTCTCGTCGGCAACATCGAGTACCGCTTCTACGACTCGGGACACATGGTGTACGCCAAGGAGAGCTCGCTCAAGCAGCTGCACGACAACGTCGCGGACTTCATCCGCCGAACGAGCCACTGACGCAGCCGGCAAGAGCGCTGCTCGTGGTGAGAAGCATCGTCGGGGTTGGTGCCGGGAGGCCTCATGCGAGGGCTCCCGGAGGCAATGTTCGATAGCTGTAGAACTCTGGCTCATTAAGGCCCTGTATCGGGGCTTCCGCAGGCAATGTTCGATGGCTATAGAACTCTGGCTCGTTAAGCCCTTCTATCGGGGCTTCCGGAGACAAAGTTCGATGACTATCGAACTTGCGTGACGGGGAACATCACGCGCGCTGCCTCTGGCCGCAGGCGATTTCCGCCAATTATCGGAGGTAAGAAGCGCCGTTCACGTCGAGAATCGCGCCCGTCATGCTCGCGGGAGCGTCGAGCACACAGAACGTCACCGCCTGCGCGACCTCCTCGGGCGTGGCGACGCGCCCCAGGGGCTGATCGGCGATCACGGCCTCGTCCGCAATCGCCTTGGCGACGCGCGCGGTCGACACCCAGCCGGGCGCGACCACGAACACGTAGACACCCTCAGGCGCCAATGCTTTCGCCATCGACTGACTGAAGGCGTTGAGACCGGCTTTGCTCGCGGCATATGCGGGCGCTACCGGCTCGCCGCGGAAGGCACTGCGCGAGGAAACGCTGACGATCCTGCCGCCGGAGCGCCGCTCCACCATGGCGCGCGCGGCGAAATAGGAAAGATACGCGGGGCCCGATAGGTTGATCGCGAGCGTGCGCTGCCAGGCGGCGGTCCACCCCGCGTAGTCGGTCGTGAGCGGCGGATGATTGGGAAAGATGCCGGCGTTGTTCACCAGCGCATCGATCGGATGCTGTGAATCGGCGTCGTGCCAGAGCCGCTCGATCGCTTGCGGGTCGGTGAGGTCCGCCTGCAGCAGCTCGTGTCCGGAGCCCGCGAGACGCCGCAGGCCGGCTTCCGCTGCCGCACGGTTCGACTGACAGTGCAGAACGATGCTGGCACCGCGCGCGGCCAGCACGCTCGCGATCGCGGCGCCGATCCCGCCCGAAGCTCCGGTGACGAGTACGCGAGTCACAGAGCGAACTCCTGTCCGACACCCAGCCGCCGCGCGGCCTGGTAGAGCGCCTGCGCAACGTAAAGGTCGTAGAGCGCCATGCCAGCCGACTTATAGGCGGTGGTGCCTGTGACGTCGACGCTGCGCCGGCCCGCGGCGAGCTCGCCGATGGTGAAGAGATCCGCGTCCCTGAGTGCTCCATGCTCCACCGCGCGAACGGCCTCACCCACCTCGTGGCGGGCAAACTCCGAATCCAGCACCAGGTGGCCGGCGAGCCTGAAGATCGCGTCCGGGAGCTCACACATGTGCCGCTCATAGGAGCCGATGGCGATGAAGTGCCTGCCGCCGAGCAGCGCCGCGTCATCGGGCAGCACCGGCTGCGCCGAGGTGGTCGCCGTGACGATGACTTGCGTGCGCGACAGCAGCTCGGCCGGGGTCGCGCACGCCACCACGGTCACCGCGGGCGCGTGCGAGGCGAGCGCGGCGCGGAAGCGCTCGAAGACAGCCGCCGAGCGGCGCAGCGCAAACACGGTGCGTATCGGCCTCACGGCGCACGCCGTGATCGCCTGCCATGCGCCCTGCACGCCGGTGCCCACGATTCCGACCGAATCGACGCCGGCCGGCGCGATGTACTTGAGTCCCAGCGCACCGACGGCGCCGGTGCGCATTGCAGTGAGCGCGGCGGCGTCCATGACGGCGACCGGCAAGCCCGTCGTGGCATCGCCCACAATCATGAGGCCGTTCGTCACGGGGAGCTTGCGGCCGGCGTTGCCGGGCACCACCGAGACGAGCTTGACTGCCGTGGCGCCGGCGGCCATGGCCGGCATCACGAGCAGCGTGCCCTGCGCCCACTTCACGTGCTGGCGTTGCGGCACGACCCAGTCGGACGATCCCGCCGCGGCGAGCGCCGCGGCCTCTACCAGGGCGACCGTCTCGCCGGGCGTCAGCAGGCTCAACACGTCGGTGGCGCTGAGTGCGATCATTTCTATAGAGTAACCCACATGAACGCAAGGTCTCGGAGTCTCGTCCTGGTGCTGCTCGCGGCAGCGCATGCGGCAGCCGCGCAGAGCGCGGCGCCGGCCGCGGCGGACGCACGGCTCGATCGCATCATCGAGGATGCGATGCAGGCGCAGCAGATTCCCGCCGTCAGCGTTGCCGTGCTGACCGGGGATCGGCTCGCTTATTCCAAGGCCTTCGGCAGCGCCGATCTCGAGAACTCGGTGCCGGCGACCCCGGAGACGCTGATCCGCACCGGTTCGATCGCCAAGCCCATCACCGCGGTCGCAGCCATGACGCTGGTCGAATCGGGAAGGCTGGATCTCGATGCGCCGGTGCAGAGCTACTGTGCTGCGTTTCCGCCGAAGCAATGGCCGATCACCGCGCGTGAGCTCCTGTCGCACACCTCGGGGATCCGTCACTACCTTCCGGGTGAGCCGGAGCACACGATTCATTACCAGTGGATGGCTGATGGGTTCGCCCTGTTCGCCAATGACCCGCTGCTGTTTCGCCCCGGCAGCGCATATTCCTACAGCACCTACGGCTACACGGTCGTCGGCTGTGCGATCGAAGGCGCCGCAGGCGCCCGCTTCCAGGACTACGTCGACGAGCACGTGCTCAGGCCCGCCGGGATGACTCACACCTTCGTCGACAGCGTGCTCGAGATCGTGCCGCACCGGGCCCGCGGTTATCAGCTGATCGACGGCCGGGTGAAAAATTCGGTTCTCATGGACTCGAGCTACAAGATTCCGGGCGGCGGCTATGTGACCACCGCCGGCGATCTGGTGCGCTTCGCACAGGCGCTGCTCGACGGCAAGCTCGTGAAACCCGCCACCCTCAAGGAGATGTGGACCGCCACGGCGGTGAGCGCCAAGGACCCCTATGGGCTGGGATTCGCGCTGCCGGAGGGCGGCCGGTTCGTGCTGCATACGGGCGGGCAGTCCGGCACGAGCACGGAGCTCTTCATCATCCCGGAGACTCACTCAGCGATCGCGGTGCTCGCCAACCTCGAGCACGCCCAGCTGCGTGACCTGGTGCGCGCCATTGCGGTCGAATTGAAGCAGCCCGCCCTGGCGCCGGCCAGGCCGTGAACCTCGCGGCCCGACCACCCGGCGCGCAGCGCTGCTAGAAGACGTTCACGCCGTAGGATTCCGTCCACACCTCGCTGTCCGGAAAGCGGACGGTGATGGTGAACGAGTCGCGGCCGCGATAACCCGCGTTCGACTGATAGAACACGAGCATCGCATCAGCGGGATTGCGATCGCACTCGAAGCGGATGTTCTCGCGCGTGTAGCGCGGGTAGGCCTTGCCCTTCTGCACCGACACCGCTCCCGCGTCGGGGCCGCGCACCACGGTGATCTCGGGATAACCTTCGACCTCGCAGTTGGCCAGCAGGTCATAAAAGAATGCGACCTGCTCGCGCTGTCCGCTGTGCACGGCGCGGGCGTTGCGGGCTCCGTCAGCGGGGGTGCGCACCATCAGCACCGCTGCGCCGAGCCCTGCCGCCATCAGACCGAGCGCGCAGGCCAGCGCGATGCGGCGCGCCGGATTGCCGGAAAGCGGCTGTCCGCAGCCCGGACAGACGCTGACGCCATCGGCGATCGGAGCTCCGCATTTCGGGCAGGTGGTGAGCGACACAACGACCTCCTGATCCGCGCACAGTATTGCCCAACCTTGAGCAATAGTCTGCTACACGCTTCACCCATTCCGATCGGGTAGAGTTTGAGGCTCGCCTCAAGCCCTTCAGCCGGAGTCTTCGCTCATGCCAATTCTGATCAAAGTCCCAACCCGGGCGCTGGGCATGCCGGGCTGCCGGCGGCTGGTCGCGTTGCTGGGCGCGTTGCTGCTCGCCGCCTGCGCCGCGCCTGCGACCCCGACCGATCAGACCAACATCACGGGCGGCGTCTTCCACGTCACCCCGGTGCGCCCGGTGGCCGAGCTCCTTCCGATCGCGCTCGCCGCGACGCCGCCGGCAGAGAGCGGCGAGTTCCGCCCGGCGGATCTGGTCGAGCTGACCTCCCTCGACCCGACGATCAGGCTCGACATCCGCTACGCGAGCAGGCGCAATTTTCTCGGCACGCCGCTCTACAGCCAGGCGCGCGCCTTCATGCAGCGGCCGGCGGCCGAGGCGCTGGTGCGCGTGCAACGCTCGCTGGCGGCCGAGGGCTACGGTCTCCTGGTGCACGACGCTTACCGGCCGTGGTACGTGACCAAAATCTTCTGGGACGCCATGCCGCCCGATCTCCATAAGTATGTCGCCGATCCCGCCCAGGGCTCGCGCCACAACCGCGGCTGCGCAGTGGACCTCACGCTCTATGAGCTCAAGAGCGGCCGCGAGGTCGGGATGCCGAGCCTGTACGACGAGGCCACCGAGCGGGCCTATCCGACCTACAGCGGCGGGACCGCCGAGCAGCGCCGCATGCGCGACCTGCTGCGGCGGCACATGGAGGCCGAGGGCTTCGAGGTCTACGAATTCGAGTGGTGGCACTTCGACTATCGAGACTGGAAGACGTACCGGATCGGGAACGTGCGCTTCGAGAACCTCGGCCGCCAATCAAACTAGTTCTTGAGCTTGTAGCCGGTCCTGAAGATCCAGGCCACCGCCAGGATGCACAGCGCGAGGAAGCACAGCGTGGCGGCGGCGCTCGCCACCACGTTCACGTCCGCCGTGCCGTAGAAGCTCCAGCGGAAGCCGCTGATCAGGTACACCACCGGGTTGAAGAGCGTGATCCTCTGCCACAGCGGCGGCAGCATGCTGATCGAGTAGAAGGCGCCGCCGAGGAAGGTGAGCGGCGTCAGGATCATGAGCGGCACCACCTGCAGCTGCTCGAAGCTGCCGGCCCACACGCCGATGATGAAGCCCAGCAGACTGAAGCTGGCGGCGGTGAGCATGAGGAACACGACCATCCAGACCGGATGCAGGATCTCGTAGGGCACGAACGCCCGCGCCGTCGCGAGGATCAGCACCCCGAGCATCACCGACTTGGTGGCCGCGGCTCCCACATAGCCGATCAGCACCTCGACGTAGGAGACCGGAGCGGACAGCAGCTCGAAGATCGTCCCGGACCATTTCGGCAGGTAGATGCCGAAGGAGGCGTTCGAGACGCTCTCGGTGAGGATCGACAGCATCGTGAGGCCCGGCACGATGAAGGAGCCGTAGCTGACGCCGTCGACTGGCCCCATGCGGGCGCCGATCGCGGCGCCGAACACCACGAAGTAGAGCGCGGTCGACAGCACCGGAGCCGCAATGCTCTGCATCAGCGTGCGGAAGGTGCGCGCCATCTCGAAGCGGTAGATCGCGCGGATCGCGAACATGTTCATGGCCGCCCGCTCACCAGGCCGACGAAGATGTCCTCGAGCGAGCTCTCGCTCGAGTGCAGGTCCTTGAAGTCGATGCCGAGCTCGCCGAGGCGCTTCAGCAGCGCCGCGATGCCGCTCTCACCGCTGTGGGCGTCGAAGCTGAGCACCAGTGTCTCCCCGCCGTCGGCGAGCTCGAGCGGATAGCCGGAAAGCGCCGCGGGAATCGCCGCCAGCGGTTGCTGCAGGTGCAGTATCAGCTGCCGCTTGCCGAGCTTGCTCATCAGCAGCGTCTTGTCCTCGACCACGATCAGCCGTCCCTTGTGGATCACGCCGACCCGGTCGGCCATCTCCTCGGCCTCTTCGATGTAGTGCGTGGTCAGGATGATGGTGACGCCGCCGTCGCGCAGCCGGCGCACCAGCTGCCACATGTCGCGCCGCAGCTCCACGTCGACGCCCGCGGTCGGCTCGTCGAGGAACAGGATGGTCGGCTCGTGCGCCAGCGCCTTGGCGATCAGCACGCGCCGCTTCATGCCCCCCGACAGCGTCATGATCTTCGCGTCCCTGCGGTCCCACAGCGACAGGTCGCGCAGCACGCGCGCGCAGTGGTCCGGGTCCGGCGCCCGGCCGAACAATCCGCGGCTGAAGGTGACCGTCGACCAGACACTCTCGAAGGTATCGGTGTGCAGCTCCTGCGGCACCAGCCCGATCTTGCTGCGCGCGGCGCGATAGTCGCGCACGATGTCGTGACCGTCGGCGACCACGCTGCCGGCGCTCGGCGTGACGATGCCGCAGATGATGTTGATGAGCGTGGTCTTGCCGGCGCCGTTGGGGCCGAGCAGCGCGAAGATCTCGCCGCGCTCGATCGTGAGCTCGATGTCATCGAGCGCGGTGAGGCCATTGGCGTAAGTCTTGCGCAGCCCCGCCACGGTGACCACCGCCGCCGAGCCGCCCGGCCGGCTTCCTGCGTGAAATCCGGGCATTTTTGCCCTAACCTTGCTCACCCAACATTGCCCCGCAACCATGTCCAGCGCCGAGCCCACCGACCCCCAGCGTCCGCCTCCCTCGGTGTTCCTGAGCTATGCCTCGGAGGACCGCAAGGCGGCGCAGGCCCTGAGAGACGCTCTCGAGACCTATGGGCTCGAGGTCTGGTACGACGAGAGCGGACTCGACGGAGGAGACGCGTGGGACCAGAAGATCCGCAGACAGATACGCGAGTGCGATTTTTTCATGCCGGTCATATCGGCGCAAACCGACGCGCGTCCCGAGGGTTACTTCCGCAGGGAATGGCGCCTGGCGGTCGAGCGGACCCAGGACATGGCGGACGACCACACTTTTCTCCTGCCGGTCGTCATCGATGACACCACTCAGGCGCGCGCGCGCGTTCCCGATAAGTTCCTCGCGGTCCAGTGGACCCGCGTCCCGGGCGGTGAGGCGACCGCGGCGCTCGAGGTCGTGTGCCGCCGGCTGCTCTCGGGCCACGACGTCCCCGCGGATGTCCCGCGACCGGCGCGCGGGCGGACCGCCCGGGCCATGCCGCCGCCAGAGGAGCGCCGGTATCCGCAGTTCCCGCGCGAGGAGCCCGGGCAGCGCATCCGATTCCTGGCGCATATCGCCGGCTGGCTGCTGCAGTCGGCGTGGATAACGTTCAAGCGGCTGCCGCGCTGGATCCAGTGGATCGTCTGGATCTGGCTGGCCATCGTTCTCATGTCCCGAGGCTGCAGCGTGAGCCGCAACTGGGACCGGGACGAGGCGGCGCCCGCTGCTCCACCTGCTACGCCGAAGGCGCCCGGCGGCGACACGATCTCGCCGGCGGACGCGCGCAAGCTCAAGAACATTGCCGACAACTATCAGGGCAGCTCCAACACCTCCGACATCGCCAGGCTCGGCGTGCAGATTGCGCAGACCTTCGCCAACGAGGTCGGCAAGGAGGTCGCGGCGGCACGGGCGCCGGTGCTGGCGATCCCCTTCGCCGCCCCCGCGGGCGACGAGGCAGCCCGCAAGCTCGCCGACTCTACTTTCGCTCAGGTGTATGGCCGAATCGCCATCTCCCATCACGGGCACGTGGGCCTCGTGAACGAGCCGCTCAGCTCCCCCGACACCGCGGCGGCCGTTGCGCAGGGACGCGCACGCGAGGCGAAGTATGTTCTCTACGGCACGGTGGAGGGGCAATCGCCGGCGCAGCGCCTGACGGTGAAGCTCCTCGCCGTGAAGGACAGCTCGGTGCTCTGGTCCGAGTCCTATCCGGCCACCGGCGCCGATCCCGCCGCGATCGCCTCGCAGGTCGACGCCAAGATACCCGCCGCGGACGAGGACGATTGAGGGCGATCAAACACACATCCGCCGGAGTCAGCCATGCGTAATACCGCTCTGCTCGCCGCCGCGCTCGCGGCTGTCTGCCTCGCGCCCGGTGCGCCCGCCGAGACGATCGTCGTCACCGGTGCCCGCATGATCGATGTCCTCGCCGGCCGCGAGATCGAGCGGCCGCAGATCGTCATCACCGACGGCCGCATCAGCGCGGTGGGCCGCGAGGGGGATCCCGCGCCCGCCGGGGCAAGGAAAGTCGATCTGGGAAACCGGGCGATCCTCCCGGGCCTCATCGACATGCACGTCCACCTGACCGGCGATCCGCTGATCAGCGGCTATCGCCGCCTCGAGTACACCGACAGCTTCTGGATGACGGTCGGCGTCGCCAACGCCCGCAGGACGCTCGAGGCGGGCTTCACCACCGTGCGCAACGTCGGCTCGTTCGGCTACCAGGACGTCGGGCTCATGCAGGGCATCGATCGCGGTTATATCGTCGGCCCGCGCATCGTGCCCGCGACCTACGCGATCGGCGCGACCGGCGGGCATTGCGATGCCACGCAGTTCCCGCCGTCGATCACGACGCCCGATACGCAGATTGCCAACTCGCCGGACGAGTACCGCGCGCTGGTGCGCAAGGTGCACAAGTACGGCGCCCAGATCATCAAGGTCTGCATGACCGGCGGCGTGCTCTCCAAGCGGGACAGCGTCAGTGCGCAACAGCTGTCGCTCGAGGAGATCAAGGCGGTCGTCGACGAGGCGCATCGCCTTGGACTGCGGGTCGCCGTCCACGCGCACGGTACCGAGGGCATCAACGACGCGCTGCGCGCCGGGGTCGACACCATCGAGCACGCGAGTCTCGCCGATGCCGAGAGCTTCAGGCTCGCGAAGGAGCACGGCGCCTGGTTCGACATGGATATCTACGATGACGACTACATCCTGGCCGAGGGCGCCAGGAACGGCGTATTCGCCGAAAGCCTGGAGAAGGAGCGCCTGGTCGGACTCAAGCAGCGGCAAACGTTCCGGGCCGCGCACGCCGCGGGCGTGAAGATGCTCTTCGGCACCGACGCCGGCGTCTATCCGCACGGCACCAATGCGCGCCAGTTCGCCAAGATGGTGGAATGGGGCATGACGCCGATGGAGGCGATCCAGGCCGCGACCAGGAATGCCGCCGAGGCCCTCGATCGGACGGCCGACGTCGGCGCGATCGCTCCGGGGCGCTGCGCCGACCTGATCGCGGTGGACGGGGATCCGCTCAAGGACATCCACGCGCTCGAAACGGTCGCGATCGTCATGAAGGGCGGAGTGATCGTCAAAGGCAATGCCCCTTGATAGTGCGGCTGCGAGCCCGATGCGCGAATCCCACGCAGGCACATGGATGTGCCCGCCGCCGCAGGCGGCGAGCGGCGCGCCGAAACCGCGCTTTTGGCGCGCCGCCGCGAGCATCGTGACAGGATGTCCGATGCGAGCGCACTAAGAACATGGGCAGCATGATCCTTCTCGATCTGGTCGGCGGCGTCGCGCTGCTGCTCTGGGGCCTGCACATGGTCCACAGCGGCATCGTGCGCGCCTACGGCTCGGACCTGAGACGCATCCTCAGCAAGGCACTGAGTAACCGCTTTCTGGCATTTCTCGCCGGCCTCATCGTCACGACACTCCTGCAAAGCAGCACCGCCACGGGTCTGATGACGGCGTCCTTCGTGACTGGCGGCTCCGTCAACCTGGTGCCGGCGCTGGCGATCATGCTGGGCGCCAATGTCGGCACCACGCTCATCGTTCAGGTGCTCTCGTTCAACGTCTCGGCGGTTGCACCGGTGCTGTTCCTGGTGGGCGTGACCGCCTTCAAGCGCGGCGGACAGACACGGACCCGCGATCTCGGGCGAGTGGCCATCGGCGTTGGGCTCATGGTGCTCTCGCTCCACATCCTGCTCGACACGCTGGCGCCGGCGGAAACCGCGCCGGCGGTGCGCACCGTGCTCGGCGCCGTGACCGCCGAGCCCCTGCTGTGCCTGCTGCTGGCGGCGGCGCTCACCTGGGTGGCGCACTCGAGCGTGACGGTCGTGCTGCTGGTGATGTCGCTCGCGTACTCGCAATTCATCACGCCCGCGGCGGCCCTGGCTCTGATCCTTGGAGCCAATCTCGGCAGCGCGATCAATCCCCTGGTCGAAGGCAGCCACAGCGATAACCCCGCGAGCCGCCGCCTGCCTTTGGGGAACCTGCTGAATCGCGTGATCGGCTGCGTCCTGGTGCTGCCGTTCCTGCAGCCGATTGCCACCGCACTCGCCCGGTTCGAGCCCAGTCCCTCGCGCATGGCCGCCGATTTTCACACCGCCTTCAACGTGACCCTGGCGCTGATTTTCATTCTCCCGCTGAACGGCGTGGCTGCCCTGCTGACGCGCTTGCTGCCCGAGCGGCCAAAGTCGGGCGATCCGTCGACGCCGCTCTACCTGGATGACACTGCTCTCGCGACACCTTCGGTGGCGCTCGCCTGCGCCGCCCGCGAGACGCTCCACATCGGCGACATCGTCGAGACCATGCTGCGCCAGACCATGACGGCGCTTACGACTGATGACCGCAAGCTGGTCGAGGGGATTTCCGGCATGGACGATGCCGTGGACCGCCTCGACGAGGCGGTGAAGCTCTACCTCACCAAGCTCACTCGCGAAAGTCTCGGCGAGCGCGACGCCATGCGGGCAATGGAGATCATCTCGTTCTCCATCAACCTCGAGCACGTCGGCGATATCATCGACAAGAACCTGATGGAAGTGGCCTCCAAAAAGATCAAGCGTCAGATCGCGTTCTCTCCCGAAGGCGCCGCCGAGCTGGCCGCGTTTCACCAGGAAGTCTGTGACAACCTGAAGCTCGCCTTCGGGGTCTTCATGACCGGTGACCTGAAGGCCGCACGGCAGCTGGTGACCGAGAAGGCCACGCTGCGCGCCACCGAGTTCGCGGCGGCGGAGAACCATCTGGCGCGGCTGCGGGAGGGCCGCTCAGAGACCATCGAATCGAGCTCCCTGCACCTGGACATACTGCGCGACCTGAAGCGCATCCATTCGCACATCTGCTCGGTGGCCTACCCGGTGCTCGAGCGTGCGGGCGAGCTGCAGCCGAGCCGGCTGAAGGACGCGACGCGCCGCAAGCGCTGAGCTCGGCCCCTACCAGATGCCGCCGAGCGCCACGGTGATCGCCTCACCGTTCACGCCCCCGGCGGCATCGCGGCACAGGAACGCGATGACCTCGGCGACCTCGCGCGGCTCCAGCACCCGGTTCTGCGGATAAATCGCCGCGCGCTCGCGCCATACCTGCTCGGCGCTGATGCCGCGCCGCTCGGCTTCCGTGTTCGCCGAGCGGTCCGCCATGGCGGTGCGCACCCACCCCGGGAGCACCGCGTTGGAAGTGACCCCGAAGGGACCTGCGTCCTGAGCGATGGCGCGTGCCAGCCCGATCAGCCCGTGCTTGGAGGCGCTGTAGGCGCTGCCGGAGCGCTCGGCCTTCTCGCCGGCCGTGGAGCTGGTGAATACCAGCCGGCCGAAGCCGCGCTTGCACATGCCGCCGACCGTGAGCCGTGCGAGCTCGAACGGACCGTCGAGGTTGATGCGCATGGTCTCGCGCCAGACTTCCGGGTCCTGCTCCCACACGAGCCGCTCGTGCGCCGAGCCGATGCCGTGGTTCACGACCAGAACCTCGACCGGGCCGAGGCGCCGCTCGGTCTCGGCGACTGCCAGCGCGCAGCCCGCGGCCGTGCCCAGGTCCGCCGCGACGTACTCGAGGCCGACGGCCGCGAGCTCGGTGGCGGTGCGGGCCACGATCATGACGCGCGCCCCGGCTGCCGCGAGCAGCAGCGCCGCCTCGCGTCCTATCCCCCGGCCGCCGCCGGTAACCAGCGCCACCCGCCCCTGCACGCGCCACACCCCGCGTTAATGTTGCACGGCATCGTCCCACGCTAAACTCGCGGGCACAATCATTCCAACAAGAGCAACACCCGATGCCCGCCAAGACACTCCGTTACTGGCTGATCGCGATCGCGGTCCTCGGCAGCCTGACAGCCGGCATCGCAGCGGCCGCGGACGCCGACACGGAGGGCGATTTCAAGTTCCGCTTCGTCGGCCCGCACGTCGGCAACCGCATCGCCGCGGTCGCCGGCGTCCCCGGCGATCCGTCCGTGTACTACGCCGGCGCGGCCTCCGGCGGCGTGTGGAAGTCCAGCGACGGCGGCAACCGCTGGGCGCCGATCTTCGACAAACAGAACGTCGCGGCCATCGGCGCGCTCGCGGTCGCTCCCTCGGAGCCGGGCACGGTGTGGGCGGGCACGGGCGAGGCCTGGGTCATCCGTGACAGCGACGTGATGGGCAACGGCATCTACAGATCCACCGATGCCGGGGCGACCTGGACCAACATGGGACTGCCGCAATCCGGCCGCATCGGCCGCATCATCGTGCACCCGGCCAACCCCGACATCGTGTTCGCCTGTGTGCTCGGCCGCGCCACTGGGCCGCAGCAGGAGCGCGGCGTGTACCGCACGACCGACGGCGGGCAGCACTGGGTGCGGGTGTTGTTCGCGGGTGAGAACACCGGCTGCTCGGGGCTGTCGCTCGATGCTCACGATCCGCACACCCTGATCGCCGGCATGTGGCAGGTGGAGATGCATACCTGGGGCGAGTACAGCGGCGGCCCCGGCAGTGGCATCTGGCTCTCGCACGACGGCGGCACGACCTGGAAGCATCTCGAGAAGGACGGGCTGCCGGAAGGGCCGCTCGGCAAGATCGACGTGGCGATCGCGCCCACCAACTCGCAGCGCATCTACGCCCTCATCCAGACCCGCGACCAGGGGTCGGTGTGGCGCTCCGACGACGCCGGCAAGCAGTGGAAGCGCGTCAACTCCCAGCGGGCGCTGATCGGGCGGGCGGGCTACTACATCCGCCTCGCCGTATCGACCGGAACCGACAGCGAGGTACTGGTCGCCAACAGCTCCTTCCATCAGTCGCTCGACTCGGGCGAGAGCTTTCACGAAGTGCGCTGGGGCGGCGACACCCACGACATCTGGATCGACCCCTCGAATCCCGACCGCTTCGTCATCACGGACGACGGCGGGATGATCATCACGACCGTGCATGGCCGCGGCTTCCACCGCGTCCAGCTCCCCATCGGGCAGATGTACCACGTGGCCGTGGACGAGCAGATCCCCTACTACTTCTACAGCAACATGCAGGACGACGGGAACATGCGCGGCCCGAGCGTGCCGCTCGGCGGGGAGGAAGGCTGGGACCGCCACATGGGCGGCTGCGAGTCCGGCTTCACCATTCCCGATCCCGCCGACGCGAACGTCGTCTGGGCAACCTGTTACGGCGACACGGTCACGCGCTGGGATGCGCATTACCGGGAGGCGCATTCGGTGAGCCCGTGGAAGCACACGCTCGATTCCCCGCCCAACGCCATCAAGTACCGCTGCCACTGGACGCCGCCGCTCGCGATCGATCCCTTCGACCACAACACCGTCTACTACGGCTGCCAGGTAATCTTCAGGACCACCGACGCCGGCCACAGCTGGTCGGTGGTGAGCCCGGATCTGTCCACCCAGGATCCGGCGCATATCGCCCCGTCGGGCGGCATCGTGGGCGACAATCTCGGGCAGTTCTACGGCGAGCTGGTGTTTGCCATCGCGCCGTCGAAGGTCGAGAAGGGCCTGATCTGGGCCGGCACCAACGACGGGCAGATCTGGTACACGAAGGATGCCGCCGCGAGCTGGGTGAACGTCACCAGCCACGTGTCGGGCCTGCCTCCCGGGGGCACGATCACCAGCATTGCCCCCTCGAGCTTCGATGCCGCGGCCGCCTACGTGAGCGTCGACTTCCATCTGGCCGACAACCGCGATCCCTTCATCTTCAAGACCAGCGATTTCGGCAAGACGTGGAAGCGCATCAGCAACGACCTGCCGAAGCACGAGTTGTCCTACGTGCGCACGGTCACCGACGACCCGAACTGCCAGGGGCTGCTGTTCGCCGGCACCGGCAACGGCCTCTACTACTCGCTGGATGACGGCGGACACTGGAGCGCCCTGAGGAACGGGCTGCCGCCTGCACCGGTCACCTGGGCGGTGGTGCAGAAGGAGTTCCACGACCTGGTCGTGTCCACCTATGGCCGCGGGCTCTACATCCTCGACGACGTGACGCCGCTCGAGCAGATGGCGCGGCATCACTCCGACGCGGCCGTGGTCCTGTACGAGCCGCGCAGGACCTACCGCTTCGTGCAGGGCGGCGCGGCACTGGTCAATTTCTCGCTCGCCACGGCGCCAAAAGATCCCGCGCGCCTCGAGATCCTCGATTCCGAGAGCCACGTGGTGCGCAAGCTCGAGGCCAAGGATCTGGTCGCGGGGATCAACCGCGTGAGCTGGGACCTGCGCTACGAGTCACCGCGGGTCGTGGCGCTGCGCACGCTCGCGCCCGACAATCCCCACATCTGGCAAGAGCCGCGCTTCCGCGACGAGGATTCGCGGCCGATCACGCATTGGGGCTCGAAGCCGGCCGAGGTTGGCCCGATCGTCGCCCCGGGCAGCTATTCGGTACGCCTCAAGGTGGCGGGCCAGTCCCTGACACAGCCGCTCACGGTGGTGAGCGATCCGCGCGCACCCGGCTCGGCAGCGGACATCCAGCTCTCGGTCAGGACACTGGTGAGAATCCGCGACGACATCAGTCACGTCTCCGATGCCGTCAACCAGGTCGAATGGCTGGGCCGGCAGCTCGAGGTCATCGAGGCGATGCTGCGGCCGGCGAAGGCGCATGGAAAGCAGGAGGCGGTGCTCGCCGAGGCGGACGATGAGCCGGATGAGGAGCCGGCGGCGGCCCCGGAGCGCGAGTTGCACGCCGCCGAGCAGCAGCAGCGCAGCGAGCTCCTGAAAGCGGCCGAGAGCTTCGACCAGAAGCTGCAGGCGGCCGAGTCACGCCTGGTCTCGCGGGCCCTGCGCGATAGCGACGATAAGTACTTCGTCGAGGCGGACGGCGCCTATCTCGATCTGATCTGGCTCAACGCCGAGGTTGGCACGGGCGGCGGCGACGTCGCGGGCGGCGCCGACTTCGCCCCCACCGAAGCGCAGCTCGAGACTCTCAGGACACTCGAAGGCGAGATGTCGAGCGTCGACTCGCAACTAACGGAACTCATGCAGACTGACCTGCCGGCGCTCAACCAGGGACTCGAGCGCGCGGCCCTCGCTCCGCTCAGCCACTGAGGCGGGTATCAGCGACATCGGCTCCGGAAGATCGCGCAGCCGTGGTGCAAGTAACCGCTCTCTACGCGTAGAGCGGTACGTTTTGCCAGCGCGCGAGACGATTGGCTTTAGCTTTGCGGCGCGCGCGCGCTTTTCTCTTGCGTATGTTCACTTAACATTCCCCAGATTGATTGCAAGGTGTAACCGATTGTTATTGTAGGGGCTGTCCTGCCAAGGGATGTGACGAGGGTCGCCCTCCGGGGACGAGTCCGGTGAAAAGCGTCACAAGCCCCACACCTCGCGCGCCACGATTCGAGCCAAGGCGTGCGAGCGTCACAGAAGGCGGGCGGCTACCCGTTCGTGAGTTCGGGCTCCACTGCCCGCCGCGCGTAAGATGGTCCCGGTGAGAACGGACTTAGCTCCGCTGCGCGGCATCGCCGCAGCCCTCTGCCTGCTGCTCGCACTGGGCGCGTGGCCACGCGCCACGCCGGCCGACGATGCGAAGCCTCTCACCGCGATCCTCATCAAGGCCCGCGCCGAGCTGCCCGATCCCTTTTTTGCCGACTCGGTGGTGCTGGTGATGAACAATCTCGGCCCCGCCCCGGTCGGCATCGTCATCAACCGCCCGACGCCGCTTCCGGTCGCGCGCCTCTTCCCGGATCTCAAGCGCCTCGCGCAGCTCAACGACCGGGTGTACTTCGGCGGACCCGTGGAGATCGAGTCCGTATGGTTCCTGTTCCGCGCCGCGAGGCCTCCCGAGCACGCCGTCCGGGCGTGCGACGGCGTCTATCTCAGCGCGAGCCGGGAATTGCTGCTGCGGCTGCTCAACCGGGACAAGCCGATGGAGGGGCTGCGCATCTTCATGGGTCACTCCGGCTGGGGGTCGGGCCAGCTCGAGGCCGAGATCGCGCGCGGCGACTGGAAGCTAGCGCACGCCGAGCCGGATGAGATCTTCAGCAGCAAGTCCGAGCACCCCTGGCCCGCGCCGCCGCTTCCGAAAGACGGTACCTGAGCCGCAGCCCCCACGCCCCTACACGAACCGGATATCGGAATCGGCGAGCGGCAGCGAGCGCACCCGCTTGGCTGTGAGCGCGAAGACCGCATTCGCAACCGCCGGCGCCACCAGCGGTACGCCCACCTCGCCGATGCCGCCGGGTTTGTCACCGCCCTCGAGCACGATGACCTCGATGCGCGGCGCCTGGTTGATGCGCAGCAGCGGGAAGCCGTCGAAGTTACGCTGCTCGACCCGCCCGTCCTTGAGCGTGACCTTGCTGCTGAGCGTGTTGATGAGCCCGGACACGGCCCCGGACTGCAGCTGCGCCACGATTTGATCCGGATGCACCGCGATGCCGGGATCGACGACGTAGACGAGGCTCTCGAGCTTGAAACCGTCGCCGGACTTCGACACCCGCGCGACCAGCGCCTGGTAGGACTCGTAGCTTTCCATCATCGCAAGCCCGAGCGCGCTGCCGGCCGGCAGCGGGCGGCCCCAGCCCGACTCGCTGGCGACGCACGCGAGTACCGCCTTCTGGCGCGGCTGCTTGTCGAGGAGCTCGAGGCGGAACGCGAGCGGGTCCCGGCCCGCCGCGTGCGCGAGCTCATCCACGAAGCTCTCGATGGCGAAGGCATTGAGCGGATGGCTCACCGAGCGCCAGTAGCCCGGGCGCAGCCCGTACTCCTGGATCACCACGCGCTGCAGCGCGTTCGGTATGTCGTAGGTGAGATTGGCCGAGCCTTCGGTCATGAAGGGGTCGAGGTCGTTCTTGACCACGCCGGGGAACATGCGGTTGGTGATCGAGGACGAGACCATCTTGTAGTCGAACGCGACCAGCCTGCCGCCGGCGTCGAGTCCCCCTGCCAGCGTGTGGTAGCTTGCGGGGCGATAGAAATCATGGGTGGTGTCGTCTTCGCGCGTCCAAATCAGCTTCACCGGCTTGCCGGGCACCGCCCTGGCGATCGCCGCGGCCTGGCCGATGAAGTCGACGTCGAGTCTGCGGCCAAAGCCGCCGCCGATGAACTGCGGCCAGATGCGCACTTTGGCCGCCTCGACGCCGCCGCGCGCGGCCGCCACGCCCTGCGCGCCCTGGGGGAACTGCGTGCTGGTCCAGATATCGCAGCCCTGGTCGCTGACCAGCGCGAGGCAGTTCATCGGCTCGAGCGTCGCGTGCGCCAGCAGCTGCAGCCGGTATTCGGCCCGCAGTGTCTTCGCCGCCCTCTTGAGCGCCGCGGCGGCATCGCCCGTCTGCCGCACGATCGCGCCATCCCGGCTCGCCGCGTCCTTGAGGCTGGCGTAGATCTTCTCGGTGGTGAGCTCCGCCGCGGGACCATAATCCCAGGTGATGTTGAGAGCGTCGCGGGCGGTCTTCGCGGTCCAGTAGTGGTCGGCCACCACGGCGACGCCCTCGCCGATGTTGACGACGGCCAGCACGCCCGGCATCGCCTTCGCCTTGCTGTCGTCGACCGAGGCGACCTTGCCGCCAATCACCGGACACTGCTCGAGCGAGGCGTACACCATTCCTGGACGCACCACATCGAGGCCGTACTTCGCCTGCCCGCGTGCCTTGGCGGGTGAGTCCAGGCGGTGACGCAGCTTGCCGATCTGGGTGAAGTCGGCGGGTTTCTTGAGCGGGACGCTCTGTGGCGCAGGCAGTGCGGCCGCCGCCCCGGCGAGCTGGCCGTAGCTCGCCCGCTTGCCGCTCTTGTGGGTCACGTAGCCATGGTCCGCACTGCATTCATCGGGCGGAACCTGCCAGCGCTGCGCCGCGGCCGTCGTCAGCAGCACGCGCGCGGTAGCGCCCGCTTCGCGCAGCTTCACCCAGGCGTCGCGGATACTGGTGCTGCCCCCGGTGATCTGGGCGCCGAGCAGCGAGTTGATGTACACGGGATCGACCGGCGCCTGCTCGATCGCCACTTTGTGCACGTCGACGCCCAGCTCCTCGGCGACCAGCAGCGCGAGCGAGGTATGGACGTCCTGGCCCATCTCGTTGCGGTGGCAGATGAGCGTCACCTTGTTGTCGGGTGCGATCCGTACCCAGGCGTTCGCGGCGACCGGCTTCAAGTCCGCGGTGAAACCGGCCGGCGGCAGACAGAAACCCACGATCAGGCCACCACCGACGGCGGCGGAGCCCTTGAGGAAATCGCGGCGTGATGCATTCAGTATGGCGTTCATGGCTTCACACCTTGAGGCTCCTGGCAGCATCGTGGATCGCGGCGCGGATGCGGACGTAGGTGCCGCAGCGGCAGATGTTGCCGCGCATGGCATTATCGATGTCCTCATCGGTCGGTTGGGAGTTCGTCGTCAGCAGCGCGGTCGCGGCCATCACCTGGCCCGACTGGCAGTAGCCGCACTGCGGCACGTCGATCCGGTCCCACGCCGCCTGCACGGCCGCGCCGACCTTGTCGTGCGCGACGCCCTCGATGGTCGTGATCTTCGCCCCTGCGACCGCCGACAGCGGGATTTGGCACGAGCGCGCCGGCACGCCGTCGAGGTGGACGGTGCACGCGCCGCACAGCCCCGCTCCGCAGCCAAACTTGGTGCCGGTCATCGCCAGATGGTCGCGCAATACCCACAGGAGGGGTGTGTCAGCCGCGGCATGCACCTCGAGGGCTTTGCCGTTGATCGTTAGTGTGGTCATGACGGACGGCCTTGGGTGGGGTGGGCGAATGCTATGCCCGCTGCCAGGGTAATTCCAGAGAGGCTTCAGTTCGTGATCTCGATCGAGCCGCCGCGATTCTTTATGAGCCTGCTGAGCGCCGCCTGATCGGCGTCCCGCTGCCGGAACAGCGCGTTGTCCGCCTCGGCGTGCCTCCTCGCCAGCTGGTTGTTGCTCGCGGTGAAATCCCGCGAAGCCGCCTGATGCGCCGCGATGTCGATGGTGTGGTTGTGGAGAGCATCCTGGGCAGTCAGATATTGCCGGCAGTTCCGGTCGTATTCGTCGAACTCATCCCGCGGTGCCAGCAGACTCAGGACGACATGGCCGTTGCTCTCCTGGCAGGTGAAGCGCGCCACGGTGGCCCGATACGCCTCGAGCGCCTCCGCAGACTTCCTCACACGGTCGCAGGCCTCGTTGACCTCGGCGTCGACCCGCTCCGCGCTGACCCGATAGGTCTTGTTGCCGCAGCTCAGCTGCGTCGCCTGACCGCCGGCCGCTTCACCGCTCTTGCGGGCGCAGGCGCCAACGGCACACGCCGCCAGAAGAGCAAGCACCATCAGCTGGGTAAATTTCTTCATCGCGGCGGGTATTCCTTCCACTCGCCCGTGCGCTGATTGAGGATGCGGAAAGAGCCATCCGCCCTGGCGATGAGCTCGATCCAGTGGGCGGTGCTTTCGTCGAGGTTGGCGACGTAGGGCGGCGCGAAATTGCTGTCGCCGGCTTCGGCGGACAGGTGAAGCTGCCAGACGCCTTCGAGCCCCGGTACCTGGTGCAGAGCCTGGTAGGTAATCAACGCCCCACCCTTACTGACGCCGTTGTTCATGATCGCCACCCGCGGCCTGAACGCAGCGAAGGTCGCAGGATCCGCCGCGTCCGGGCCGCCGTCGTGATCGACGTGGAAATGCGTGATGAGGAGATAGTCGATGCGGCTGACGCCCGCAGCGCGGGCGGCGGCCACGATGCGGTTGGCGTCCCGCGCCTCGAGCGGGGCGCCCGGGCGGAAACCGGACCCGTCCCCGGCCCATCCCGCGTCGATCAGGAGTGTGTGCCGGTCGGGTGTGACGACGAGAGTCGACTGCCCTCCCTCGACGTCGATGAAATAGATCTCGAGACTCGGGGGAGCTGCTGCGCACACGCTGCGGCTCGTCGCCGCCAGCAACGCGAGGAGCAACACAGTCCCAATCGAGCGAGCGGACATGACTGCGGCCGGATTCTGCCATCGAAGCATCGCGGGAACGAGCGCGTCACAATACTTTAAGATTCCGGACGTGGCGCAGGATATCACCGGCGAGCAGGCAACCGACCCGGTGTGCGGCATGAGGGTGTCCGCCAGCTCGCCCCATGTCGCCGAGCACGCGGGCCGCCGGTATGTCTTCTGCTGCGACGGGTGCCGCGCCCGGTTCCTGAGCGAAGCGGCGCGGTTCGCGAATCCGGGTGCCGGCCTCGAGGCTGCGGCCGCGGGCGCCGCCTACACCTGTCCCATGCACCCGGAGATTCGCCGCGACCGGCCCGGCAGCTGCCCCTTGTGCGGCATGGCACTCGAGCCCGTGACTGCGGCGGCCGGGGAGTCCAGCGCGGAGCTCGCGGACATGACACGGCGCTTACTCGTCGGCGCAGTGCTCTCGGCACCGCTGGTCGTCTGGGAAATGGCGCGGCACGCTTTCGGAGGGCTGCATGCTCCGCGCCTGGCCGGCTGGCTCGAGTTGAGCCTCGCGACGCCGGTGGTCCTGTGGGCCGGGTGGCCGTTCTTCGTACGCGCGTGGGCGTCGGTTCGCAACCGCTCGCTCAACATGTTCAGCCTCATCGCCCTCGGCACCGGCGCGGCCTATCTCTTCAGCCTGGCCGCAACTCTGCTGCCGCAGCTGTTCCCGGCTTCATTGCGCGGCGCGGATGGAACCGTCCCTGTCTACTACGAGGCGGCAGCAGTGATCACCGTGCTGGTGCTGCTCGGGCAGGTGCTCGAGCTGCGGGCGCGCGAGCGCACCGGCGGCGCCATCCGGGCGCTGCTCGGCCTCGCACCCAAGATCGCGCATCGAATCAGCGCGGCGGGCGCGGACGAGGATGTGCCACTCGAGCAAGTGCGCCGCGGCGACCGGCTGCGCATCCGGCCGGGCGAAAGCGTCCCGACCGATGGCGCGGTGATCGAAGGCACGAGTGCGGTGGACGAGTCGATGATCACGGGCGAGTCGCTGCCGGCAGCCAAGGCTGCCGGCTCGAAGCTGATCGGCGGCACGATCAACGGCACGGGATCGCTCCTGATGCGCGCCGAGCGCGTCGGCCCGGAGACGGTGCTGGCCCGCATCGTGCGCATGGTCGCCGACGCGCAGCGCAGCCGCGCGCCGATCCAGCGGCTCGCCGACAGCGTTGCCGCGTGGTTCGTACCGGCCGTCATCGTCGTTGCGGTCCTGGCATTCTTGGCCTGGATGCTGTGGGGACCGCCGCCGGCCTTCGCCTATGCGCTGGTTGCCGCGGTCTCGGTTCTCATCATTGCCTGCCCGTGCGCACTGGGCTTGGCGACGCCGATGTCGATCATGGTCGGCGTCGGCAAAGGCGCGACCGCCGGCGTCTTGATCAAGAACGCCGAGGCGCTCGAGCGGCTCCAAAAGATCGACATCCTCCTCGTCGACAAGACCGGAACCTTGACCGAAGGCAAGCCGCGCGTCGTCGCGACGGTGGCTGCGGCAAGTTTCGACGAAACCACCCTGCTATCGCTTGGCGCCAGCCTCGAACGGTCGAGCGAACATCCGCTCGCCGCCGCGATCGTCGCTGCTGCCAGGGAGCGCGGTGTCAAGCTCGAAGATGTGACGGACTTCGGCTCCGTTACCGGCAAGGGCGTCACCGGAACAGTCGCAGGCCGTCACGTTGCGGTTGGCACCGCCAAGTTGCTTAAGGATTTCGCCGTCGGCGGCGGAGACCTGGAACAGCGCGCCGACGCGCTCCGGCACCAAGGCGCCACCGCGATATTCGTCGCCGTCGACGGCCGGCCTGCCGGCGTCATCGCCGTGGCCGATCCAATCAAGGCGACGACGCCGGCGGCGCTTGCCAGGCTGCGGGCGGGCGGAGTTCGCATCGTCATGCTGACCGGCGACAATCGCGCCACCGCGCAGGCGGTCGCCGACACGCTCGGCATTACCGACATCGAGGCCGAAGTTCTGCCCGAACGGAAGAACGCGATCGTGCGACGCTTGCAACGCCAGGGCCACATCGTCGCCATGGCCGGCGACGGCATCAACGACGCGCCGGCGCTGGCCGCCGCCGACGTCGGCATCGCGATGGACAGCGGCACCGACGTTGCGATCGAGAGCGCCGGCGTCACGGTCCTCAACGGCGATCTCGCCGGCATCGCCCGCGCGCACGCGCTCAGCCGCGCCACCATGCGTAACATCCGGCAGAATCTGATACTCGCCTTCGTCTACAATGTGCTCGGGATTCCGCTGGCGGCCGGCGTCCTCTACCCGGCATTCGGCCTTCTTCTCAGCCCGATCATTGCCGCGGCGGCGATGAGCCTCAGCTCGGTATCGGTGGTCGCCAACGCGCTGCGACTGCGGCGCGTGGCGCTTTGA
>DASPSF010000061.1:0-2270 GCA_035624075.1 Steroidobacteraceae bacterium | reverse complement strand
CGACTGCCAGTTTCACTGGACCAACCGCGGCTACGCGAGCTTCGAGGACTATCTCGAGTCCTTCACCGCCGAAAAGCGCAAGAAAGCGCGGCGCGAGCGCCGGCGCGTGGCCGAGAGCGGCGTGCGCTTCGAGACGCGCTTCGGCGGCGAGCTCGATGCGCCACTGCTCGAGCGCATCTACGCCCTGCACCGTGACACCTTCCTGCGCCACGGGCACGAGCCGTATCTCACACCGGAGTTCTTCGCCGAGATCGCGCGGCGGCTGCCGGAGTCGCTGATGGTGAAGCTCGCCTTGCACGGGCGCGAGGTGGTGGCGGTGGCGATTTTCTTCTGCAGTCAGGAGGCGCTCTACGGCCGCTATTGGGGCGCCGCCGCCAATTTTCACAGCCTGCACTTCGAGGCCTGCTATCACCAGGGGATCGAGTTCTGTATCGAGCGCGGCATCCCGCGTTTCGAGCCGGGCACGCAGGGCGAGCACAAAGTGAGCCGTGGCTTCGAGCCGCAGCTCACCTGGTCGGCACACTTCATCGCCGACCGGCAGTTCCGCGCCGCCATCGCCCAATACCTCGAGCGCGAAGGCGCGGCGGTCGAGAGCTACGCGCTCGAAGTCCAGGAACACGTTCCGTACCGCGGGCGGCGCGGCACGCCGCAGCGCGCATGAAGACCGTCACCTGGATCTCGGCCCACGATGCGCCCGAGTGGTTTCCGCCCGCCGAGCAGGCGCTCGAGGATCCACCGGGACTGCTCGCCGCAGGCGGAGACCTCTCCCCGGAGCGGCTGCTCGCCGCCTACCGGCGCGGCATCTTTCCCTGGTACTCACCCGGTCAACCGGTGCTGTGGTGGTCGCCCGACCCGCGCGCGGTGCTCTTTCCCGAGGAGTTTCACTGCACCCGCAGCCTCGCCAAGACGCTGCGCAACGCCGGCTTCAGCACCTCGATCGACCGCGACTTCGTGGGGGTGATCGACGGCTGCGCCGCGCCGCGCCTGGCGAGCCCCGGCACCTGGATCACCTCGGAGATGCGCACCGCGTACCTCACGCTCCACCGCTTAAGTCTGGCCCACAGCGTCGAGGCCTGGCGCGACGGTGCGCTCGCCGGCGGGCTCTACGGCGTGCGCCTCGGGGGCGTGTTCTTCGGGGAATCCATGTTCAGCGCCATGCGCGATGCCTCCAAAGTGGCGCTGGCCCATCTGGTGGCGGTGTGCCTGCGCAACAGCCTCGCCGTGATCGACTGCCAGCTCTACTCGCGCCACCTCGGCAGCCTCGGCGCCCGCACCATTCCACGCGCCGCATTCCAGCGGCTGCTGCGCGAGCAGGTGGCTCTGCCGTCGACGCCACTCGCTTAAGCCACGCACGCCTGGAAAACGCGCCGGGCAAATTGCCTTACCAGCGGCCTTTGTGCTCCAATTCGCGCCCCCGCAGTCGTTAAGGGCCCCATGTCCAAAGAAGATGCGATTCAGATGGAAGGCGAGGTCGTCGAGACCCTGCCCAACACGACTTTCCGGGTGAAGCTGAAGAACGGCCACGTCGTCACCGCGCACATCTCGGGCAAGATGCGCAAAAACTACATCCGCATCCTGACCGGGGATGCCGTGACCGTGGAAATGACCCCCTACGATCTCACCAAGGGCCGCATCATCTATCGCGGGCGATAGTGGCTAAGCGCCCGCGAGTGGCAATGCCCCCTGGTGAATAGTTAGGCAACTGCCTAACTATCCCATTTCGGACCATCACGCGCTGGGTTCGGCCCGCGCCGCCGCGTCAGGCGGTAACTGCCGGCACCTGCGCCGGCTCGCAGTGGAGCACCAGCTCCGTCCCATCCCCGCTCACCGACACGCGCACGTGCCCGCCGCTCGCCAGGCGGCCGAACAGCAGCTCCTCGGCCAGCGGCCGCTTGATGTGCTCCTGGATGGTGCGCGCCATCGGACGTGCACCCATCTTCGGGTCGTAGCCCTTGCTCGCCACCCAGCGCCGCGCCGCATCGTCGAGTGAGATGGTGACGCCCTTCTGCTCGAGCTGCGCCTCGACCTCGAGGATCAGCTTGTCGACCACGCGCTCGATGGTCGCCGGCTCGAGCGAAGCGAACTGGATGACGGCGTCGAGCCGGTTACGGAACTCGGGGCTGAAGATGCGGCGGATCGCCTCCATGCCGTCGCTGGTGTTGTCGGCGTTGGTGAAGCCGATCGAGGGGCGCGCCATCTCCTGAGCGCCGGCGTTGGTGGTCATGACGATGATGACGTGACGGAAATCGGCCTTCCTGCCGTTGTTGTCG
>DASPSF010000136.1:0-41810 GCA_035624075.1 Steroidobacteraceae bacterium | reverse complement strand
GACCGCATCGCCCGCGGCGAGCAGCGGATCGGCCTCGAACAGCTCCCATAACGCCCCGCCTTCGAGCGAGACGGTCATCCGGCCGCTGACGCTGCGCCCAACTCCAGTCACGCGGCCCTCGAGCGATTGGGCCACGGGAGGCGGCTCGGGGTGCTCCACCGCGTAAAGCCCGAAGGACCCCTGGGGGAGCGGCGCAGGAGGACTGGAGGCGGGCGGTGGCACTGCAGGCGCGGCCGGAGCGGGCGGCGGCGCCGCGGGTGCGGCGGAAGCCGCCGCGATTGCCGGCGCAGCCACCGCGGGTGCGGCTGCGCCCGGGGGTTGCACGACCGCCGCAGCAGGCGCAGCGGCGGGCGGTGCAGCGGGTGGCGCGTCGCGCGCCGCCAGCTTGTCGTAGCAGGCGAGGCGCGCTGCGTCAGCGCTGATCGCCGCACATGCGCTGAGCGCGTCTGGCGGCACCGGCGGCGCCGCCTGCGCCGCACAGGCGACCGGCGCGAGCCCCAGTGCCAGGGAAACCCGCAGGCTTCCCGGTCGGTGCCGGCGCGCGCTCAAAGCGGCCCCGCCGCGTTCGCACCGTAGTATTTGCCGACGGCCTCGTGGGTGGTCCGGATCAGGTCGCGCTCGATCGCGGTGAGGAACGGATTCCAGATGTCGAAGATGAGGATGCCCCGCGGGACGTCCGACAGGTTCCACGCCTCGTGCTCGATCGTATCGTCGAACACCCAGGCCTTGCCCGCAACCCACTCGCGCGTCTCGCTGCCCACGCGAAAGCCACAGTCCGGCGGCACGATCAGCGGCAGGTGCACGGTGAGGCGCGCGTTGGTCACGCCGGTATGGGGCGGAATGCGCGTCTTCGCGTCGAGTATCGAGAAGAACGCGGTCGGCCCGCGCTCCGGCACGTCGCACTGCGGCGCGCCCTTCAGCAGCTCCGCAGTGCGCGGGCAGCGCGCCAGGTGGGCGGACTGCGGCACGGACTGGTTCCACAGGAAATACGCGCTCCAGCGGCGCGATTGGTTGAGCTCCTTCCACTGATTGAGCGGCACTCCCTCGCGGTAGGCGACGTAGGGCTCGAGTCCCTCGCGGTCGGACACCAGCACGTTCAGCAGCTCGGTGCGGATTTCCTCGCTCCCCGCCTCGATGGCATCGAGCCAGGGGAAATCCTGGCGATCGAAGAATTCCACCGCGGGAATCTCCGGGAAATACAGGAACGTCGGTTGCGGCGTGAACCGGCTGCGTTTGCCGGTCAGGAGATCGATGCAGTGGTCCACCCGCCGGGTGGGCCCGCCGCCATGGCGCGCACGGATCGCGGCGAGCTGCTCCTCGATGGCTGCGGCGAGCGCCGCCTCGTCTTGCGCGACGGCGGTACGCGCGTGCCGGATCATGTCAGCGACCGTCTCCGGCGGAGTCGCTCCGCGTGGCAGCGTCGCGAGCGCGTCGCGATAGATGCGTGCGGCGTTACGGGGGTCGCCGGTTGCCTCCAGCAGCGCCCCCTTCTGCAGCAGCGAGGCGAGGTGCCGCGGCTCGAGCGCGAGCGCCCGCTCGAGGGCGTCGAGCTCCTCGTGCCACTGGCTGAGCGCGTGCAGGCTCGAGGCGAGATTCGACCACAGGTTCGGATGCTTCGGGTCGGCCTGGGTCGCCCGCCGAAAAAGCTCTTTGGCCTTGAGCGCCTCACCCCGCTGCAGCATCTGCAGCCCGAGCTCATTCAGCACCGCCGGATGGGCCGGTGCGAGCTGCGCGACGCGCGCCAGCAGCTGGTCGGCCTCGGCCTTGCGCCCGGCGGCGCCGGCGGCCTTGCTAGCCTGAATGAGCTTGAGGACCGTCGCAGGGTCCGCACCCGGGGCGCTGCCCGCCGCGTTGACGTCGTTCAAGACTCTCCCCTATGTTCACATTTAATCGGGGACGCAATTCTAACGCGCCCCTGCACCGTCCGGAGAGCGCGTTGCAACCCGCAGGGCAAGTCGAATTCGAGCTGATCCGGGTGGCCGCGCTGCTGGAGCAGAACCCGCCGGCGGCGGCCCGCGCCGCCGTCGAGATTCTGCGCGCGTATCCGGCGCACCCGACGGCGCTGCTGCTGCTCGCCGCCGCGCATCGTGCCAGCGGCGACCCGCAGGCCGCCGCTGCCGAGCTGGCTGAGCTGGCGCGCTCACAGCCCGGCTCCGCAGTGATTCACTTCGAGCTGGGGCGCGCACTGCGCGCCGCTGGGCGTGAGAGCGAAGCGGCTGCGGCGCTCGAGAAGGCGCTGGCGCTTGCGCCGGGCCTGGCCGAGGGCTGGCGTGAGCTGTCGCTGCTGCACGATGCCCGGGGGGAGGCAGCGGCCTGCGATGCCGCCTACGCGCGCTTCGAGGAGCTTGCGCCCGAGGCTGCCCGATTGAGCGAGGCCGTCACCGACCTCGCCAACCAGCGCTATGGCGCCGCCGAGGAGCTGCTGCGCCGGACACTGGCGCACAACCCGCAGGATACGGCTGCGCTGCGCCTGCTGGCGCAAGTGATGAGCGCGCGGGAAAACTACCGGGAGGCCGAACGGCTGCTGGCCGAGGCACTGCGCCTTGCGCCCGGCTACAGCCGCGCACGGCTCGACCTCGTGCGGCTGCTGCACCAGCAGCAGAACGGCGCACCGATGCTGCCGCACCTCGCGCGCCTGCTGGCCGCAGACCCCCGCAACCTGAGTTACCGCACGCTCGAGGCTCAGGCACACGGCCTGCTCGGCGAGACCGAGCGCGCCCTGGCGGTCCTCGAGGACCTGGTGCGCGAGTTTCCCGACAACGAGGCGGTGTGGGTCAACTACGGCCAGATGCTGCGCACCGCCGGGCAGGGCAGCGAGGCCGTCGCCGCCTATCGCAAATCCCTCGGGCTCAAATCCGGATTTGCCAGCGCCTGGATGGCGCTCGCGGACCTCAAGACCTTCCGCTTTGCCCCCGGCGACGTTGCGGCCATGCAGGCGGAGCTCGCACGGGAGCAGCTGCCCGAGGAGGAGCGCTCGCGGCTCGAATTCGCACTCGGCAAGGCGCTGGAGGATACCGGCGACTTCGCCGCCTCCTTCGCCCATTACGCGCGCGCCAATGCGCGGCGGCGCGCGCTGATCGGCTACCGGGCGGAGAACTTCACGCGTTTGATCGAGCGCACGCGCGCGCTCTATACGCGCGAGTTTTTCGCCGAGCGTGCCGGCTGGGGTTGCCCGGCTGCCGATCCCGTCTTCCTCGTCGGCCTGCCGCGCGCCGGCTCGACGCTCATCGAGCAGATCCTCGCCAGCCATTCGCAGGTGGAAGGTACGCGCGAGCTCGGCTACGTGGCGCAGCAGTTTGTGGTCGAGCTCGGCGACCGGGACGAGGACTCCCGGGTGCCGCCGCGCTATCCCCAGTCGGTCGCCGAGCTCACGGGCGCGGACGTCGCGCGGCTCGGCGAGCGCTATCTCTCGCAAACCCGCGCGCACCGTAGGTTCGGCCGGCCGCATTTCACCGACAAGATGGGCAGCAACTTCCAGCACGTCGGCCTCATCCATCTGATGCTGCCGAATGCCCGCATCATTGATGTGCGGCGCGCACCGCTGGCCTGCTGCTTCGCCAACTTCAGGCAGCATTTCTACCGCGGCGCCTTGTTCAGTTACAGCCTCGAGGACCTCGGCCGCTGCTACCGTGACTATGTGGCTCTCATGGCGCACTTTGATGCGGTGCTGCCGGGGCGGGTCTATCGGGTCGACTACGAGAGCCTGGTGCGTGATCTCGAGGGCGAGGTGCGGCGTCTGCTCGCGCACTGCGGTCTGCCCTTCGAAGAGCAGACTCTGCGCTTTCATGAGACCCGCCGCGCGGTGCAGACCGTGAGCTCCGAGCAGGTGCGTCAGCCGCTCTATGCCGACGCGCTGGAGCAGTGGCGCAACTTCGAACCCTGGCTGGGGCCGCTCAAGGAGGCCCTCGGTGAGCTTGCCACGACCTCCCCGCGCCCGGCGGCAGCTCGCTGACCTCAGCCGAGCAGCGGCCGCAGTGGCGCAAGGTACGGCTCGTAATTGCGCCAGCGTCCGATGGAGCGGGTATTGATCTTCTGGCGCACCTGCCAGCGGCTGGCGGTGATGACCACGCGCTCGGTGCGGTGAAAATCCAGGCAGCGCGCATCCCAGGGGAGCCCTACGAACTTGAGGATCCGCCGCGTCCAGTATTCCTGCTCCCCGACCAGCGCCTCGTAGGGAACCTCGAGCAGTGCGGCCGCCGGAAGCACGGCGCGCCAGTGACGGGTGAGGCGCAGATACTCGCCGTAGTAATGCGCGAGGCTGTCGAGATCGTTCGCGTAGGGGTGCCGCTCCCCGAAGTTCTGAAAGTAGAGCGACAGGCAGGTGTCGAGCGGATGGCGTTGCACGTGCAGGATGCGCGCGTGCGGAAAGGCCGCGTGAATCAGTCCCGCGTACAGGAAATTCGCGGGCATCTTGTCGATCACGCGCAGCGCCTGGCCCGCGCGAGCGCCGATCAGCGCCAGATAGTCGCGCCCCAGTGCCGCCAGCGCACTCGCCCGGGCGGCACTGCCGGGCGCGCAGCCCGCGAACCGCTCCGCCGCGCGCTCCCAGAAGTTCACCTCTCCCGCCCCGACCGCCTGGCTGTGGGATGCGAGGATCTGCTCGATGAGTGTCGTGCCCGATCTCGGCATGCCGACCACGAATACCGGCAGCTCCGAAACGGACGCGCCGGAGTGACTCGCCGCGGCGAAGGCGGCGTCGAAGTTGCCGATGATCCCGTCGATGTACTGCGTGAGCTGCGCCCGGTCGTAGCGCGCCGCATGACGCTTGCTGAGCTCGTTCGCCTGGCGGTAGTGGCTGAACGCCTCGGAATACTCGCCGAGGTCGTCGTAGTACTTGCCGAGCGCATAGCGCAACCCCGTCTGATGCGCGAGCGGCAGGGGTTTCGCCAGCAAAGCCTCGACCCCCTCGAGCCAGGCGCCATCAGCCCGTGTCATGCGGCGCTGCGCGGCGATGCTGCAGTACACCGCGGGCGCATTGCTGTTTTGCGCCAGCGCGCGCTGAAACAGCTCCTGCGCCTTGACAAAATCGCCGCGGTCGGCATGCAGGTCGCCGAGCAGCGCGAGCGCGCCGACGTGTCCGGGATCGGCAGCGAGCAGGGCGCGGCAACTCGCCTCCGCCTCCGCGGCGCGATCCTCGAGGCGCAGTACCGTGGCGAGCCCGAGCTGCGCCTCCCGATCGTCCGGCTCGAGCTCGAGCGCGCGACGATAGCTCGAGCTCGCTTCTGCATGCTGCCCGAGCTCATGACGCGCGCCGGCGACGTAACGGTGGCTATCGGCGCGCTGCGGATCGAGCTCGAGAGCGCGGCTGTAGGCCGCGAGGGCCTCGCGCTGATCGCCGAGCTCGGTGAGCGCGTTGCCGAGGTGGTGCAGCGCCTGCAGGAAGCGCGGGTTCAGCTGCAGCGCCTGGCGGAAGCTCGCGACCGCCTCCGTGGTTCGTCCGAGAGCGGCCAGCACCAGTCCCTGGTTGTTGTGCGCGTGACTCGAGGAAGGGTCGAGCGCCAGCGAGCGCTGGCTGCACTTCAGAGCCTCCTCGAGCTCACCGAGCTGCCGCAGCGCATTGGCGAGGTTCGCGTTGAGCTCGGCGTCGTTCGGGTTGAATGCGAGCGCCTGGCGGTAGCAGCCGACGGCGCGGCTGCAATCGCCGAGCTCCTGCAGGGCATTCCCCAGATTGTTGTGGGCCTCGGGCAGATGCGGGTTGCGCCCGAGGACACGCTCGTAGAGCGGCACCGCTTCGCGCGCTCGTCCGAGTGCGCACAGGCAATCGGCGGCGGCCATCGTTACCGGCAGGTCGTGGGGCTCGATCTCGAGCATGCGCTCGAAGCTCGCGAGTGCCTCGGCGAACCGCCCCTGCTCCTTGAGCACCGCGCCGAGGTTGCGCTGCGCCTCGGCATCCGCAGGCAGAAGCTCGGCCGCCCTGCGCAGCGCCGGCAGCCCGTCACGCCCCTGCTGCGCGCGCGCCACGCCGAGAATCTTCCAGAGCGTGCCCGAGGCTCCGTCACGCTCGAGGAGCCTCGCAGCCCAGCTCTCGGCCTCTGCGAACCGCCCCTGGCGCACCATGGCGCCGAGCGTGGTGAGGTCCGGCTCGGGCTGCGCGACGGGCGCGACGGCCGGCGCCGCGCCCAGGCCCGTCTGTGCCGTCTCGGCCGCCGGCGCCGTCAGGGCGCCGCAGCAGTGTTTGAATTTCCGGCCGCTGCCGCACGGGCAGGGATCGTTGCGACTGGTTCTCAGGGCAGGAGCTCAGTTGGCCGGGTCGCGCTTCAGCGGCTGCAGCTTGTAGGCGAGGGTGTATCGCGATACATAGCAGATGCGGTTGGGTGGACGTCCCACATGGGGCAGGCTGCCGTCGAACAGCACGAGTCTCCCCGGCCGCGGACTCACCGCCACCTGCGCGTCCATGCTCGAGTCGAAGAACAGCGTTTCACCGCCCCATTCGGGGTTCCATTCCGGGGTGATGAACCACAGGGCGGTCAGCTCCCCGGCACCTGGCGCACAGTCTGTGTGGGTGAACAGCATGTCGCCATACGCGGCATGGTTGCAGTAACAGCGGTAAATCCGGTGCGCGGTCTGGCCGGCGAACTCCTCCGCAGCCGCGAGGGTGGGTTGATAAACCGGCAGCTGGGTGGCGGCGTCAATGGATATGGTGAGCACCCAGTGGAGAAAGGCCCGGGTATCCGGGCGCGCGAATTCGGTCCGTGTAAATGGCCCGTTTTGCAGTGCCGCCGTCAGCCCGTGCAGATCGTTCGCTTTCAGCAGCCCGTCGTAGACCCGCACTTCCCGCCCGTCGATGGAATGCCGTCGTGTGGCTTTCACGACTGTTCAGGATATCGCGAGTCTCGACGACTGTCTTGCACGCGGCGCGCCAGCTCGGCCTGGATCGTCGCGAACGCGCCCTCCCAGTCACCGTGGCGGGGCTGGCGAAACAGCCGCATGCCCGGATACCAGGGACTGTCCGTGCGCTCGAGGAGCCAGCGCCACTCGGGCACGAACTTGAGTGCGACCCACACCGGACGCCCGAGTGCCCCGGCCAGGTGCGCGAGCGCGGTATCGCAGGTGATCAGGAGATCCAGGTGCTCGATGAGCGCCGCACTGTCGAGAAACGCCTGCGGACCTGCGTCGAACTCCTCACCCGCAAGCTCGAGCGGGATCGCACTCGAGTCGCGCTGCAGCTGCTCGACTCCGGCCCCCTTCTGCAGGCTGATGAGCCGGACGCCCGGAACCTGCGCCAGGGCGCCGAACATCGCGAGCGGCACCGACCTGCCGACGTCGATGCGGCGGCGGCTGCCCTGCCAGGCGATGCCTACCTTGAAGCCTCCGGGCCCGAGCCGCTCGCGCCAGTGCGCCACGCGGCGCGGCTCGGCCGCGAGATACGGCACGGCGGCCGGGATGCTCGAGAGCGTCGTGCCGAAGGCGAGCGGCAGGCTGAGGAGCGCACATTGATAGTCGCACTGCGGAGACTCCTCGTCCGCGCCGATGAGGCGGATGCCTGCGCCGAGGCTCGCGAGCAGCGCAGTGAGCTGCGGCTGGACGCGCAGGACGACGCCGGCCCCACGCCCCTCGAGGAGCGACGCGTACCGGCAGAACTGCAGCGTGTCGCCCAGGCCATGATCGGCATAGACGAGCAGCGTCCGGCCGGCGAGCTCCTGCGTGCCGTCCCAGACGGGAGCCGGGAGTGGCGGCGCGGCAGCATCCTTGAGCCGCTTGCGGGACTCGTAGAGTGGCAGCCCGTGCACGAAATCCCCGCCGAGCAGCAGGCACACGCTCTTGTTGAATTGCGCCTGGGCGTAATCGGGATCGAGCCCGAGCGCGCGATCGTAGCTCTCGATGGCCTCGGTGAGGCGCTCGAGGTCGAGCAGGGCGTTGCCGCGCTGGCAGTGACTCGCCGCCGCGTCCGGTGCCTCGAGCAACGCCCGCTCGTACTCGATGAGCGCCTCGCCCGGACGGTCCAGGTCGCGCAGCGCGTTGCCTAAATTGCCATGCACGCCACGCAGCCCGGGCTGCAGCTCGAGCGCACGGCTGCAGCTCTCGAGCGCCGCGCCGGGCTGGCCGAGCTCGCATTGCACGGTGGCGAGGTTGTTGTGGGTCTCGGCGAGCCGCGGCTCGAGTGTCAGGGCGCGCTGGTAACTCGCCGCCGCCTCGGGCAGGGCGCCGAGCGCCTGCAGCACCAGCCCGCGATTGTTGTGGGCCGCCGGCAGCTGCGGCTCGAGCCTGAGGGCGCCTTCGTAGCTCGCCAGGGCCTCGGGCAGGCGCTGCAGGCGCCGCAGCGCGTTGCCACGGCTGTTCAGCAGCTCCGCGGACTGCGGTGCGAGCGCAAGCGCTGCCTCGAAGCTCGAGAGCGCCTCCTCGAGCCGCTTGAGGTGCATGAGAGTCATGCCGCGGCCGTGGTGTGCCTCGACGCAGTCCGGTTGCAGCGCGAGCGCCGCCTCGAAGCTCGAGAGCGCCGCCGGCAGGCGGCGCAGCGCGAGACGCGCGCCGCCGAGATTCAGGTGCACGCGCCAGTCGGCGGGATCCTGCCGCAGCACTTCGGTGTAGACGCGCTCCGCCTCGGCGAGCTCGCCGGCGCGATGCAGCGCCATGCCACGCTCGCGCAGCGCCTCGACCGTCATCCGCTTACCGCCCGCAGGAGCGCTGCCAGTCGTGCGGCTTCGCCCCCGGGTTGTGCCAGCCGCACGGCCCCTGCAGCAGCCGCTCGGCCTGCGGCGGCCCCCAGCTCGCCGGCGCGTACTCGATCGGGGGCGTCGTGACCTTGAGCAGCGGATCGACGATCGCCCACGCCGCCTCGACCTCGTCCTGGCGCGCGAAGTGGGAGGTGTCGCCGATCAGGGCGGCGCCAATCAGCACCGCGTACGGATCCATATCGTCGCCCGGCTGCTCGGCTACGTAGAGCTCGACGTCGCGCCCGGTCATCACCGGGCCCGGCTTCTTGGTATGCGCACCGATCGCGATCGCGACGTCGGGACCCACGCGGAAGCGCAGATGGTTGGGCTGCTCGGGACCCAGTTCGCCGAACACTCGTGCCGGCGGCGCTCGCAGCTCCACCACTACCTCGGTCGCCGTCACCGGCAGGCGCTTGCCGGCGCGCAGGTAGAACGGCACGCCGCTCCAGCGCCACGAATCGATGTGCAGGGTGAGGGCGGCATAGGTCTCGACGCGCGAGTCGGGCGCGACGCCCGGCTCGTCGCGATAGCCGACGAACTGGCCGCGCACCAGCTCGGCTGGATTCGCCGGACGGATCGCCTTCAGCACCTTGACCTTCTCGTCGCGCAGCGACTCGCCCTCGGTATTGACCGGCGGCTCCATGGCGAGCAGCGCCACGATCTGCATCAGGTGGTTCTGCATCACGTCGCGGATCGCGCCCGCCTCCTCGTAGAAGCGGCCGCGGCCGGCGACGCCGAGCGTCTCGGCCATGGTGATCTGCACGCTCGCGACGAAGTTGCGATTCAGCACCGGCTCGAGAAAGGAGTTGGCGAAGCGGAAGTACAGGATGTTCTGCACCGCCTCCTTGCCGAGATAGTGATCGATGCGAAAGATGCTCGACTCGGGGAAGTGGGCGTGCAGCGTCGCGTTCAGCTGCTGCGCCGAGGCCAGGTCGCGTCCGAAGGGCTTCTCCACCACGATGCGCGCGCCCTGCGCGCAGGTCGAGGCGCTCAGGTGCTCGGCAACCACCGCGAACATGCTGGGCGGGATCGCGAGGTAATGCAGCGGGCGGCGGGCGTCGCCGAGCGCGCTGCGCAGTGCCTCGAACGTCGGGCGCGCGTTGTAGTCGCCATCGACGTAGCGCAACAGACCCATGAAGCGCGCCTGCACCGCCTCGTCGGCGCCCGGCACGAAGGCCTCGAGGCTGTCGTGCACCCGCGCGGCAAACTGCTCGAGCTTCCAGCCCTGGCGCGCCACGCCGATCACCGGCACGTTGAGGATGCCGCGCCGGACCAGCTGGTAGAGCGCCGGGTAGATCTTCCGATAGCACAGGTCGCCGGTCGCCCCGAACAGCACGACGGCATCGCAGTCACGACGTTCCATGGCAACTCCGCTCTTCAGCGCGCTCAGCCGCTCTTCTCGAGGTGGCCTCCGAAGCCGAGGCGCATCGCCGACAGCACCTTGTCGGCGAATTCGCCGCGGCCGCGCGAGTCGAAGCGCGAGTAGAGCGCCGCGCTCAGCACGTTCGCGGGCACGCCGACGTCGATGGCGGCCTGCACCGTCCAGCGTCCCTCGCCCGAATCGGCGACCTGTCCGGCGAAACTCCCGAGCTGCCCGTCGCGCGCCAGCGCCGCCGCCGTGAGATCGAGCAGCCGCGAGGCGACGATGCTGCCGTGCCGCCACACTTCGGCGACCGCCGCGAGGTCGAGCCGGTACTGATAGAAGCGCGGATTGGCGAGCGGCGCGGTCTCGGCATCCGTCTCGGCCGCATGCAGCCCCGCGTCGGCGTGCGCCAGCAGGTTCAGCCCCTCGGCGTAGGCGGCCATCAGCCCATACTCGATGCCGTTGTGAACCATCTTGACGAAATGTCCGGCGCCGTGCGGCCCGCAGTGAAGGTAGCCGAGCGCGGCCGCAGCGAGTCCGGCCGCGCGGCCGGCGGCGCTGCCCGCGGGCAGCCGCCCGCCCGGCGCGAGCGTGGCGAACACCGGTTCGACCCGCGCGACGATCTCGGGTTCGCCGCCGATCATGAGGCAATATCCCTGCTCGAGCCCGAGCACGCCGCCGCTCGTGCCGACGTCGAGATAGTGGATGCCGGCGGCGCTGAGCTCGGCGGCGCGCCGGATGTCGTCCTGGTAGTTGGAATTGCCGCCGTCGATCAGCACGTCGCCCGAGGCGAGCATCGGGCCGAGCTCGGCGATCACCCCATCGACGACCGCCGCCGGCAGCATGATCCAGATGGCGCGCGGGGTCTCGAGCGAGCCCACCAGCTCCCGGAGTGAACGCGCGCCGCGCGCCCCGGAGGCCTCGACGGCCGCCACCGAGGCGGCGGAGCGGTCGTAGGCCACGCAGTCGTGCCCGCCCTGGGCGAGGCGCCGCACCATGTTCGAGCCCATGCGCCCGAGTCCGATCATCCCGATCTGCATCGCTCTCCTCCAGCGCAGCCGGCGAAAGTCACGCCTTTCGCCGGCGGCAACGAAGCTGATGTCCGGCGAAATCGCTTCCTGCGATTTCGCCCAATGAACTAATTCGGAACGCGCTTGATCTGCGCTCCGAGCTGGGCGAGCTTCTCCTCGATCGCCTCGTAACCGCGATCGATGTGATAGATGCGCTCGACGTCGGTGCGCCCCTCCGCCACCAGCCCCGCCAGCACCAGGCTCGCCGAGGCGCGCAGGTCGGTGGCCATCACCGGCGCGGCGGTCAGCTTCTCCACACCGTGGATGATGGCGGTGTTGCCCTCGAGCCGGATCTCCGCGCCCATGCGGCGCATCTCCAGCATGTGCATGAAGCGGTTCTCGAAGATGGTCTCGGTGATCGTGCCGACGCCGTGCGCCACGGTGTTGAGCGCGGCGAACTGCGCCTGCATGTCGGTCGGAAACGCCGGATAGGGCGCGGTGCGCACGTCGACCGCCTTCAACTGGCGGCCACGCATGTCGACCTCGATCCAGTTGTCGCCGACACCGACCTTCGCGCCCGCCTCCTCGAGCTTGGCGAGCACCGCGTCGAGGTGATCGGGGCGCGTGCTCTTCACGCGCACGTGGCCGCGCGTAATGGCCCCGGCGACCAGGTAAGTGCCGCTCTCGATGCGGTCGGGCAGCACTTCGTAAGTCGTACCGTGCAGCCGCTCGACGCCGTGCACCACGATCTTGTCGGTGCCGGCCCCGTGGATGGTCGCGCCCATCGCGATGAGGAAGTTGGCGAGATCGACGACCTCGGGCTCGCGCGCCGCGTTCTCGATGACCGTCTCGCCCTCGGCGAGCGTCGCCGCCATCATCAGGTTCTCGGTGCCGGTCACCGTCACGGTGTCGAGCACCAGCCGCGCGCCCTTCAGGCGCGAGGCGCGCGCGCGGATATAGCCGCCCTCGATGGTGATGTCGGCGCCCATCGCCTGCAGCCCCGCCACGTGGATGTTGACCGGGCGCGCGCCGATCGCGCAGCCGCCCGGGAGCGAGACGTCGGCGCGCCCGTGGCGCGCCACCAGGGGCCCCAGCACCAGGATCGAGGCGCGCATGGTCTTCACCAGGTCGTAAGGCGCGAAGCACTCGCGCACCGTCGAGCCGTCGACCTCGATGCGCATGCGCTCGTCGATCGTGACGGTGGCGCCCATCCTGCCGAGGAGCTCGACGGTGGTGGTGACGTCCTTGAGGTGCGGCACGTTGGCGACCACCACCGGATCGTCCGCGAGCAGCGCCCCGGCGAGGATCGGCAGCGTGGCGTTCTTGGCGCCGGAGATGCGCACCTCGCCTTCGAGGGCGGTGCCGCCCTGGATCTGGAGCTTATCCATGTCTATTGGGCGAAAGTCGCCTGCGGCGCTTTCGCCAGCCAACCTCCCGACGTACTCGCGCACGCGGGCAAAAAGCGTCGTTTTTGCCCGCGAACAGCAGGCCGGTTGATGCACTTCACTTGTTCAGCCCTGCAGCGCCTCGTCCGGGGTCAACGCCTCGATCGACAGCGCATGGATCTCGCGCCCCATGAGCTCGCCGAGCGCTCGGTAGACGAGCTGGTGCCGGGCGAGGCTGCGCTTCCCGGCGAACTCACGCGCGACCACGCGTGCGGCAAAGTGGGTCTGGTCGTCGGACCGCACCTCGACCTGCGCGCCGGGCAGTCCCGCGCGGATCAGCCGTGCGACTTCATCGACACTCATCATCGGCGGTCCTCATTCATCGTCTGGCGAAGTAGCGCGTCCCGGGCAGTCCCTCGAAATCGGCGTCCTGCGTCCAGAGGATGGCGGCGTGGCGTTGGGCGGTGGCGAACATGATGCTGTCTGCCATCGCTATTCCCCGATCGATCGAGATGCGCGCGGCGGCGAGCGCCGTGGCCCGGTCGAGATCGACCACCTTCCCCTGCTCCATCACCGCCACGGCTCTGAGCCCCTCATCGTCACCGCGCTGCTGCGCGATGCGCTTGAATACCTCGAACAGAGTCAATGCCGGCACGACGAGTGAACGAGTGGCTTCGATGGGCTTGGCGAATTCTCCGGCGTTCGGCCCGTCCGCGAAATACTCGAGCCAGGCGGAAGAATCCACCACGTTCATCATACGCGATCCGGGTCGCGTGGAATGTCGGTCGCAATGCCCTTCAGGGACCCGCGGCTGGCCCGCACGGATCTCACCGGCACGAGCTCGATGCGGCCGCGATACTCGATCGCGTGCAGCTTCTCGCCCGGCTTGATGCCGAGTGCCTCGCGTATGATCCGCGGGATCACGATCTGGAACTTGGACGAAACTGTGATCGTTGTCATACGTCAGTCCTATCGATTGATGAATTGTAAGACGGTCGGCGCTGGCGGTGCAAATGGAACCGGGCGTCACCATGCGGGGCGCCTATAATGAGACACATGAAGGCGCATCCCGCCGGGCAGAAGGCCGGCAGAGACCCGGACGACGAGCAGCTCATCGGCTCCGCGCACCGGGCCCTCGCCATCGAGGCGCGGGCGCTCGGGGCGCTCGGTGGCCGCGTCGGCGCGGCATTCGCACAGGCCTGCCGCCTGTGCCTCGCCTGCCAGGGCCGGGTGGTCGTGACCGGAATGGGGAAGTCCGGGCACATCGCCGGCAAGATCGCCGCGACGCTCGCCAGCACCGGCACCCCCGCGTTTTTCCTGCACCCCGCCGAGGCCGGCCACGGGGACCTCGGCATGATCACCCGCAGCGACCTGGTCCTCGCGTTGTCCAACTCCGGTGAGACGCCCGAAGTGGTGGCGCTGCTGCCGGCCCTGAAGCGTCTCGGCGTGCCGCTCATCATGATGACCGGCAGGAGCGACTCGACGCTCGCCCAGGCGGCGAACGTCGCGCTCGATGTCGCGGTGGACGAGGAGGCCTGTCCGCTCAACCTGGCGCCGACCGCGAGCACCACCGCCACCCTCGCCATGGGAGATGCGCTCGCGGTCGCGCTGCTGGAAGCGCGCGGTTTCACGGCCCAGGACTTCGCCCGTTCCCATCCGGGCGGAAGCCTCGGGCGGCAGCTCCTGCTGCACGTCGAGGACCTGATGCGCACCGGGGCGGCGCTGCCGCGCGTGCTGCCCACGGCGCCCTTGAGCGCCGGGCTGCTCGAGATGTCCGCCAAGGGTCTCGGCATGACCGTAGTCGTCGACGCCGACGAGCGCGTCCTCGGGGTATTTACCGACGGCGACCTGCGCCGCGCGCTCGAGGCGCAGATCGACGTGCACACCACCACCATGGGCGCGGTCATGACGCCGGGCCCGAAGACCATCGGCCCGCGCGAGCTCGCCGCCGAAGCGGTGCATCTGATGGAGCTGTATCGAATCACGGCTCTGCCGGTGGCCGATGCGGCCGGCCGCCTGGTCGGCGCGTTGAACGTGCACGACCTGTTCCGTGCGCGCGTGATGTGAGGCGCTCGCCTACGTGCGAAGGCTAAGAGCGATCCGCTTGCTGGTGCTCGACGTGGACGGAGTGCTGACGGACGGGCGGCTGTACTTCGGGCCGCGCGGCGAGGCTCTCAAGGTGTTCGACGTGCGTGACGGTTACGGGCTGGTCGCCCTGCGGCGCGCCGGCGTCGAAGTCGCCGTGATTTCCGGGCGGCGCTCGGCGGCCGTCAGCGCCCGCTGCCGCGAGCTCGGGGTGCGCCACGTCTATCAGGGCGTAGCGCACAAGCTCGCCGTGTTCGAGCGGCTGCGGGCGCGCCTCAAGCTCGCGCCCGGCGCGTGCGCCTGTGTGGGCGATGACCTCCCGGATCTGCCGCTCATGAACGCCGTGGCGCTGCCCTTCGCGGTCGCGGATGCGCATCCGGCGGCGCGGCGCGCCGCCGCCGTCGTGACCCGCAAGGGCGGCGGGCGTGGCGCGGTGCGCGAGGTCTGCGATCGGCTGCTCGCCGCCCGCAGCAAGCGCGCGGCTGCGACGAGGCGGTAGGTGATGCTCTACCGGGCGGTTGCACTGCTCGCGGGTCTGGTGCTGGTCGTGGGCCTGGTGCTGCTGTCGGGGTCGCAGCGCGAGGCCGTCGTGCCGAGCGCCGCCGGAGCGGTGGCGCACGATCCGGGATACGCAGCGCTCGGCGCCCGCATGGTGCAGACCGGGGCCGACGGTCAGCCGCTCTACTCGCTCGACGCCGCGCGCATCAGCCAGCAGCCCGATGTGGGTACGGTGCAGCTGACGCAGGTGCAGATGGGCTTTCGCGCAGCCAGCGGCCAGCAGTGGACGGCGCGCGCCGAGCGGGGCGAGCTCGGTCAGGACACCGGCGTCGTGCAGCTCGACGGCGATGTGCACGTGAACGGAGCTCTCCCCGGCAGCGAGGATCAGGCCGAGATCACCACCGAGCACCTCGCCTTCGATACGCGCGCGCAGGTGGTCACGACCCCCGATCCCGTTACGCTCACCATGGCGGGCCGCGAGCTGCATGCCAGGGGGCTGGTGGCGCGCTTGAAGGAGGGTCACGTGCAGCTAGAATCGGCCGTCCATGGCTCGTATCTGCCGTAACCCCGCTGTCCTGCTGCTCGCCGTGGCGTTGCCGGCGCTCGGCGTCCGCGCGGCGGACGCCATTCCCGACTTCAGCGGGCTGCCGGTGTCGCTCGACGCCGCCTCCTCTGAGATCGACGCCCGCACCAATGCGCTGGTGTTCAGGAGCGTCGTGATCTCCCAGGGTGGGATGCGCGTGCAGGCTGACCACGCGCACGCCACGGGGCTCAACTTCGCCAACAGCCGCTGGGATTTCGAGGGCAATGTGCGCATCGACGCCGAGCAGCATGGCAACCTGCGCTCCGATCAGGCCGTGGTCGAGTTCAAGGACAATCACATCGCGCGCGCCACGATCACCGGCAAGCCCGCCGAGTTCGAGCAGAAGCGCGCCAACGACCAGATCGCCCGCGGCCACGCCGACCAGATTCTTTACGACGTGAGCGACGGCACGGTGAAGCTCAGGGACGATGCCTGGCTGTCCGACGGGCAGAACGAGATTTCGGGCCCGCTGCTGGTCTACAACATCCGCGAGCAGCACATCCAGGCGGTCGCCGCGCCGGACGCCGCCGCCGGGAGCGATCAGCGCGTGCACATCAGCATCACGCCACACGCCGCGGGCACCGCCAAGCCGGAAGCCGTGAGGCCCGAGGCCCCCAAACCCGACGCCGCCAGGCCCGATGGGGCCAAACCTCAGCCGAAGCAGCCCGCGGCGGCGCCCGAGTCCGCCCCGAAATCATGACGGTGCTTCGGGCCACGGGCCTCGCCAAGAGCTACAAGTCCCGCCCGGTGGTCCGCGATCTGTCGCTCGAGCTCGAAAACGGTGAGGTGGTGGGCCTGCTCGGGCCCAACGGTGCCGGCAAGACCACGGCCTTCTACATGATCGTGGGGCTCATCCCCTGCGACGCCGGCCGCATTTATCTCGGCGAGCAGGACGTCACGCTGCTGCCCATGCACCGCCGCGCGCAGCTCGGCCTCGGCTACCTGCCGCAGGAAGCCTCCGTGTTCCGCAAGCTCTCGGTCGAGGACAACGTGCTCGCCATTCTCGAGACGCGCACCGACCTCGAGCGGGCGGCACGCGAGGAGCGGCTCGAGCAGCTGCTCGAGGAGCTGCGGATCGGGCACGTGCGCCGCACGCTCGGCATCTCCCTCTCCGGCGGCGAGCGGCGGCGGGTGGAGATCGCCCGGGCGCTCGCGGCTGAGCCCCGCTTCATGCTGCTCGATGAGCCCTTCGCCGGCGTCGACCCCCTGTCGGTCCTCGACATCCAGCGCATCATCCGGGAGCTGACGCACCGCGGAATCGGCGTGCTGATCACTGACCATAACGTGCGTGAGACGCTCGGCGTCTGCGGCCGGGCTTACATCGTCAATCAAGGCACGGTGATTGCATCCGGAAGTGCCGAAGAAGTCCTTGCCAACAGCCAAGTCCGTGAGGTGTACTTGGGTGAAACGTTCCGGCTCTGAGGCTTCCCCGGATCGAACGCACAGATAAACCTTATTTTTCAGTCAGTTACGAAATGGTATCCGGGGGCTAGGACGCCCCGGCTCTTTCACAAGGCACCATGCTGAAACCCTCACTGCAGCTGAAGCTTGGTCAGCAACTGACCATGACTCCACAGCTGCAGCAGGCCATCCGGCTCCTGCAGCTGCCCGCGCTCGAGCTCCAGGCCCATATCCGCGAGCTGCTCGAGAAGAACGTGATGCTCGAGCCGCTCGAGGAGAACGAAGGCACGGGCACGTTCGAGGTCGTCGCCCTCGCGGAATCGCAGCAGCCGCCGCCCGAGATCCGCCGCGAGAGCACCGTCGAGGTGCTGGACGAGCCCTGGAGCCAGCAGAACACGGGTCCCGCCGATACGCCCTGGAGCGGCGAGGACGATGAGCGGCAGCAGGACTACGCCGACGACGAGGGCCAGTCGCTGCAGGAGCATCTGCTCTGGCAGCTCGAGCTCGCCAAGCTCGCGCCGCGCGAGCTCGCGATCGCGAGCGCGATCGTCGATGCGATCAGCGATGACGGCTACCTCACCGAGCCGCTCGAGGAGATCGCACAGACCCTGCGCCCCGAGGTGGAGGCCACCGCCGAGGAAGTGCAGGCGGTCCTCGAGCGCGTGCAGGCTCTCGATCCGGCCGGGGTCGGCGCCCGCTCGGTGGGTGAGTGCATCGAGCTGCAGCTGCGGCAACTCGACCCCGCCACGCCGGGCTTCGAGACCGCGCTCAAGATCGCCCGTCATCACCTGGAGCTGGTGGCCGAGCGTGAGCTGTCGCTGCTGAAGCGCGAGCTGCGCGCCACCGAGGAGGAGATCGCAAGCGCGCTCGCCCTGGTGCGCTCGTGCCATCCGCGTCCGGGCGCCACCGTGAGCGCCGGCAAGGCGCAGTACGTGGTGCCGGACGTGTTCGTGCGCCGCACCGACCACGGCTGGGGCGTCGAGATCAACCCGGCGACGCTGCCGCGCGTGCGCCTCAACCAGGGCTACGCCAGCCTGATCGGCCGCAACGCCAGCCACGCCAGCATGCGCGCGCAGCTGCAGGAGGCGCGCTGGCTGCTGAAGAGCCTGGAGATCCGCCACGAGACGCTCATCAAGGTGGCCCGCTCGATCGTCGAGCGCCAGACCGCCTTCCTCGAGCACGGCGAGGAGCACATGCGGCCGATGATCCTGCGGGACATCGCCGAGGCGGTGGCGATGCACGAGTCGACCATCTCGCGCGTGACCTCGGGCAAGTACATGCACACGCCGCGCGGAGTGTTCGAGCTGCGCTATTTCTTCTCGAGCCAGGTGGAGGGAGCGGACGGCTCCGGCACCTCCTCGACCGCGATCCGCGCCAAGATCCGCAAGCTCGTCAAGGAAGAGGATCCGGAAAACCCCCTGAACGACGGCCGCATCGCCCAGCTGCTCTCCGGTGAAGGCATCTCGGTGGCGCGCCGCACCGTCGCCAAGTACCGCGAGGCCATGGGGATCCCCGCCTCCAGCGAGCGCCGGCGCGCCGCAACGAACCTTTGAGGTATTTGAGACCCATTCAAGAGCGGAAGAAACCACCAACAGGAGACGGACCATGCAGCTCAACGTCACGGGGCATCACGTCGAAGTCACTCCATCGCTGCGCGGCTATGTGGCGAAGAAGCTTCAGCGGATCGGCCGGCATTTCGACCGTGTCATCGACGTGCACTGTGTGCTGACGGTGGAGAAGCTGCGACAGAAGGCCGAGGCGACCTTGCATGTGAGCGGCAATGCCATCCACGCCCGCGCCACCGAGGAGGACATGTACGCGGCCATCGACCTGCTGGCCGACAAGCTCGATCGCTCCATCAAGAAGCACAAGGAAAAACGCGCCCATACCCGCACGGTGCGCACGCCGCGCTCCTGAAGCGCGTCCGCCGCGCTTAGCAAGCAGCGCGCCGGAGGGATAACATACCCCGGTGCGCATCGTCATTCTGAGCGGCTTGTCCGGGTCCGGGAAGAGCGTCGCCCTGCACATGCTCGAGGACCTGGGGTTCTACTGCATCGACAATATCCCGGCCGCGCTCCTCAAGCCCTTCATCTCCTTCACGGTACGCAGTCCCGAGTCCACCTACGAGCGCACCGCCATCGGCCTCGACGCGCGCAACACCGCCGCCGAGGTCGCCAGCGTTCCACAGCTGATCGACGAGCTGAAGCGCAGCGGGCTTGCGGTCGAGGTGATCTTCCTCATCGCCAGCGAGGACGAGCTGCTGCGGCGCTTCGCCGAAACGCGGCGCCGCCATCCCTTGAGCACCGGGGACGTCGATCTGCGCCAGGCGATGGAGCTCGAGCGGGCGTTGCTCGAGCCGGTGGTGTCGGCCGCCGACCTGGTGATCGACACCTCGCGCATGGGCGTGCACGCGCTGCGCGAGATCATCCACCAGCGCGTCGAGCAGCGCGCCGCCGAGCGGCTGTCGATCACCTTCGAGTCGTTCGGCTACAAGGACGGCATCCCCGGGGATGCCGACTTCGTCTTCGACGCGCGTGCGCTGCCGAACCCGTATTGGGAGCCGGGCCTGCGCAACCTCACCGGCCGCGACACCGAGGTGGTGCGCTTCCTCGAGACGCGCACCGACGTCGCCAGGCTGATCGCGGACATCTCCGGCTTCGTGCGCGCCCGGGTGCCCGAGTACCGGGCGAGCAACCGCGGCTATCTCACCGTCGCCGTGGGCTGCACCGGCGGGCAGCACCGCTCGGTCTACATCGTGGACCGGCTCGCGCAGGACTTCGGCGCCGAGTTCCCGAACGTCACCGCGCGGCACAGCGGCCTGCCGGACTCCGGCATGTTCCGGGTACAACCGCGAGCGGTAGCGGGATAGTTCCCGCTATTCAGCAGGCCGCTCGGGGGCATCCGGCGCCAATTCGAGGAACCCTATCTCCACCAGTTTCCCGGCGAGTGACAGCCGCACGTCGTCGGCGATCTCGCCCGGGATGTCGCGCACCCGGAATCTAGGCGTGTTCACCATGAAAAGGAGGCTCTGCTCGGCGCCGCGGTGGATGTAGAGGTGGCCGCCCGGATGGCTGAAGTCGATCTTCTCCGGGCTGGCGGTGAGGTGGCAGAACGCGACGTCGGTATGGGTGAGCTCGCTGTCGAGATCGAGGGGCGGCGGCGCGGACGGCGCCGGCAGGGCCGCGAGCCGGGCGACCACCCTCGAGGAGCGGTGTTGCAGCGCCGCCGCGAGGAAGCCCGGGGTCCGGCACGCGGCGCGCAGCCGCTCGACCCCATCGAGCACCGGGCCGGCGAGCCGCTCGACGCCTACGCCCCGCAGCTGATACGCGAGCCGGCCGCCGACCGTGGCGCGCAGCGCCGGGTCGACGTCCGAGAGCTGATCGAGGGCGGCGATGAGTGCCTCGCGCAGCGTCAGCGGCGTGAAGCCGATCGACAGGTGCAGCGACTCGGCGTCCGAGGTCACGCTGTGGAGCGTGCCGCGCGGCAAATAGACGACATCCCCCGGGTGCACGTCGAAGCTCGAATGGTCCCCGAGCTCGACGCTGTCGGCCGGTATGCCCCTCCAGGTGTTGGGCAGGTCGGAGGAATTCGCGACATACCAGCGCTTCTCGCCGAGCAGCTGCACCACGATCAGGTCGTGGTCGTCGTAGTGGACCGGGGCGCGCATGCCGGCCCGGCTCCAGAAGGCCGAGGTGGTCACCGGCTGGTGCAGCATGAGCTCGAGCGCACGCGCCAGCCGATCGAGCCGCGGCCACAGTGGCCGCAGCTCCGGAAACCGCACCGAGTAGTTGCGCGCGTGAAACTCCTCGATCCGCGCCCGGAAGTCCGCCGCGTCCGCCACCCCCTCGAGCGAGGGCGCGGGACCCGAGGGGTTGGCGGAGTGAAAGGTGAGCTTGGGCGCGAGGTGGAAGGCCTCGATCAGCACCGCCCGCGGGTCCGGCCCGAGCAGCGCCAGACGCTCGGTGGCACCGGCACCGTCGATGCGGCAAAAGCCGCCGCTCAGAGTCTTGTCGAGAAACTCATCGAGCGTGAGCGGCGCGAGCAGCTGCTGCAGCGTGCGCTGGGCCTCTGGGAATAGCATGCAGAGGCGATTGTCGAAGGCTTCAGGTCGCCTGCGCAACTCCGGCTGCGGTCAGCATCGCGGGCAGCCGCGCCCCGCTCATGAAGGCGACCAGCGCCGAGCGCGCCTCCATGGCGTCGCGATAGCCGAGCTCGATGAGCGCGCGCGTGTAGCCGGCTTCGAAGATCAGGTAGCTCGCCAGCTGCGACCCGGAGGCGTCGCGTCCGCCGATCACCCGCAACAGCGCCCGCAGCCCGCGCGGTATCTCGGCGATGTGGCGCGCGGCGATCTCGCGCGGGTCGACGCTCGGGGCGAGCATCAGCGTCTCGACGTGGCGCTCGCCGCGGGCCGCGTCGGGAGCGCTTTCCACCAGCGTGTTGATGCGCTCGAGCTGCTCGAGGTCGCCGTAGATCTGGTCGGTGAACAGAGTGTCGAGCATGTAGCCGAAGATCTCGCCCGGCGTCGGCATGGCGGGCTGCAGGCGGTTGACGGCGACGCCGGCGGCGCGCCGGGCGCGCACGCCGATGATCAGCAGCCGATCGGCGCCGAGGTGGATCGCGGGGCTCAGGGGGTTCAACTGGCGCATGGCGCCGTCGCCGAAGTACTCATCGCCGATCTTCATCGGCGGGAACAGCAGCGGGATCGCCACGCTCGCCATCAGGTGATCGAGGCTGAACTCGCAGCGGCGGCCGACCCGCTGGGAGCGTGACCAGTCGCGGATCGACTCCACGCCGTCGAAGAAGGCCACCGACTGGCCGCTCACGTAGCTGGTCGAGCACAGTGCAAAGGCGCGCAGATGTCCGCGGGCGATGCTGCGGCGTACGCCGGCGCAATCGACGTGGCGGTGCAGCAGCTCGCGCAGCGGGGTGTTGTCGAGCATCGACTTCGGCGGCGACAGCACCAGGCCCCCGGACATGAGCGCGAGCACCCAGTGCGCGCCGGCGCGCAGCATGTGCGGCGCGTCGACGTGAAACACCTGCCCGGAACGGAAGTTGGCCCAGACGCGCTCGAGTCCCGCGACCGCGCGGCGCCAGCGATGCGCTTCGGCCGCCAGCACGCTGGCCGCGACCGCTCCCGCCGAGGTGCCGACGATGACCTGAAAAGGGTTGCGGGCGCGCGGCAGGAGCTCGGCGAGAGCGAGCAGCACGCCCACCTGATACGCGGAACGAGCGCCGCCGCCCGTCAGCACCAGCCCGACGGTCGGCCGATCGGCCGTCCAGATTCCGGTTTCGCCGAAGCCGTCCATTGGTCCCATCCGGCTCCTATTATGAAACCAGCCGCCCTGAACCCCGTGTGACGGGCGTCGCGCAGCAGATCCCGCCGGACGCCGACGGGCGTCACGTTCGCGTGCCTCAGTTGGGTCTCAGGGTGAGTGTGTGCTGCGTGGGACCCGGGAGGAAAGGCTGCGGCTCGCCGTGGGCCCAGGCGGCAAATCCCGACCGATAGTAGGGTGACAGCGGGTGGCCGCTCTGCCCGCCCGGCAGCAGGAAGTAGCCGTCCTGCTCGTGGCCCGGAGACACCGCGAAACGCTCCGAGGCGCCGAAGGCGACCTGCTGCACGCGTGGCATGAAGGCGTCGCCGGGCAGCTCGAGGGCCGGCATGTCGAGGAATCGCGCGAGCGCGGGCAAGGCGCGCGACAGCGGATGGCGGACGCGCACGACGTTGCGCTTGCCCCAGGTGCAGCGGGCGAGCTCCGGGCACTCGTGGCCGAGATCAGCGATGACGATATCGAGCTGCGCGTCGAGGAACGCCGGCCAGTTGGCGTACTGCCGCGCGAGCAGGTGCGGCGGCTGACGGCTCACCATCTGCCACAGCGGGCCCTCGAACTGGAAGGGCGGACCCACGTCGTCTTCCGGTGGTATGCCCAGCGCGCCGATCACCATGTCCCAGGCCGCCTCCAGGGTCTGGTCGCGGAAGCTGCGCACCAGCCGATAACCCACCGAGTCGACACCGGCGCGCGCATCCCACCCCTCCACCAGGCGGCGGAACTCGGCGCGGGCCGGGTGGGCCTTGATACTCGCCGCATCGATCAGGTGCAGCAGCAGCTCGCGCCAGCGCGCGAGGAACAGCGCCCGGTCGTCGAGCTGCACCCGCAGCATATCCGCGGGCCTGAGATTTCCACCCGCCGTGAACAGGTCACCGCGGATCTCGCGCGCGCGCGCGCCGAGCACGTAGTTCGCGCCGTACTGCGCGTCCGAGCCGCCGATGAGAGCCAGCTCCCTCTGATCGGTGCTCACGCGCGCGTTGGCGGTCCAGATGCGCCCGCCGGGCGGATCGACGAGACGCGGATGATTCGCCGCCGTGGTCCACTCGATCCTGCCGAGCGCGCGCTCGGCTCCGGTGGCGTTCGGGATGCGGCCGAAGATGCTCCAGCCGATGTGCCCATCGCGGTCTCCGACCACGAAATTCTCGTGCGGAATGCCGACCTCGGGGGCGAGCGCGATGGCCTCGGCCACCGTGGCCGCGTGCTCGAGACCCATCAGATTGATGTTGGTCGCCTCGGGATTCTGCGCGAGCCAGCCGACGAACCAGCAGCTCTGCCGCCCGGGGTCCGCCTGCCACAGCACCCCCGCCGGACCCGACTTCACCTCGAGCTCCTCGGTCGCGCCGCCCTTCACCTGGATGCGCTCGCGCACCACGGCGAGCGGCTGAGCGCCCGCGGCCGTGGTGAGTGTGTCGGCGCCGATGGCGGTGCAGGGAACGCGCGTCACGCTCATCCAGTTGCCGGCGCTGTTGGTGAATCCCCAGGCGATGTGGGTGTTGGATCCCACCACGAGGATGGGCGCCCCGGGGAGCGTCGCCCCGATGAGATCGAGGGCCGCATTGCCCGCGCCGTCAGCGGCGACCTTGAGCCTCGCCCGGTACCACACGGCCGGCACGCGCAGCGACAGGTGCATGTCGTTGGCGATGAGCGCCGCCCCGCTGGCGGACAGGCGCCCGATCAGCGCCCAGTTGTTGCTGCCGGCCCGGCCGTCGGGCTCGGCAGGCGTGGCTGCCGCCCGCGCGCTGGGCGCCGCCGGCGCCGGCCGCGCATCCCTCAGGTTGAGCGCCTCGGGGGAGGGAAGCGCAGGAGGAGCCAGTGGCGGTTCCGTTCCGAGCGGCGCGTCCCATTCGGTGCGCTCCGGGTAGAGGAAACCGAGCGCGCACTTCCACCCGCCACCGCACTCGGGGCCGCCGAGGCGCGCGTTCACTTCCTGGCGCAGCCGCTCATAGCTCCAGTCCCCGGACTGCAGGTCCCACCACATGGCGTAGGTGACGAGCACCGTATCCTCCGGCTGCCAGGAAGCGGGCGGGGCGCCGAGGACCCAGTATTCCCAGGGGCGGGACCGGAGGCTCGCGAGCCCGGCATTGACGCCGCGCGCATAGGCCTCGAGCAGTGCCCGTTGCGGCTCGCTCGCCCCGGCGAGCACCTCGCGCGCGACGCTGCGCAGTCTGAAGAGACGCGTCTTGCGGTCCTGCTCGAGAGCCACCTGGCCGAAGAGCTCGGCGAGCTCGCCCGCGGCGAGCCGCCGCGACAGATCCATCTGAAAGAAGCGGTCCTGGCCGTGGACGAAGCCGGTGCCGTAGGCGAGGTCGAACCGGTTGGCGGCCTCGATGGTCGGCACCCCGAGCGCATCGCGCGTGATGCGCACCGGCGCCTTGAGTCCCCCCTCACGCAGCTCGCCATCGAGGCGCGGGAGAGAGGCGCGCAGCATCCCGTACGGCACGGCGAGTGCGATGATGACCAGCAGCCCAGCCGCCGCGCCCAGGTAGGTGAGGTAGCGCAGGAGGCGGCGTCGGTCGATGGCCGTCAGTCGAGCACCACTTTCAGGATCTGCATGGAGTTGGTGCCGCCCTGGACGCCCGAGGCCTCACCCTTGGTGAGAATCACCAGATCCCGCAGGTCGACCAGCTTCAGCTCGAGCAGACGCGTAAAGAGCGCGCGGTAGAGCTCTTCGGTCGAGGCCGAGCTGGTGACGTCGAAGATCACCGGGTAGACACCGCGGTAGAGCGTCACGCGGCGGCGCGTTGCCTCGTGGCGCGTGAAGGCGTAGACGGGAATGTCCGAGCGGATGCGCGACATCCACAGCGGCGTCGCCCCCGACTCGGTCAGCGCCACGATCGCCCGCACCTTCATGTGGTTGGCCGTGTACATGACGGCCATCGCGATCGCCTCTTCGGTGCCCTTGAACACTCCCTCGAGCGAGCGCTGGCGGGCGCGCGGATGGGTGAGCTGGTACTTCTCGGCGCCCTCGATCACCTGCGCCATGGCCTCGACGGCCTTCACCGGGTAGCGCCCGGTGGCGGTCTCCGCCGAGAGCATCACCGCGTCGGTGCCGTCCATGACGGCGTTCGCGACGTCGCTCACTTCGGCGCGCGTCGGCACCGGATTCTGGATCATCGACTCCATCATCTGCGTGGCGGTGATCACGACGCGGTTGCCGTTGCGCGTGTCGTGAATGATGGTCTTCTGCAGCCCCGTGAGCTCGGCGTAGCCCATCTCGACGCCGAGGTCGCCGCGCGCCACCATCACGACGTCGGAGGCGTCGATGATGCCGGCGAGATTGTCGACCGCCTCGTGGCGCTCGACCTTGGCGACGATGCGGGCATCGCCGCCGGCGGCGCGCACCAGCGAGCGCGCCTCGTTGATGTCGGCGGCGTCGCGCGCGAAGGACACCGCCATGTAGTCGACGCCTTCCTCGGCGACGAAGCGGATATCCTCGCGGTCGCGCTCCGAGATCGCGGGCGCCGAGATGCCGCCGCCCTGGCGGTTGAGTCCCTTGCGGTCCGAGAGCGCCCCGCCGACGCGCACGCGCGTCTCGATGGTCGTCTCGCCGACGCTCTTCACGTCGAGCACGATCTGTCCGTCGGCGAGCAGCAGTGTGTCGCCCGCGGCGACGTCGCGCGGCAGATTCTTGTACGCGACCCCGACTCTCTCGATAGTTCCGGCCGCCGGCTGGAGCGTGGTATCGAGCGTGAACGGCTGGCCCTCGGCGAGCTCGATGCGCCCTTCGCGGAAGCACTCGATGCGGATCTTCGGCCCGCCGAGGTCGAGCAGCACTCCGACGCAGCGGTCGGCGCGGTGCGCGGCCTGGCGCGCTGCGGCCAGGCGCCGCCTGCGGTCCTCGACCGTGCCGTGCGAAGCGTTGAGCCGCACGACATCGAGTCCGGCGCGGATCATGTCGGTGAGGATCCCGAGGTCGTCGGTCGCGGGCCCCAGCGTCGCTACGATCTTGGTGCGTCTCAGCATGCGCGCTGCTCCAGCACGGCGACCGCCGGCAGCGTCTTGCCTTCCACGAACTCGAGGAAGGCGCCGCCGCCCGTGGAGATGTAGGAGATGCCCTCCTCGACCCCGTACTTTTCTATGGCGGCCAGCGTATCGCCGCCACCGGCGAGCGAGAAGGCCTTGCTGCTGGCGATCGCCTGCGCGACGGCGCGCGTGCCCTCGCCGAACTGCTCGAACTCGAACACGCCGACGGGCCCGTTCCAGATGATGGTGCCCGCGGACTTGATGAGCGCGCTGAAGCGGTCGGCGCTGTCGGGCCCGATGTCGAGGATCATCTCGTCCGGGCGCACCTCGGCGACCGGGCGCACGTCGGCGTGAGCCGTGGCGGCGAACTCCTTGCCGACCACCACGTCGCCCGGCAGCGGTATCTCCGCGCCACGCGCGCGCGCCTTGTCCATCAGGCGGCGGGCAACGTCGAGCATCTCGGCCTCGTGCAGCGACTTGCCGACCGCCACCCCGGTGGCGGCGAGAAAGGTGTTGGCGATGCCCCCGCCGACGATCAGCTGGTCGACCCTCTCGAGCAGCGCTTCGAGCACCATCAGCTTGCTCGAGACCTTCGAGCCGCCGACCACTGCCACCAGCGGGCGCGCCGGCTGCTTCAGGGCGCGCTCGAGCGCTTCGAGCTCCCCGACCAGCAGCGGCCCCGCGCACGCCACCGGCGCAAAGCGCGCGACTCCGTGCGTCGAGGCCTCGGCGCGGTGCGCGGTGCCGAAGGCATCCATGACGAACACGTCGCAGAGCGCGGCCATGCGCCGCGCGAGCTGCTCGTCGTCAGCCTTCTCGCCCTTGAGAAAGCGCACGTTCTCGCACAGTACGGCCGTGCCGGGCGCACAGTCGACGCCGGCGAGCCAGTCCTTGCGCAGCGGCACCGGCTTGCCGAGCAGCTCCGAGAGCCGCGCCGCCACCGGCGCGAGCGTCAGCGCCGGATCGTCCGCGCCCTCCTTCGGCCGCCCGAGGTGCGACACGATGAACACCCGGGCATGCTGGTCGAGCGCATAACGGATCGTGGCCAGAGCCGCGCGGATGCGCGCATCGCTGGTCACCACGCCGTCCTGCACCGGGACGTTGAGGTCCTCGCGGATCAGGACCCGCTTGTTGCGCAGGTCCGCATCCGTCATGCGCAGCAACTTCATGCGGCCTTAGACCACGCCAGCGTGGTGTCGATCATGCGGTTGGAGAATCCCCACTCGTTGTCATACCAGGCACACACCTTGACCAGCGTCCCGTCGATCACCTTGGTGAGGGTGGCGTCGAAGATCGCGGAATGTGGATCGTGGTTGAAGTCGATCGAGACCAGCGGATCGGTGTTGTAGGCGACGATGCCCTTCATCGGGCCGGCCGCCGCCTCCTTCATCGCCTGATTGACCTCCTCGACGGAAGTGGCGCGTTTGGCGCTGAAGGTGAGATCCACCAGGGAGACGTTGATGGTCGGAACCCGCACCGCGAAGCCATCGAGCCTGCCCTTGAGCTCCGGCAGCACCAGCCCCACGGCCGCCGCGGCCCCGGTCTTGGTCGGGATCTGCGACATGGTGGCCGAGCGTGCCCTTCTCAAGTCCGAGTGATAGACGTCGGTCAGCACCTGATCGTTGGTGTAGGCGTGAATGGTGGTCATGATGCCGGCGGTGATGCCGACCTTGCCGTTGAGCACTTTCGCGACCGGCGCCAGGCAGTTGGTGGTGCAGGACGCATTCGAGATCACGGTGAAGCTGCTCTTCAGCGTTCCCTCGTTGACGCCGTAGACGATCGTGGCATCCACGTCCTCGCCCCCCGGCGCCGAGATCACCACTTTCTTCGCGCCGCCCTTCAGGTGCGCGCCGGCCTTGGCCTTGCTGGTGAACAGCCCGGTGCACTCGAGCACATAGTCGACCCCGAGCTCGCCCCAGGGGAGCTTGGCGGGATCGCGCTCGGCCAGCACCCGCACGCGGTCGCCGTTCACGACCATGGAGTCGCCGTCGACCTTCACTTCGCCCGGGAACTTGCCGTGCGCGGTGTCATAGCGCGTCAGGTGCGCATTGGTCTTGGGGTCGCCCAGATCGTTGAGCGCCACGATCTTCAGCTCGCCGGTCCGCTTGCCCTCGTAGAGGGCGCGCAGCACGTTGCGCCCGATACGGCCATAACCATTGATCCCGACCTTGATTGCCATCAAACCTCCAGCAGTGCGCGTATCTGAAGCGCAATATTATCGGCGCTGAAGCCGAAATGAGCGAAAACATCGGACCCCTTGCCCGAGGCTCCGAAGCGATCGATACCGAGCACCCGCCCGGCGGTTCCCACGTAGCGCCACCAGCTCTGGGTGGCGCCGGCCTCGACCGCCAGCCGCCGTGTGACCGCGCGCGGCAGCACGGCCTCGCGGTACGCCTCGTCCTGGGCGTCGAACGTGTCGGTGGACGGCAGCGACACCAGGCGCACGCGCCGGCCGGCGCCATTCAGGGCATTGACCGCCTGCGCCGCGATGCCGATCTCCGAGCCGGTCGCGATCACCAGCGCCTCGGGGATGCCCGGGCAGTCGATCAGCACATAGCCGCCGCGCGCGATGCCCTGAAGCTGCACGGCGCTACGCGGCTGCTGCGGCACGCCCTGACGCGTCAGCACCAGCGCCGTGGGCCCGTGCCGCCCGAGGGCGAGCGTCCAGGCGACCGCGGTCTCCGCCGCATCGCACGGCCGCCAGAGAGACAGATGTGGCATCGCCCGCAGGCTCGCCAGATGCTCGATGGGCTGGTGCGTCGGGCCGTCCTCGCCGAGGCCGATCGAGTCGTGCGAGTACACCAGCACCACGCGCTGCTGCATGAGGCAGGCGAGGCGCACGGCGTTGCGCGCGTAATCGGAGAACACCAGGAAGGTGCCACCGTAGGGCAGCAGTCCGCCGTGCAGCGCGATGCCGTTCATGACGGCGGTCATGCCGAACTCGCGCACGCCGTAGTGCAGGTAGTCACCGGTCTCGTCCTGCGGCGTGATGGTGCGCGCGCCCTTGAAGAAGGTGCTGTTCGACTGGGTGAGGTCGGCCGAGCCGCCGAACAGCTCGGGCAGCAGCGGCGCGAGCGCGTTGAGCGCCGCCTGCGAGGAGGCGCGCGTCGCCTGCGCTGCGGTCTGCTTCATGAGCGGCTCGAGAGCCTGTGCGGCGGCGGTGGGGAATTCCGCGGGCAACTCCCCGCGCATGCGCCGCTCGAACTCGCGCGCCTCCGCGGGGTAGGCGCTCGCGTAGCGGGCGAACAGCTCGCGCCACGAAGCCTCGGACGCGGCGCCCTGTTGCCGATGGTCCCAGGCCGCACGGATGGAGTCCGGTATCACGAACGGCGGGTACGGCCAGCCGAGGGCGACGCGCGCCGCGGCGACCTCCTCGGGTCCGAGCGCCTCGCCGTGCGCCTCCTTGGTGCCCTGCCGGTGAGGCGCGCCATAGCCGATGATGGTCTTGCAGCAGATGAGAGACGGGCGCGCGACCTCGGCCCGCGCGGCACGGATCGCCGTGCTCACCGCTTCCGCATCGAGCCCGTCGACGCCCGGGATCACGTGCCAGCCATAGGCGGCGAAGCGTGCCGGCGTGTCGTCGGTGAACCAGCCGGCAACCCTGCCGTCGATGGAAATGCCGTTGTCATCGTAGAGGACGATGAGCTTGCCCAGCCCAAGCGTCCCGGCGAGCGAGCAGGCCTCGTGCGAGACGCCTTCCATCAGGCAGCCGTCGCCGCAGAAGGCGTAAGTATGATGATCGACGAGCGGCAGGCCCGGGCGATTGAAGCGCAGCGCCAGCAGTTTCTCCGCGAGCGCCATGCCGACCGCGTTCGCAAGTCCCTGGCCGAGCGGCCCGGTGGTGGTCTCGATGCCTAAGGCCAGGTCATGCTCCGGGTGGCCGGGCGTCCTGCTGCCGAGCTGGCGGAAGGCCTCGAGGTCCGCGATTCCGAGCGGGTAGCCGGTGAGATGCAGCACCGAATAAAGGAGCATCGAGCCGTGGCCGTTCGAGAGCACGAAACGGTCGCGGTTCTCCCAGCCGGGGTTCCCCGGGTTGTACTTCAGGAAATCCGACCACAGCACCTGCGCGATATCCGCCATGCCCATCGGCATGCCCGGGTGGCCGGAGTTCGCGCGCTGCACCGCGTCCATGGAGAGTGCGCGGATGGCGTTGGCAAGTTCGCGGCGTGTGCTCATGCGGTGCCTGGCGGCCGTGCAGGGGCGCGCATTCTCCCAAAGGCGCGCCCGATGCTCAAATTGCGTGCCCAAGCCCGCCCTGCGCCCTCGCCGCTGCGCCCACTGCGCAGGCCCTGCGCGCGCGGGACCGGCTGATTCGACTTAAGTTCCGACGCGCGTGCGCAGGCTGCGGGCGTGCTTCACATTATGAGCGACCCGGAACGCGCACCCGGTCATGACTGTAGAGATTGCGCGACAGGCGGCCATCGCCGGCCGGCGACCTGGTTCACTGCCTCATCGGAAGCCGCTCTGCTACGCTGCTTTTCTCATGAGCGTGGTCCGCCTCACACACTTCACCGACCCGCATCTCTACGGCGGCGAGACCGAGTCGCTGCGTGGAGTAGCGACTTTGCCTGCGCTCGAAGCCGCGCTCGCGCGCGCGCAGGCGCACGAGTGGCCGCCGGATGCGGTGCTCGTGACCGGCGACATCGTGCAGGACGATCCGGCCGGCTATCCGCACTTCCGCCGCCTGTTCGGCGCGCTCGGACTGCCGGTGCTCTGCATCCCCGGCAATCACGACGAGCCCCAGGCGATGCGCCGCGAGCTCTACGGATCGCCCTTCGTTCTCGGCGGCAATTTCGATCTGGGGCGCTGGCGCATCGTGCTGCTCGACAGCTGCATTCCCGGCTCGGCCAGCGGGCGGCTGAGCCCCGAAGCCCTGACTAAGCTCGACGCAGCGCTCGGCACCGCGGGTAAGCGTCACTGCCTGGTGTGCCTGCATCACCATCCGGTGCCGATGGGAAGCCGCTGGCTCGACCGCGTGGGACTCGAGAATGCGCCGGAATTCCTGGCCACCCTCGACCGGCACCAGAACGTGCGTGCCGTCGTGTGGGGCCACGTGCATCAGAACTACGACGCTCTGCGCAAAGGGGTGCGCCTGCTGGCGACGCCCTCGACCTGCGCGCAGTTTCTGCCCAACTCGGACGACTTCGCAGTCGACCCGCGGCCGCCGGCGTATCGTACGCTCGAGCTGCGGGCCGACGGCTCGCTGCTGACGGAGGTCGTGTGGCTGGATCAGCGTGCCGGTGGCTCCTCGCGCTCGGCCTGCTCGGCTGCCTGAGCGCGCAAGCCGCGGGTCCCGTGTGGGCGATCCGCGGCGCTCATAACACCGTCTATCTCGCCGGCTCGATTCATCTGCTGCCCGAGGCCGATGATGCGCTGCCGCCGGCCCTGGCGCGCGCCTACGCCGACTCGGCATCCCTCATGATGGAGATCGACCTCGGCAAGCTCGATCCGAGCGAGGCGCTCGGCACGCTGCTGCAGCACGGCGGTCTCCCCAAGGGCGCGACTCTCAGCGACATCGCCGGTGCGCCGCGTTATGCGCGTGCCAGCGCCGCGGCCTCGAGGCTCGGTCTGCCGGCCGTCTCGATGGATCACGAGGCGCCGTGGATGGTAGCGCTCCAGCTCACCGAGCTCGAGTACGCGCGCCTCGGCTTCGATCCCGAGAAGGGCGTCGAACAGCAGCTGCTGCGCCGTGCACTCGCCGATCACAAGAGCACCGCGGGACTCGAGAGCCTCGCCGACGAGATGGCAGTCTTCGAGGCACTGGCGCCGGCGGCGCAGCTGCGCTTCCTCGACATGGTGCTAGACGATCTCGACGACACCGCCGACGAGACGCGCGCGGTGCTCGCCGCCTGGCGGCGCGGGGATGCGGCACAGCTCGCCACGCTGCTCGCGGCCGAGTACCGCTCCTTCCCGGCGCTCTACGACGGCCTGGTGATGGACCGCAACCGGCACTGGCTGCCGCAGATCGAGCGGCTGCTGCAGAGCGACGCCAACTGCCTGGTGGTGGTCGGGGCGCTGCACCTGGTCGGCAAGGGTGGCCTGCTCGAGGGCCTGCGCAAGGATGGCCATAAACCGGTGCAACTGGATTGAGCTTCGTTACCGCCGGCGAAAGGCGGGGCTCGATGCGCTTCTGCCCCGATTACCTCAGAAGCCGAGCACTCCGCATCAAGGTTGGCGCACGGACTTTTTGCCGGCTGCGTCTACGGGAGCAATTTTGGCGGCCCGCGCCGCATAAAACCGCCACAGCGGCACGGCCAGCAGCAGCGTCCAGACGAGCACCAGCCAGCCGACAAAGCCGTCGAAGCGGCTGAGGAGGAAGCCGAGCGGCGCATCGCGCCGCGGCGCGCTGAGCTCGTGCGCCACCAGCATCACCCACACCCAGCCGGCGTGCAGCCCGAGGCAGGCGGCGATGTTGCCGGTCGCCTGGCGCACGAGCGCCAGCACCACGCCAACCGCCGTGAGCGCCAGGAACGCATCGACGATGCCGGCGAAGTGCGCGAAGGCCTGCAGCGACTGGCCGAGAAGCGCGACGCCGCTCCAGGGAGTAACGTCCGCGGGAGCGATCCGCACCTTGCCGAAGAAGTGCGTCGCGGCGTAGAGGAGCGACGTCAGGAGCACCGCGCTGCGGGCGCCGGACTCGCGCTGGATGGCCGTGTACATCGCCCCGCGCAGGAAGGTCTCCTCGATGAACGCCACGGCGAGTCCGCTGGCAAGACTCGCGAGCAGTAGCCGCGCCAGCGCCCCGGCGCCCAGGCCGGCCGCCTGCGACCAGCCCAGCAAGCCGAGCGCGCCCATCACCACCACGATGACCAGCATGGTCACGGCGCCGAGCGCGAGCCCCAGCAGCAGCTCGCGCACGAACAGCGGCCGCGCCAGTCCGTAGCCGAGGCTCGCGCGGTCGGCGAGCTGCAGGCGCCGTGCCAGAGCCAGGAACCCGGCGGCGAGCGCCAGCATGCCGACGCGCTCGCCGATGCGATGGAAGGGAAAGTCGAAATGCCGGTGCAGCAGCAGCCAGGCCGGATAGGTGAGCACGGCGACCGCGCCGAGCGCGGCGGCGAGCAGAGCCAGGAACCAGGCGAAGGCACGCATGGCGAAAACTCAGGCGGCGAGGTGACTGCGCCACTCGGCGGCGATCGCCGAGAGGCGGAAGCGCGGATCCGGCCCGACCCGGGGCCGGCCACCCTCGCGCCAGCGGCGGATGCGCTCGATGCAGCCGTCGAACAGCCCGAGGCGGTCAGCGAGCAGCGCGGGGACGGCGCGCCAGCGCGGCTCGAGTCGGCGCAGCGGCGCCTCGTAGGCGCGCTGCGCCCAGGTTACCGGCAGCAGCTCGTCCGGATCGCCGAGCACCTCGCGCGCCGCTCCGCAGTCGAAGGTCAGCACCGGCGTGCCCACGGCGCGCGACTCGGCGAACACCAGGCCGAAGGTCTCGGGGATCACGAAGTTGGGACTGAAGGTGCAGAGCGCACCGCGCACTTCCGCGAGCACGCGTGCGTGCGGCAGCGATCCGAGCCACTGCACGCCCGGAGTGGCGGCCGCGGCGAAACTCTTGTACCCGGGATTACCGACGCACAGCCGCAGCTCCGGCATGCGCCGCCGCAGCGCGCGAAAGGCATCGAGCGCGAAGCGCAGCCCCTTGTTGGGGGAAGAGAAGAACACCAGCTTCGCCGGGTCGACCGGCGTGCCGTCGGGAACGATGGCATCGTCGACCGGGTTGTAGATCCGGCGCACCGCGAGCTGCCCGCAGCCCGGGATTCCCGCCAGCGTGGCGGCGACCCGCTCGCGCTGGTAATCCGAGACACACACGATGTTAGGTTGCAGGCGCTCGAGCTCGCGCGCGGCCCGCTCGAACCAGCGCGCGCGCGAGGAGCGCGGCTCGATGCGATCGTGCACCCAGAGGGTGAAGCGCGCCTCGGGGAACAGCCGCGCCGCATCCCGGAGCGCCCGCGGGTCGCGCAGCACCACCACGTGCCGCACGTGCGCCACGGCGCTCGGCGGCCGGTAGCGTCCCTCGGCCTCGGTGCGGTTGTGCTGCGCCACCCAGGCATCGAGTGCCACCGCGATCCGCACCGTGCTCGCCTCGGTGCCGGCCAGCCCCCCCGCGCGCAGGCTCTCCTCGCCGTAGGGGCGCGGACAGAGCGGATCGAAGAACAGTAGTGGTGCCATCGTGCGGCGGGAGACTTGCCGGGGCGCCGTACTCTACCATTCGCAGCCGTGTCGACCCCGAGCGCCCGGCTGTTGTTCATTCCGGTATCCGGACCCCGGGGGATGGGGGAGTACGCGCGCTGCCTCATGATCGCCACGGCTCTGGCGCGCCGCGTGCCGGGTCTCGAGATGCACTTCGCGCTGAGCCGCGCGGCGCCCTACGCCACCGACACGCCCTTCCCAACCACCCTGCTGCCTTCTTCGGCGACCTTCCACCCGCGCGAAGTGCGCGCCCTGATCCGCGAGTTGAGGCCCCGCGTCGTACTGTTCGACAACGCCGGGCGCACGCTGCAGCTGCGCGCGGCACGCGAAGCCGGTGCGCGCATCGTCTACGTGAGCTCGCGGCGCCGCCAGCGCCGCAAGGGGTTCCGCCTCCAGTGGATGCGTCTGATCGACGAGCACTGGATCGCTTACCCGCGCTTCATCGCCGGCGCGCTCAATCCCCTCGAGCGTGTGAAGCTGCGGGCGCTGAAGCGCCCGGCCATCCGCTTCATCGACACTCTGCTGCCCGCCGCGGATCTCGCCCGCTCGAACGAGTGCCTCGCGCGCTTCACGCTCCAGGCCGGCAGCTATGTGCTCATCGTCCCTGGCGGCGGCAGTGCGCACCCCGGAGCGGAAAACGCGCCGGCCATCGTCGCCGCGGCGGCGCAGGCGCTCGCCCGGCGCGGCGTGCCGACGCTGCTGGTGGGCTCCGGCGCCGCGGCCGGCGATGAGCCCCAGGCCCTGCTGCGGATGGCGCCGCGGCTGCCGCCGGCGGAGCTCATCGAGCTGATCCGCACCGCGCGGCTGGTGGTCTCGAACGGCGGCGACACGCTGCTGCAGGTGCTCGCCTGCGAGCTGCCCTGTGTCGCCGTGCCGATCGCGCACGATCAGGCGCACCGCATCGACTGTTGCGTGCGTGCCGGGCTCGCGGTGCGAGCGGAGCTCAATGCGCGTGCCATCGAGAGCGCGGCGCTCGCAGTCCTCGAGCAGGGCCGGGGGCCGGCCGGCGGCGGCGCTCGCGCGGATCAGCCGCGGGTGCGCAATCGCATGGAGGAGGTACTCAAGGCGCTCACGGATTTGCTTGGTTGATCGATTGGCGGAAAGCGCCTGCGGCGCTTCCCGCAGGCCAGCCCACCGGCAGTCTCCCGCCCGCGGGCAAAAAGCGGGGCGCGATGCGCAGCGGTACCAATCACCTCAGTAGCCGAGCACTTCGTAGGAAGGCTGGCGCACGGGTTTTTGCCCGCTACTCCGTGGGCCGATTGCGCAGTTCCTGAAGGAGCTTCTCGTGCAGGCCGCCGAAGCCGCCGTTGCTCATGACGAGCACCTGATCGCCCGCGCGTGAGGCACGCGCAATGGCGTGCGCGAGCGAGGCGACATCGCCCGCCGCATGGCCGCGGGCGCCGAAGGCCGCCAGCACCGCGCTCGCATCCCAGCCAAGATCCGCCGGGGTGTAGAGCCACACTTCGTCCGCGCCGGCGAGCGACGGAGCGAGCGTGTCGCGGTGCACTCCCATGCGCATGGTGTGCGAGCGCGGCTCGAGCACCGCGACGATGCGTGCCTGCCTGCCGACGCGGCAGCGCAGGCCGTCGACCGTGGTGGCGATGGCGGTGGGATGATGCGCGAAGTCGTCGTACACGCGCACCCCGCGCACTTCGCCGCGCAGCTGCATGCGGCGCGCGATGCCGCGAAAGCCCGCCAGCGCCTCAATGGCGCGCGGCACCGGGACTCCGGCATGGCGCGCGGCGGCGATCGCCGCCAGCGCGTTGTCGACGTTGTGCGCGCCGATCAGTTGCCACTCGACCGTGCCCTGCGCGCGGCCCGCCTCGAGTACTTCGAAACGCGAGAAGTCCTCGGCCCCGGGGAGCGCCCGTGCGCTCCACAGCGCGCCGCCCTGTCCGGCGCGTGCAAAGCCCTCGAGCGGCGTCCACGAGCCCATGGCGAGGGTCTCCTTCAGCCGCTCATCGGCCGCGTTCCAGACGATGCGCCCGCCGCCCGGGACGATGCGCACCAGGTGGTGGAACTGCCGCTGGATTGCGCCGACGTCCGGGTAGATATCGGCGTGATCGTACTCGAGGTTGTTGAGCACCGCGGTCCGCGGCCGGTAATGCACGAACTTGGCGCGCTTGTCGAAAAAAGCCGTGTCGTACTCGTCCGCCTCGATGACGAAGAACGGCGCGCTGCCGAGGCGCGCGCTGGCCGAGAAGTTCGCCGGCACGCCGCCGATCAGGAAGCCGGGATCGAGCCCCGCGTGCTCGAGTATCCATGCCAGCAGCGAGGCGGTCGTGGTCTTGCCGTGCGTACCGGCCACCGCCAGCACCCAGCGGTCCTTCAGGACCTCGCGCGCCAGCCACTCCGGACCCGAGAGGTACGGCCGGCCGCCCTCGAGCAGCGCCTCGACGACCGGCATGCCGCGCGTCATCACGTTGCCGACCACCACCACGTCCGGGTTGAGATCGAGCTGCCCGGCGCCGAATCCGGCGGTCACCTCGATGCCGAGCGCCTCGAGCTGCGTGCTCATCGGCGGATACATGTCGCGATCGGAGCCCGTGACGCGCCAGCCCGCGGCGCGCGCGATGGCCGCGACGCCGCCCATGAAGGTGCCGCCGATGCCGAGTATGTGGACGTGCATGCGCCGCCTCCTCAGGCGCCCGGGGGAAACAGGGCGAACAGCAGCAGCTGTCCGGCGACGATCTGCAGGATCACCAGCGCCACGCTCGTGGCGCTCGACCAGTCGAGCGCCGCCTTCACCACGTGCATGTTGGCCGCAATCAGCCAGATCACCAGCGCGAGTCCTGCGACGGCGATCGGCAGCTGCCAGGTGGTGTCCTGGCCGAAGCGCCGCATCAGCCATTCGGAGGCGACCAGGAGCGGCGACAGCACCGACTGGAAGCCGAACACGGCGCTGGCGGTCTGCAGGAAGCGCTCGCTGCGGCCGGTGAGCTGCAGCAGCGCCGCATACCAGGCGAGCGTGAACAGCACATCGACGGCCAGCTGCGGCCCCCAGTCGGTACTCGGCGGCAGCAGGCTCTCGACCAGCGCATTCACCGCGGCATAGCCACACACGGTGAGAATCAGCAGCAGCCGCGATACCGGCAGGTCCTGCGGCCCGCGGCGCAGCAGCGCGATCTGCACGTAGAGACGGATGACCTCCTGCATGACTTTCGGTACCGGCACGGCCTGCGCATAATTGGACCGCCCGATTGTACAGATCATCGCCGCTCCGTTTGCAGACCACCGTCACGACAGCACCCGCCCTGGCCGAAATCTGCGCGCGCTTGAGCGCGCAGCCACGCATCGGGCTCGACACCGAGTTCCTGCGCGAGCGCACCTATCACGCGCGCCTGTGCCTGGTGCAGCTCGCGGCTGCGCAGGAGGCGGTGTGCGTCGATCCGCTCGCGTTGGCGCAGCTCGCGCCGCTCGCCGCGCTGCTCGCCGCCCCCGGCACACTGAAGGTCATGCACGCCTCGCGCCAGGACCTGGAAGTGTTGTATCCGCTCGCGGGCCTGACGCGCCCGGTGTTCGATACGCAGATCGCCGCGGCGCTCGCCGGCTTTCCCGCGCAGGTAGGCTACGCCGAGCTCGCGCGCCGGCTGCTCCAGCGCGAGCTCGCCAAGTCCCACACCCGCACCGACTGGTCGCGGCGACCGTTGTCGGGCGAGCAGATCGAATACGCGCTCGACGACGTGCGTTACCTGCTGCCGATCGCCGCGGAGCTCGAGACCCGGCTCGCGCGACTCGGCCGCCTCGCCTGGCTCACCGAGGAGCTCGCCGGGCTCGAGGACGCGCGTGCCTTCATCACCGAGCCCGATGAGGCCTGGCTGCGCCTGCGCGGCCTGCGCGGGCTCGATCCCGGGCGCGAGCGCCTGGCACGGAGCCTCGCCGCCTGGCGCGAGCGGCGCGCGCTCGAGCACGACCGCCCGCGCGGCTGGATCCTCGAGGACGGCGCGCTGCGCGAGATCGTGCTGCGCGTGCCACGCACCGCCGCACAGCTCACGGCGATTCCCGAGCTGCCCGCCGGGGTGGTGAAGCACAGCGGCGCGGAGCTGCTCGCGTGCGTCGCGGCCGCGGGCATTCCCGACCCTGCACCGCCCGCCCCGGGCCGGCCGCAATCCGACCCGCAGCGCAACGCGCTCGTCAGGAAGCTCGGCGGAATTAGCCAGGCGGTCGCCACCGAGCTCGATGTCGTCCCGGAAGTGCTCGCGACCCGGCGCGACCTCGAGCAGCTGGCCGACGGCCGGCGCGACGGTGCGGTACTGCGCGGCTGGCGCCGCGCAGTCGTCGGCGAGCGGCTGCTGGCGGCGATTTAGCGCCGCCGCGTAACCGGCTTGCGCGCGCGCGGACGGCCGGCGCGTTTCTTGCGCATGCTGCGCGCCGGCGCCTTCTTGCGGGCCGGGCGCCGCTTGGGCGCGCGCTCGGCGGGTCGCCGGCCCCTCGCCGGCCGGGCCGCCTTGCGCGGCGAGGCACGCTTGGCGGCGGCCGCTTTGCGCGGGCGAGCCGCGGCGCCGGTCGCCAGCGCCCGGCCGAGCCGCTGCGTCACCGCATCGAGCTCGCCCTCGGCGTCGATGACGCGCAACAGGCCGCGCGACTGGTAGAAAGCGATCAGCGGCCGCGTCTTCTCCTCGTACACCCGCAGGCGCTCGGCCACGGTGGCCTCGTTGTCATCCGGGCGCTGCACGAGACGGTGCGGCGCACCGGTCTTCGGACACACCGCCGCCGCGCCCGTCGGCGGCGGCGAGGTGAGCACGTTGAAGACCCGCCCACAGTCGGCACAGGTGCGCCGCCCGGAAATCCGCCGCACCAGCTCGGCCGGGTCGACTTCGAGCTGCACCACCGCATCGAGCGGCTGCTTGAGCTCCGCCAGCAGGCCGTCGAGCGCCGCGGCCTGCACGAGGTTGCGCGGGAAGCCATCGAGGATGAAGCCGCCGCGGGTGTCGGGCTCGGCGAGGCGCTCGCGGATCATGCCGAGCACCAGGCCGTCGTCGACGAGCCGCCCCTCGGTCATGGACGCCCTGGCCATGAGACCGAGCTCGGTGCCGCGCGCCACGGCGGTGCGCAGCAGGTCGCCGGTGGAGATCTGCGGAATGCCGCTCCGCTCCGCCAGGCGGTGTGCCTGGGTGCCCTTGCCCGACCCCGGAGCCCCCAACAGGACGATGCGCATGTTGGGCACGTTACCACGCCGCCGTGCGCTATCCTATCCAACACCATGAAAAAGACCGTCCGCAGCAACGCCTTCTACGCCCAGTCCGGCGGAGTCTCCGCCGTCATCAACGCCTCGGCCGCCGGCGTCATCGAGGCGGCTATGCGCTCGAAGCACATCGGCCGCATCTACGCCGGCCGCGACGGCATCGTCGGCGCGCTCACCGAGGACCTGATCGACGTCTCGCGCGAGAGCGCGGCGACCATCCGCGCGCTCAAGCACACGCCGGCGGGCGCGTTCGGCTCGGCGCGCTTCAAGCTGAAGAGCCTCGAGCAGAACCGCGCCGAGTACCAGCGCCTGATCGATGTGTTCCGGGCGCACGACATCGGCTACTTCTTTTATAACGGCGGCAACGACTCGATGGACACCGCCCTCAAGGTGTCGCAGCTCGGCGCCTCGCTCGGCTACCCCATAACCTGCGTCGGCGTGCCTAAGACGGTCGACAATGATCTGCCCGCTACCGACTGCTGTCCGGGCTTCGGCTCGGTCGCCAAGTACGTCGCGGTCTCGACGCGCGAAGCATCCCTCGACGTGGCCTCGATGGCGCGCACCTCGACCAAGGTGTTCGTATTCGAAGTGATGGGGCGGCATGCCGGCTGGATCGCCGCGGCCGGCGGCCTCGCCGGGCGCGGCCTCGACGAGCCACCGCACGTGATCCTGTTCCCCGAGGTGCCGTTCGACGGGCGGCGCTTCCTCGACCGCGTCAAGCAGTCGGTGACCGACTACGGCTACTGCGTGATCGTGGTGTCCGAGGGTGCCGCCTACGAGGACGGTAAGTTTCTCGCCGACGCCGGCACCCGCGACGCCTTCGGCCACACCCAGCTCGGCGGCGTGGGCCCGGTGGTCGCCAACATGGTGCGCGAAGCGCACGGCTACAAATATCACTGGGCGGTCGCCGACTACCTGCAGCGCTCGGCGCGCCACATCGCCTCCAAGGTCGACGTCGAGCAGGCCTACGCGGTCGGCAAGGCCGCGGTCGAGCTCGCCGTGAAGGGCGTGAACGCCGTAATGCCGATCATCGTACGCAAGTCCGCCAAGCCCTACCGCTGGGTCATCGGGCACGTGCCGCTCGCCGAGGTCGCCAACAAGGAGAAGAAGCTGCCGCCCGATTACCTGCGCGCGGACGGCTTCGGCATCAGCGAGGCCTGCCGCCGCTACCTCGAGCCGCTCATAGCCGGCGAAGCCTATCCCCCCTACCGCAACGGTCTGCCCGACTACGCGCACATCCGCGGCGTATCCGTGAAGCGCAGGCTCCAGGAAGAATTCAAAGTCTGACTTGCTGCATTGCGGCGCAGGGCGCGGCCAAGGCCGTGGCCGCGCCTCGCCGTGCTATAGTTCGCGGCCTTTTTTGGGGGAGGTTTCTCGATGGATCTCAGCATGTGGCTGTGGCTCGCGATCGGCGCCGGCGTGCTCGCCGTACTCTATGGCGTGTTCTCCATGGCGGCGATCCTGCGACTGCCCGCGGGCAATGCGCGCATGCAGGAGATCGCCGCGGCCATCCAGGCCGGCGCCCAGGCGTACCTCAACCGCCAGTACAGCACCATTCTGATCGTCGGCATCGTGCTGTTCGTCGTGATCGGCTTCTCGCCGCTCGGCTGGCCGACCGCCGGCGGTTTCGCGGTGGGGGCGGTGCTCTCCGGCCTGACCGGCTACATCGGCATGAACATCTCGGTGCGCGCCAACGTGCGCACCGCCCAGGCGGCGACCAACGGCCTGAATGCCGCCCTCACCGTCGCCTTCCGCGGCGGCGCCATCACCGGCATGCTGGTCGTGGGCCTGGCGCTGCTCGGCGTCGCCGGCTACTACGTGGTGCTGCGCCAGTTCACCTCGGTGGGTCCCGAGGGGGCACTGCACGCGCTGGTGGGGCTCGCCTTCGGCGGCTCGCTCATCTCGATCTTCGCGCGCTTGGGCGGCGGCATCTTCACCAAGGGCGCCGACGTCGGCGCCGATCTTGTCGGCAAGGTCGAAGCCGGGATTCCAGAGGATGATCCGCGCAACCCTGCGACCATCGCGGACAATGTGGGGGACAATGTCGGCGATTGCGCCGGCATGGCCGCCGACCTCTTTGAAACCTATGCGGTGACGGTGGTCGCGACGATGGTGCTGGCCTCCATCTTCTTCGACGGCACGCCGGCGCTCATTCCGACCATGATGTATCCC
>DASPSF010000127.1:0-27187 GCA_035624075.1 Steroidobacteraceae bacterium | reverse complement strand
CGGGAAAGGGTCGGCCACGATACGGTCGATCCAGCCGCTCGTATAGTTCTCGGTGCCCACGATCCGTAACGCCAGCGTGTCGCTGACGATGGGGATGTTCACCATCAGATTGTCGTTATGGTTGAAGCCCCCGCCGTCCGTGCCTGATAGGACGCTCTGTGCGGTCGATTGAAACTGCGCCAGATTCGGCTGGTTGGTGATCAGTCTGACAGTGCCCCCCATGGAACCCGAGCCGAACAATGTGCCTTGAGGGCCGCGCAGGATCTCGATGCGATTCAGGTCATAAAGATCCGGATCGATCACCACATGGCCATTCTGGGCGCTGGCGGGCCCGGTAAGGGGAACGTCATCGAGATAGAAGCCGACGGTCGCGGAGTTGCCGCCGCTCGAGGTCATGCCGCGCATCTCGATCTCCGTCTGACTGGGGCCTTCGCTCTTCAGCGATAAACCGGGCGTGCCCTGGGCCAGCGCGGCAAGCGACGGAACGCCGCTCGCCTGCAGGCTCTCACCGCTCATGGCTGTGATGCTGATGGGAGTGTCCTGCACGGTCGAAACGCGCTTCTCGGCCGTAACCACCACCTCCGCGAGCTCGGGTTCCTGATCTTCGTCAGCCCGCGCATTCTCGATGAAGCATGCGAGTGCGCCGCTTAGCAGCGCCGCTGACGCAAGTTGGCTAGTGCGAAGGATCCTCGGCACGGCTGTGTTCCTCCTCGGTCGAGTGAGGCGCACAGCGTAGGCGTGTGGTCATGGACACCGTGATGGGGTTGGCATTAAGAAACGCCCGGCCGCGAAATTCCTAACAGCGCGATCACGCACCGCTCTCGAGGCGGTAACCGATGCCCGGTGCGGTGAGAATGTGGCGCGGCCGAACGGGATCGGTCTCGAGTTTGCGTCTCAAGCTCGTGATGTAGACACGCAGCGGGCGCATATCGCTCTGGTGCGGTCCCCACACCTCGCGCAGCATCTCCGTGTGTGGAACGACGCCGCCCGCGCGCCGCAGGAGGCATTCGAGGATGCGGTGCTCGATCGGCGTCAGATGCTTCTCGGTCCCGTCTCGCCCATGGGTGACGCGTCGCGCGAGATCGATGCTCGTAGTGCCGAGCTTGAGGGTCGGGGCATTCGGCTCGCGTACGGTTGCCCTGCGCAGGATCGCCCGCACGCGAGCGACGAGCTCGGGGCAGCTGAAGGGTTTGGCGACGTAGTCGTCGGCACCCGCCGCAAAGGCGTCGAGGCGCTGCGCCTCGTCCGAGCACGCGGTGAGCACGACAACAGGCGTGGCGGACCAGCTGCGCAGCTCACGAATGAAAGTGAGTCCATCGCGATCCGGCAGACCCAGGTCGACGATACAGATGTCAGGGCGATGGAATTTCGCCTGTCGAACGCCGAGCTCGCAGGTCTCCGCACAGATGACCCGAAAGTCCTCTGCCTCGAACAGCATCCTCAAGACCTTCCGCATTGCGGAGTCGTCCTCGACCACGAGGACGCGGTGCATGGCGCGCGTCATTCAAGCGGAATCCAGAGAAATAGGGCCAATCCACACGGTGTCATGGGGAAGCCGGCCTCCATGGCCAAAGGCCCGCCACATCGCCCGAACTTGCAAGTTTGATTCCAGAGGCGGGCGTGAGATTCACAACTGACTTTTCAGTGCGCGAGGATCGAGGCCTTGCCCCGCGGAGGGTAAATCCTGTCCCTTACAAAACAGTCACTTAGAGATCATTGCCGCCCTTTCGGAGATCGGAGCTGCCTCTCGATCCAAAATCTTCACACCGTGTTAACATCGCCCACTCTTGGTGCAGGAAGACAGCGCTGCACCACTACGGATCACAAGGGGGTATTTGTGAACCGCAAGGCTAAGATGCTCAAGACCGCAACTGGTCTCGCCGCGGCGTCGATGTTCTGGATGGCCTGCGCCGCAGTCCATGCGGACAACGTGCCCACAGTCGCGGTCTCCTCACCGTCGACCACCGTGAGCTTCCGCGACCTGGATCTGCAACGGCCCGGCGACGTCGCGAGACTTTACCGTCGGTTGAATGCGGCAGCTGACCTCGTTTGCGGCCCGCGTGCCTTCGATGTCTTCTATTACACCTTGCCGAAGTATCGGGCCTGCGTAGCCGACGCTGTGCAGAAGGCGGTCGCGCACATCAATCAGCCAGCGCTGAGCGCCTATTCCCGGCTGCAGCTGGAGCAATCCGCGAGTCTCCTCGTCGCGCGCTAGGTGAAGATACTTTTCGTCTGTCTCGGCAACATCTGCCGTTCGCCCACCGCCGAGGCGGTGCTGCGCGTGCTCGCCGCACGCGAAGCGCCGGAGCTGCCGCTCGAAGTGGACTCGGCCGGCACCGCCGACTACCACGTCGGCCAGCCGCCGGACTCACGCACGCGCGCAGCGGCGGCGCGGCGCGGCTATGACCTCACCGCGCTGCGCGCGCGTACGGTCGAGCCCGCCGACTTCGAGCGCTTCGATCTCATCCTGGCAATGGATCGCGAGAACCTCAGGGACCTGCGGCGCCGTGCTCCGGCTCAGGCCCACGAGCGGCTGCGCCTGTTCCTCGAGTTCGCGCCGGACGCGGCGCCTGAGGACGTGCCGGACCCGTACTACGGCGGGCCCAACGGCTTCGAGGAGGTGCTCGATCTGGTGGAAGCCGCCACGCGCGGACTGCTCGCGCACCTGCGCCAGCGTCCGCGCGCGGCCTGAGCTCCAGGCGCGCCCGAGCGGCGCGCTCATTCCTCCGAGCCGCGGCTGCCGACGTCCTTCGGCGGGGCGGAGGACCACACGACGTAAGGCTTGCCGCCGGCACTCCCGGTGTCCGGCTTCGGCGCCGGCTCGAAGTGCGCGATCGGTGCCGCCTCGTGCGCGGGGGCCTCGCGCGGCTCGGAATGGAACTCGCGCAGCGGCGGCTGATCCGCCGCCTCGCGCGGATGCTCCACCGGAGGCGGTGCCGATGCCGGTGCGGCCGGCGCATCGTGTGAGCCGTTACCGCCTGCGGCTGCCTCCGCGCCGCCGGTCATCGCGCCCGGCGCCTGGCCCGAGCCCTCACGCAGGCCACCGCCACCACCGCGCCGGCCGCGGCGGCGGCCGCGCCGCCCGCGCCGCTCGCCGCGCTCGGCGCGGACATCGGCCCCCGGCGCGGCTGCATCCGCGGGCGCGCGCTCGGGGCTCGCGCGGTTGTCCTCAGGCGCGCCACCGCCCGCACTCGCGGCCCGCTCACCGCCGGTGCGCTCCGCAAAACGATCCCGGCTGCCGCGGCCCTGGTTGTCGCGGGTGCGGTCCCGGTCGCGCAGGTCGCGGCCATCGCGGCTGCGGCCGCGGTCCCGATCGCCGCGGCGCTCGCCGCGCTCACGGCGGCCGCCTTCTGCATAGCGCCCGCGGCCGTGGTCGCGCCGGCCGTCGCGGCGGTGCTCGTCGCCGCGTCGCGGACTTCCGGATGAGCTGTTGACCGCGGCGGGCTGCGGCTCGGGAGCGGCGGCCGGCTCGCCGATCAGGATGCGCTTGAAGCGCGACCAGAAGCCGGCGTGCGCCGGCTCGCCGTTGCCGGAGACCGCGGGCTCGCGCGCCGCCGCCGGCGCCGGGGCAGCGAGTGGGGCCGGTGTGGTCGGCAGCAGTGCCACCACCGCGGCAGCTTCCGGCTGCGGCTTCCTGTCCTGGGCGCCGCCGGGCTCGGCGATCTCCGGTGCCGTCGGCATCAGATAGGTCGGCTGCTTGTTCTCCGGCAGATCGACCTCGTCGTCGCGCAGGCGCCTGATCGAGTACTCGGGCGTCTGGATGTTCTCGTTCGGCACGACGATGAGCTCAGCCGAGCTCTTGTCCTCGAGCGTGCGCAGCCATTCGCGTTTCTCATTGATGAGATAGGTCGCCACCGCCACCGGCACCTGCGCGATCACGCGCGCGGTACGGTCCTTGCGCAGCTCCTCGCCGATCAGGCGCAGCACTGCGAGCGTCATGGATTCGACGCTGCGGATGCTGCCGATGCCGACGCAGCGCGGGCAGACGATGTGACTCGACTCGCCGAGCGAGGGCCGCAGGCGCTGGCGCGACATCTCCAGCAGCCCGAAGCGCGACAGCCGCCCGATCTGGATGCGGGCGCGGTCCATCTTCATGGCATCGCGCAGCCGGTCCTCGACGTCGCGCTGGTTTTTGCTGGACTCCATGTCGATGAAATCGATGACGATCAGCCCGCCGATGTCGCGGATACGCAGCTGGCGGGCGATCTCCTCGGCTGCTTCCAGGTTGGTGTTGGTCGCGGTGGTCTCGATGTCGCTGCCGCGGGTGGCGCGCGCCGAGTTGATGTCGATCGACACCAGCGCCTCGGTGTAGTCGATGACGATGCTGCCGCCCGAGGGCAGCTGCACCTTGTGGGCGTAGGCCGATTCGATCTGGCTCTCGATCTGGAAGCGGGTGAACAGCGGAATGTCGTCGGTGTAGAGCTTGAGGCGCCGCTGCGCCTCCGCAGGCATGAAGCGCTGCATGTACTCCTGCGCCTTGTCGAACGCCGCCTGGCTGTCGACCAGCACCTCGCCGACGTCGTCTGAGAGGTAGTCGCGCATGGCGCGGGTGACCGCATCGCTCTCGCGGAACACCAGGAACGGCGCCGGGCGGTCCTTGGCCGCGGCGGCGATCTGCTCCCACTGCACCTTGAGGTTGTCGAGGTCCCACTGCAGCTCCGGGGCCGAGCGGCCGACCCCGGCGGTGCGCACGATCGCGCCCATGCCGTCCGGGATCTGCAGCTGGCTCATCACCTCGCGCATCTGGTCGCGGTCCTCGCCCTCGATGCGACGCGAGACCCCGCCGGCGCGCGGGTTGTTCGGCATCAGCACCAGGAAACGCCCGGCGAGGCTGATGAAGGTGGTGAGGGCCGCACCCTTGGTGCCGCGCTCCTCCTTCTCGACCTGTACCGTGACTTCCTGCCCCTCGGAGAGGAGCTCGCGGATGTTCATCCGGCCGCCCTGCGGCTGCTGGCGGAAGTAATCCTTCGAGACTTCCTTCAGCGGGAGGAAGCCGTGGCGCTGGGCGCCGTAGTCGACGAAGCAGGCCTCGAGCGAGGGCTCGATGCGGGAGATCCGGGCCTTGTAGATATTGGCTTTTTTCTGCTCGCGGGAAGGTAACTCGATACTCAGGTCAAACAGTTTCTGTCCATCAACCAGAGCGACGCGCAACTCCTCTTCCTGAGTTGCATTCACTAACATTCTTTTCATGGGCCCTACTTGTACGTTGAAGGGCCGGCAAGCACACGACGGGAGGCCGCGGGACTCTAAGTCCGCGGCAGCGAAGTTTTCCAGCAACAACCAGGGGAGTGTGACTCTCGTTGTTCATGTTCTTGCCCGCCTCACAAAGTGAGGCGGAGCGGAGGAAACCTTCGGTGAACTCAACCGACGGCCCCATCTGCGGAAGTTCTCGATTCGAGAGTTTCTACGCAGGTGGCGCGATCTTGTCGGCCCAATGCGATGGCCTCGATTTAAGGAGGTCCAACTAAAAAGACCCAGCGGCTTTGAGCCAGCCAGGCCATTGGCGCGTCCGCATCGCGGACGACGCGCGAGAGTATACTCGACAGACCGTTGTAGAAACAATGCCTTACGTTGAGGACCCCTTGCCGGAGCATGACACCGAAGAAACCCGCACCAAGGTACAGCACCTGGAAGTGACGGCGGAGGAGGCCGGGCAACGACTCGATAATTACGTGCGCAAGCGCCTCGGGGACATCCCCCGCAGCCGCCTCTACCGCGTCATCCGCAAGGGCGAGGTCCGGGTCAACGGCCGCCGCGCGGGCCCCGAGACGCGCCTCAAGGCACAGGACCGGATCCGCCTGCCTCCGGTGCGGGTGCTGCCCGCGACCGAGCCCGGCGTACCCGGGGCGGAGCTGCTCGCGCGCATCCGCGGCGCGGTCATCCACGAGGATGCGCGGCTGCTGGTGCTCGACAAGCCCGCCGGCGTCGCCGTGCACGGCGGGAGCGGCGTGAGCTCGGGGGTGATCGAGGCGCTGCGGACACTGCGGCCCGATGAATCCCTCGAGCTCGTGCACCGGCTCGACCGCGACACGAGCGGGTGTCTGCTGGTGGCGCGGAATACCGCCACCCTGCGGACGCTGCATGCGCTGCTCCGCGAAGACGGTTTCGAGAAGCGCTATCTGGCGCTCCTCAAGGGCAAGTGGGAGCTCGGCGAGAAGCGCATCGACGTGCCGCTGCGCACGGATACGCGCGTCGGCGGCGAGCGCACCGTGCGTGCCGATGCGTCAGGCAAGCCCTCGACGAGCCGCTTCCGGCCGGTGCAATTCTTCGGGCGGGTGGCGACGCTGGTCGAGGTCACTCTCGATACCGGGCGCACGCATCAGATCCGCGTCCACGCCGCGCACGCCGGTCACCCGGTGGCGGGTGATGCCAAGTACGGTGATGAGAGCTTCAACCGCGAGCTGCGCTCGCTCGGACTCACGCGCATGTTCCTGCACGCCTCGAGCGTGAGTTTCGCCTGGCCGCAGGGCGGGGAGTTCAGCATCAACACGCCATTGCCGGCCGAGCTCACCGCGGTGCTCGAGAAGCTCGCGGCCGCCCCGGGAGCCAGGCTCAAGGCAGCTGAAAGCCCGCGGCGCGCAGCGCGCCCGCGAGCCAGATGAGCGGCAGGCCGATGAGGGCGGTCGGATCCTGGCTCTCGATACAGTCGAAGAGCGCGATGCCCAAAGCCTCGGCGCGAAAGCCGCCGGCACAATCGAACGGCTGCTCACGCTCAACGTAGCGGTCGATCTCGCCCGCAGACAGCTCGCGGAAGACCACCGTGGTCGTGTCGACGTGCGCGAGGTGCGGACCTTCGCGCGCGCCGAGCAACACGCAGGCCGTGTAGAAATGGGCGGTGTGGCCCGAGAGCCGCCGGAGCTGCTCGCGGCAGCGCCGGGCATCGCCGGGCTTGTCGAGGACTTCGCCGCCCGAGGTCGCCACTTGGTCGCTGCCGAGAACCAGGGCGTGCGGGTGGCGTGTGCTCACCGCTTGCGCTTTGGCGGTCGCGAGCCGCAGTGCGCGATCGGTCGGTGATTCCCCCGGGAGGTGCTCCTCGGGGATTTCGGGCGCCACCACCTCGAAGTCGACCGCCAGCCGCGCGAGAAGCTCACGGCGCCAAGGAGAGGTCGAAGCGAGGATCAGTGGCGGCATTCGCCTTCGAGAAACAATGGCTTAGCCCCAAATCCGGCTTTGACTTGGGAGGACTCGATACCTATTATACGCGCCCCATGTCGGAGCCCTGGTCGAGGCCGCTCGAAGTGGACCGGCTGGCAGACGGCGGAGCCGAGATCGACTTTGCCGTTCCGCTTGCGGAGCTGCCCGGCGTGGCGGCGGGAGTCGCAGGGAGCGTCGCCGGACGTGCGCGCTTCGCCCGCACCCAGGCGCTTCCGGTGGCGGAGCTCACGGTGCGCGGGGCGGCAACGCTCCAGTGCCAGCGATGCCTGCAGCCGATGAGCATCCCCATCGAAAGGCTCGTCAAGGTTGCCCTGGTCGCATCGGAAGCCGACGTCGCTCGCGTTCCGCCGGAGCTCGAGCCGGTGCTGGCGCCGGGCGGCCGGATCAGCATCGGTGAGCTCATCGCGGAGGAGCTGCTGCTGACGCTGCCGATCGTGGCCCTGCACGGGGAGGGCGAGCCATGCGCCGCAACGCCCGCCGGGACCGCCGCCGGGGAGCAGGCGCAAGATATGCACAAGCCGTTTGCGCGGCTTGCCGACCTGTTGAAGCGTTAGAGTGAATCGAATCAGGAGCTGATCCAATGGCTGTTCAAAAGAGCCGCAAGACACCCTCGCGACGCGGCATGCACCGTTCGCACGATGGTCTCGCCAAGCCGGCGCTGTCGACCGATCCGCAGTCGGGCGAGTCCCATCTGCGGCACCGCATTACTCCCGACGGCTTCTACCGGGGCAAGCGCGTCATCGAGAAACCGGCTGAGACCGAAGAGAAGGATTAGTCCCCGGCGATGCTGCCGATCGCGATCGACGTGATGAGCGGCGATCATGAGCCGCTCGAGTACGTGGCGGGGGCGCTGCGTGCGCTCGCGGACGACAGCGAGCTGCGCGTGACCCTGGTCGGCGATCCGCAGCTGATCTCCGCGGCGCTCACTTCCCAGCCGGACGCCGTGCGCGAGCGCACCGCAGTGGCCGCCGCCTCGCAGGTGGTGACGATGGAGGAGAAGCCGCGCGAGGCCATCCGCCACAAGAAGGACTCCTCGATGCGGGTGGCGATCGACCTGGTGCGTGCGGGAGCGGCAAGCGCCTGCGTGAGCGCCGGTAACACCGGTGCGCTGACCGCGATCGCGCACTTCGTGCTGAAGACGCTGCCGGGCGTCGAGCGCGCTGCGATCATCTCCGCGATCCCCGCTGCCCACGGGCACACCCACATGCTCGATCTTGGCGCCAACACCAAGGCATCGCCCGAGCAGCTGCGTCAGTTCGCGGCCATGGGCGCGATCATCGCCCGGGACGTGTATGGCGTCGTGAATCCCCGCATCGGGCTGCTCAACATCGGCGAGGAGGACATGAAGGGGCACGAGGTCGTGCAGGCGGCCCATGCGCTGCTCGGCGGCAGCGGCCTCAACTACGTCGGTTTCGTCGAAGGCGACGACATCTTCTCGGGCGACGTCGACGTCGTGGTCACCGACGGCTTCACCGGCAACGTCGCGCTCAAGACCATGGAAGGCGTCGCGGGCCTGATCGCCGATCGCCTGCGGCAGGAATTCCAGGCATCGTTCCTCGACCGCGTCGCCGGCGCGATCGCCCGCCCGGTGCTGCGCCGTGCCGCCGCCGGCCTCGATCCGCGCCGTTACAACGGCGCCTGCATGGTCGGTCTCACCGGGATCGTGGTGAAGAGTCACGGCAGCGCCGACGGGGTCGCCTTCTCGCGCGCCATCGGCACGGCGGCGCTGGCGGCGCGCCGCGGGCTCACCGGACACATCGCGCAGGCGCTCAACGCGCAAGGGGCCGCGGCTTGATTCATTCGCGCATCGCGGGCACCGGCTCGCACCTGCCGGAGAAGGTGGTCACCAACTTCGACCTCGAGAAGCTGGTCGACACCAGCGACGAATGGATCCGTACCCGCACCGGCATCGAGCGGCGCCACATCGCCGCCGACGGCGAGACTACCGTCGACCTCGCCGAGTTCGCCGCACGGCGCGCGCTGGACGCCGCGGGCGTCGCGCCTGGCGACGTCGACTTCATCGCCTTCGGCACCACCACGCCGGATCTGGTATTCCCGAACTGCGGGGTGCTGCTGCAGGCGCGCCTCGGCTGCCGCAACGTCCCGGCGTTCAGCGTCGAGACCGCCTGCGCCGGCTTCATGTACGCGCTCTCGATCGCCGACAAGTACGTACGCTGCGGCGAGGCCAAGCGCGCGCTGGTCATCGGCGCGGAGACACTCTCGCGTATCACGGACTGGAACGATCGCTCGACAGCAGTGTTATTTGCTGACGGCGCGGGTGCGGTGGTGCTCGAGCCGGCCAGCGAGCCCGGGGTGCTGTCGACGCATCTGCACGCCGACGGCCAGTACAAAGATCTGCTCTATTGCGGCGGCGGCGTGTCGAAGGGTTTCACCGACAAGCTCGCGATCACCATGGCGGGGAACGAGGTCTTCAAGGTCGCCGTGACCAAGCTCGGCCAGGCGGTCGATGAGACGCTCGCGGCGAACGGCCTCGACCGCAGCGCGCTCGACTGGCTGGTGCCGCATCAGGCCAACATCCGCATCATCCAGGCGACCGCGCGCAAGCTCGACATGCCGATGGAGCGGGTCATTGTGACCGTGCAGGAGCACGGCAACACCTCGGCGGCCTCGGTGCCGCTGGCGCTCGATGTCGCCGTGCGCGACGGCCGGATCAAGCGCGGCGAGCTATTGCTGCTCGAGGCCTTCGGCGGCGGTTTTACCTGGGGCTCGGCACTGGTTCGCTATTAGATCAGCAGTGCAGCGGAGGTCACATGAGGCTCAGTATCCGAAATTCGTTGAAAGGCAAGATCGCCGCGATCAGCCGTGGTCCGGTCAGCACCGAGGTCATCATTCATGTGGCTCCGGGAATCGACCTCGTTTCCGTCATTACCACGGAGTCAGCTGAGCGGCTGAACCTGAAGGAAGGCCAGCAGGCCTACGCGCTCATCAAATCCAGCAGCATTTCGATCGGGGTCGACTGACGCTACGGCGACTCCAATAGCGTCAAAAAAACGCCGCGCAGATGCGCGGCGTTTTTCATCGTTCGAGTGAGCCTTCGCTTACTTCGATACCGACCGCTTGAACATCCGGTCGATCTTCTCGTTGGTCGCGTCGCAGCACGACTGACTGGCATGGGCCGCAGCCAGCGCCTGGTTGGCCGTGCTCTGCGCACCACTGGCAGCCTGTCCAGCCGAGGAGGCCGCGCTGTTGGCCGCGTCAGCGGCGCTCTTCGCGCCCGAGGCATCGCTCTGAGCCTTCGCCAACTGAGCCTTGAGGTCGTCAATCTGTGCCTGGATGGGCTTCAGATCCGTACAACCTGCCATTCCCACCAGCAGCGCCGCGGCAGCCACGGCCTTCACAATGCTCGCGCTCTTCATACAAGTCCCCTTTGGGTTGTTGATTCGGGATACCTTGATAACCGATGCGACCCCGGTGGGCAAGTTCCGCCGTTTTCGCCGCGCGCAACTGCATCAAATTTGCCGTGGGAATGCAACTGCGGAGATGTCGCATGTCTTCGCTCCGCGACAGCGGCGCCCGTGCTCATTGCGGTGATTCTCGCGACTCGCTGAACGGTGACTGAACGATTTAGCAGCTGAATTACCGCGATGGGGCGCGCCGCGGTGCGCTGCCGCGATCTGCTGCGTGCGTGATGTTGATGTCGGATGTCAGAGTGTTGCTTAAGGATTTGTAATCGCACCGATTCCGCTTCCGTCTCGTGCCGACCGCTCGCGCGGGGAGATGCGCTGTTGCGCGCTCGCTCGCTCGCGAAGGAGGAGGGTGCCGCGCGTATCTCTTTCCGGTGCGAGGCGATGGCGTGACCGATAACTTGGCCGGAGTGAGGAGCTGCGTGTGGCCCTGGTGGGGGTATGCGCAGGGGGCGTGCGCATGAGGTATGCGCAGGGGTCATGCGCAGAGGTCATGCGCAGAGGTCATGCGCATGCCCCTCCCAGGTGAGTGCCTGACCATTGGGGGACTTGCCGAAGAGCGCGATCTGGATATAATTACAGTTACTGTATATATAAACAGGCAGGCTCAAGATGTCCGACCTTACCCCCCGCCAGACACAGATCCTGCGCCTCGTTCAGCGGTTCATCGCCGAGACCGGCATGCCGCCCACGCGGGCAGAGATCGCCGAGGAGCTTGGCTTCCGTTCGGCCAATGCCGCCGAAGAGCATTTGCGGGCGCTCGCCCGTAAGGGCGTCATCGCTCTCGTGCCCGGCACCTCCCGCGGCATCCAGCTGAAGGACACGATCCGGGAGCAGATGGGGCTGCCGCTCATCGGGCGGGTGGCCGCCGGTAAGCCGATCTTCGCCGAGGAGAACTTCGAGGCGCGGCTCGCGATCGATCCGGAAGTGTTCCAGCCGCGGCCGCATTACCTGCTGAAGGTCACCGGCATGAGCATGAAAGATGCCGGCATCCTCGATGGCGACCTGGTCGCAGTGCACCGTACCTCCGAAGTCCGCAGCCGCCAGATCGTGGTGGCGCGACTGGAGAACGAGGTCACCGTGAAGCGTTATCGCCAGGAAGGCTCCATCGTGTGGCTGCTGCCCGAGAACTCCGATTTCGAGCCGATCAGAGTGGATCTGAAAGAGCAGCCCCTTCTCATCGAAGGCATCGTGGTCGGAGTGGTGCGCCGGGGACGCGCAAGCGGCTTGATGTGACCTCATGCGCTTATGGATGGAGCTCCGAAGCTCGCTCGGCTGCTCGAGCACCCGGCCATCTGGCGCGGCCGCAGCGCCGCACGCCTCGAGGTGCTGCCGAGCGGTTTTGCGGCGCTCGATGAGCGGCTGCCGGGTGGTGGCTGGCCGCGCAGCGGACTGATCGAGATTCTCATTGCGCGTTTCGGTAGCGGTGAGCTGTACCTGCTGTTGCCCGCGCTCGCGGCACTGACGCGAGCCGCGGCGGCGCGTTGGTGCGTGTGGGTCGCGCCTCCGCTGATGCCCTTCGCCCCGGCGCTCGCCGCCGCGGGTCTGGCGCTCGATCGCATCGCGGTGGTCGGGGGCGCGCGGCCGCTCTGGGCTTTCGAGCAGGTGCTCGGCTCGGGTGCCTGCGATGCAGCGCTCGCCTGGGCACGGCAGCCGAAGCCGCGCGAGCTGCGCCGTCTGCAGCTCGCCGCCGAGCGTGGCCGGACGATGGGGGTCTTATTTCGCCCGCGCAGCGCCGCACGTGAGGCATCGCCGGCGGTGCTGCGCCTCGGCCTCACGCCGCTCGCCTCGGGCATGCGCGTCACTCTTCTGAAGGGCCGCGGCGCGGATCGCGGCACGCTCGAGCTCGCCTGGCCCGAAGGCGCACCCGAGCGAACCCGGGGCTGAAGATGGCTTCGCTTTCCATACCCGCGCCCGATGAGGCGCCATCCCTCCCTGCGACGTCTGCACCACAGGTCGTGCCGCTACGTGCGCTCGCCCCGCCGCACCAGCCGGATGCACCAGCGCGCGAGTTATGGGCCGGCGTACATCTGCCCACATCCGTGCCGGCGACGGCTCTCGAGCGGCTCGCGTTGCGATCTGAAGCGTACACGCCGCGCGTGAGCCTCGAGCCACCGGATGGCCTGCTGCTCGAAGTGAAAGGGAGCCTGCATCTGTTCGGGGGTGCCGCGGGCCTCAGGCTCGCGGTCACTGGCGAGTGCCAGCGTCTTGGTATGCCATCGATAGTGGCGCTCGCGCCCACACCGCGCGCGGCACTGGCGCTGGCCCGGGCGGGCAGGTCGCAGGCAGTTCTCGACATGAGCGCGCTCATCGGGCAGCTCTCGACGCTGCCGCTCACGGCGCTGCGTTGGCCCGAGGATGTTCTCGGGCGCCTCGCGCGCTCCGGCGTGCGCACCATCGGTGCAGCCCTGCGGCTGCCACGCGGTGGCTTCGCGCGCCGCTTCGGCGCCGCGCAGCTCGCCGCGCTCGATGTGCTCACCGGGCGCATTCCCGATCTGCGCGAGGCTTTTCGTGTTCCGCTGCGTTTCCGCCGCCGCCGCGAGCTCAGCTGCGAGCTGGAAAACACCGGCGCGATCCTCGCAGCGCTCGAGCCGCTCTTCGCCGCGCTCGGCGCGTTCCTCGGGGCGCGCCAGTGCGGTGTGCTCGAGCTCGAGTGCCGGCTCGGCCACCGCCACTCGCCGCCGACGCGCTGCCTCATGCGGCTCGCGGCTCCGGCGGCGGATGCGCGCCGCCTGGCGGAGCTCCTCGGGGAGCGCCTCGCCGCGCTCACATTGCCGGAGCCGGTGCGTGACTGCGAGCTGCGTAGCGACGCCCTCGTGCCGCATCGGCCGGATTGCCTGCGTCTCTGGCAGCCCGGCGAGCACGGTGGCGGCCTCTCGAGTGAGGCGTCCGGGCTGATCGAGCGCCTGCGCGCCCGGTTGGGAGAGGAGGCGATCCATGGCCTGACGCTGCGCGAGGGTCACCGGCCGGAGAAGTCCTGGGAAAAGACCGCTCCGCCGCCGATCAGCGCAGGCTCGCGCGAGCCGCCAGGCCACGAGCCGCTGCGCTCACAGCGCCGGCCACTGTGGCTGCTGCCGGCGCCGCAGCCGCTGCCGGCCGAGGACGGGCTGCCGCGACGTCGCGGCCCGCTGCTTCTCATCGGCGAGCCAGAGCGCATCGAGACCGGCTGGTGGGATGGCGGGGAGATCGCACGCGATTACTACACCGCGGCGGACGACCACGGCGTGCTGCTGTGGGTGTTCCGTGAGCGGGAGGCTCCGCACGGCTGGTTCCTGCACGGGGTGTTCGGGTAAGCGATGACGGGGCCCCGCTACGCGGAACTGCACTGTCTGTCGAACTTCACTTTCCTGCGCGGTGCCTCGCACCCGCACGAGCTGGTGGAGCGGGCGGACGCGCTCGGCTACTCGGCGCTCGCGCTCACCGACGAGTGCTCGGTGGCCGGAGTGGTGCGCGCGCACATGGCGGTCAAAAACCGCAGCCTGAAGCTCATCGTCGGCGCCGAGTTCCGGCTCACCTGCGGCCTCAAGCTCGCCGCGCTCGCCATCGACCGCGGCGGTTACGGCCGGCTCTGCCGCCTCATCACGCGCGCGCGGCGCGCGGCGGTGAAGGGTCAATACACCCTCACCCGCGCCGACCTCGAGGCAGCATCTCCCGGAGGCTGCTTCATCCTGTGGCTGCCGGGAGCGCGGATCGACGCCGGGGAGGCCCGCTGGCTCGCGGAGCGCTTTCCCGGGAAGCTGCGGATCGCGGTCGAGCTGCTGCGCGGCGGGGAAGACGGCGCGCGTCTTGCACGGCTCAGCTCACTCGGCGCCGGACTCGGCGTCCCGCTGCTCGCGAGCGGCGACGTGCACATGCACGTGCGCGCCCGCCGCCGCCTGCAGGACGCGCTCACCGCGATCCGACTCAATTTGCCCATCGCACAAGCTGGCGCGAAGCTCTATGCGAATGGCGAGCGCTACCTGCGCGAGCCCGAGCGGCTCGCGCGGCTCTACCCGCCGGAGTTGCTCGAGGCGGCGGCGGAGCTCGCCGATAACTGCCGCTTCTCGCTCGATGAGCTGCGTTACGAGTATCCGCGCGAGATCGTCCCGCCGGGCGAGACCCCGGCGGGCTACCTGCGCCGCCTGACCTACGAGGGCGCCGGGCGGCGCTGGCCCGGCGGTATCCCCGAGAGCGAGCGCACCGCCATCGAGCATGAGCTGGCGCTCATCAGCGAGCTCAGCTACGAGCCGTACTTCCTCACCGTCTACGACGTCGTGGCCTTCGCGCGCTCCAAAAAGATCCTGTGCCAGGGCAGGGGATCGGCCGCCAACTCGCGCGTCTGCTATTGCCTCGGCGTCACCTCGGTGGATCCGCAGCGCGGGGCGGCGCTCCTGTTCGAGCGCTTCATCTCACGCGAGCGCAACGAGCCGCCCGATATCGATATCGACTTCGAGCACGAGCGGCGCGAGGAGGTGCTGCAGTACGTCTACAACAAGTACGGCCGCGAGCGCGCGGCGCTCGCGGCGACCGTCGTCATGTACCGGCCGCGCAGCGCGCTGCGCGATCTCGGCAAGGTGTTCGGGCTCACGCCGGAGGAGTGCGGCCGCCTCGCCGGCGTCATGCAATGGTGGGACGGCAGCACCACGATGCCCGCGAGGGTGCGCGCCGCCGGACTCGATGTCGACAGTGCCTTGCTCGGACGCCTGCTGCCGCTCGCCGCCGAGCTTACCGCCTTCCCCGGCTTCCCGCGCCACCTGTCGCAGCACGTCGGCGGCTTCGTGATCGCGCAGGGGCTGCTCGAGGAGCTGGTACCGGTCGAGAACGCCGCCATGCCTGAGCGCACCGTGGTGCAGTGGGACAAGGACGACCTCAGCGACTTGGGTCTCCTCAAGGTGGATCTGCTGGCACTCGGCATGCTGACGGCGCTCAAGCGCGCGTTCGCGCTGGTGAACGGCTACCGCGGCACGCACCACGCGCTCGGCGAGCTGCCGGCCGAGGACCCGTGCGTCTACGACATGATCTGCCGCGCCGACACCATCGGCGTATTCCAGATCGAATCGCGCGCGCAGATGGCGATGCTGCCGCGCCTGAAGCCGCGCAACTACTACGACCTCGTCATCGAGGTGGCGATCGTGCGCCCCGGGCCTATCCAGGGCGACATGGTCCATCCCTACCTGCGGCGTCGCTGCGGGATGGAGCCGATCGAATATCCGGGCGAGGAGGTGCGCGCCGTGCTCCATCGCACGCTCGGCGTGCCGCTCTTCCAGGAGCAGGTGATGCAAATCGCGATCGTCGCCGCGGGCTTCACGCCAGGCGAGGCGGACGCGCTGCGCCGCGCGATGGGCGCCTGGAAGAGAACCGGGGGACTCGACCCGTTCCGCGAGCGGCTGCTGACCGGCATGCACAACCGCGGCTACTCCGGCGAGTTCGCGCAGCGCATCTACCAGCAGATGCTGGGCTTCGGTGAATTCGGATTTCCGGAGTGTGTCGTTGGCGAGACACGAGTGGTAAACGCCGACTCGGGGCAATGGGTAACGATCGACCAAGTGATGTCCGGACACGTTCGGCTGAAAACCACGGTCGCATGCGACGACAACCTGCGCTTGCGACGGCGCGGAGTTCTTGCAGTCAAGCCCAGTGGAGCTAAACGCGTCTGGCGTCTGCGGACAGCTCTGGGACACTCGATTACTGCGACTGCGGAGCATCCATTCCTGACTATGGGAGGCTGGTGTCAGCTCGGAAAACTTCGGGTGGGCCATTTTGTGGCGGCAGCACGCTCACTGCCGATAACCGGGCGCCTCCGGTGGCCGCGTCATCAGATCGTCGTTCTTGCGGATTTGATCGCTGAAGGGAGTCTATGTCATCCCACCACGTTTTGTTTCTATACCACTGCGCTGTGGCATTGCAAAAGTTTTGTCAGGGCCGTCGAGAGGTTTCCAAATACGCGCGCAGTTATCAGTCGCCATAAGAGCTGTTATGCAGTTTGTGTTCGACGGATCGATAGAAAGCGCCTGACGGCGGCGGTTGAGTGGGTGCAATCGTTGGGTATCTGGGGGCTTGGTGCGCGAGAGAAGCATCTGCCGCCCGAAGTCTTCGAGTTATGCGACAGCAACATCGCCTTACTTCTCGCGCGACTCTGGGAAGGTGATGGCGGGCTTTCATTCGCAGGGCATGCTTCATACGATACGGCCTCAGAGCGGCTGGGACTCGAAATTCAGCACCTCCTGCTGCGTCTCGGCATCGTTGCGCGCCTCTATCGACGAGAGCGTTCCTACAGAGGTCGGAAGCTCAAACACAATGTAGTTACGGTTACGGGCGAGGAGCCCCTGCGCCGATTCTGGCTACATATTGGCCGCCGTTTTCTCGATCCCCAAAGACGCAGGCGATCCAAAATGCTGGCAAAACAACGTCAGCGTGGGCGCATGTCGCGCGACATTATTCCGATGGAAGTCTGTACGACGATTCGCCGCGAGCGCGACAAGGTCGGACTCAGCTGGGCCGAGATCGGGCGCATTACCGGACTCGGTATGCGCGAAATAGTTTCACCGACAAGGAAGAAAATCGGCTTTCGCCGCCATGTTATCGAACGTCTGGCTGTTGTCTTGCGCTCGTCTGACCTGCAACGTATCGCGCGTTCTGACGTGTACTGGGACAAGGTCGTAGCCATAGAGGAACTCGGAACCCAGGAAACCTACGACCTGCAGATCGAGGGCGATTGCAATTTCCTGGCAAACAATCTCATCGCTCACAATTCACACGCCTTAAGCTTCGCTCTGCTGGTCTACGACTCGGCCTGGCTCAAGTGCTACGAGCCGGCGGCCTTCACCTGCGCGCTGCTCAACAGCCAGCCGATGGGCTTCTACGCTCCCGCGCAGCTGGTGCGCGATGCGCGCGCCCACGGCGTCGAGGTGCGCCCGGTAGACGGCTGCGTCTCGCTCTGGGACTCGACGCTCGAGCGGCGCGACGACGGCGAGCCGGCGTTGCGCTTAGGTCTGCGGCTGGTGAAGTCACTGTCGCGCACCGGGGCCGAGCGCCTGATTGGCGCACGCGCCCTCAAGCCCTTCGCCAGCGTGCCGGAGCTCGCCACGCGCGCTGGGCTCGATCGCAGCGACCTGGAGGCGCTCGCCGCCGCCGGGGCGTTTGCACACTTAAGCGGCAACCGGCACATGGCGTTCTGGGAGGTCGCCGGCGCCGAGCGACCGCTGCCGCTCGCGGCGGCCGCAGCGCAGGGGGCGGACTTCGCCGAAGGCCGGCCGCTGCTCGAGAAGCCGAGCGAAGGCGAGGAGATCGTGGCCGACTACGCTTCCGTCGGACTCACGCTCGGGCGGCATCCGCTGGCCTTGTTGCGTGAGCGGTTGCGAGCCGACGCGCTCATGACTGCTAGCGAGCTCGGTGACGCCGCGCACGGCGCCGCGGTACGTACCGCGGGAATCGTGCTCATGCGCCAGCGTCCCGCGACCGCGAGCGGCGTCACCTTCGTCACGCTCGAGGACGAGAGCGGCCAGGTGAACGTCATCGTGTGGGAGCGTATCGGCAGCGCGCAGCGGGACGCGCTCATCGAGTCACGCCTGCTCGAGGTGCACGGCGAGCTGCAGCACCAGGACGGCGTCATGCACGTGATCGCCCGGCGGCTCATCGACCGCACTGCGCTCCTCGGGCAGCTCACGACCCGCTCGCGCGATTTTCACTGATGCCGCAGGGAATCAGTTGCGGGGCTTGCGCCGCCCCTTGCGGGGACTCTCGCCGTCCTCGCCGATCTCGTAGTCCTCGAAGTCGCTGGTGAGCTCGGCGGTGTGCTTTTCCTCGAGCAGCCGCTCGAGGCGCCGCCACGCGGGGTCGCCGGCCTTCTGGCCGCGGCGCTTGGCGAGGTCGAGGTCCTTGATGACCTGGTCGAGGTCCACGTCACCGTCGCCGATGACGGGCTCGTCGGCTTCTTCGTCCTCGAATTCGTCCGATTCCGGCTTCTCGCTCATGCGGGACGGCTGTCCGGCAGGAATTGACGGCGCGAACTTAAATCAGATCCCCTTACAACTGCAACGTCGCGGATGGTGATTTTGTGACCGGTGCCCGGTATCGGACCCCGGCGGCCGCCGGCAGAGCCGGGACGCGCGGCGGACGCGTCAGTGGATCAGGTTATTCATCTCGAATATCGGCAGCAGCATTGCAAAAACGATGCCCATGACGAACAGGCCCATCAGGATGATGAGCAACGGCCCGAGCAGGCCTACCATGGCGGCGAGCAGGGCATCGAGCTCGCGCTCCTGGCTGATGGCGGCGCGCTCCAGCATGCTCTCGAGCTCGCCGCTCGACTCGCCGCTCGAGATCAGGTGGATCGTCATCGGCGGAAACATGCGGCTCACCGCCAGTGAGCGGCCGATCGGCGCGCCCTCGCGCACCCGTGCCGCAGCATCCGCCACCGCATCCCGCATCGGCAGGTTGGTCACGACCTCGCCCGCGATACGCAGCGCCTCCAGCACCGGCACCGCACTCGCCGACAGGATGCTGAAGGTGCGGGTGAAGCGCGCAGTGTTGAAGCCACGGGAGAGCTTGCCGACGACCGGCACCGTGAGCAGGAAACGCTGCACGCGGCGCTTGGCGGCCGGATCGCGCTGCCAGCGCCGGAACAGCCACACCGCCACCACCAGGCCGATGGCCAGGTAGAGCCCGTAGTGGCGCAGGAAGTCGCTGGTGCCGATCAGCGCCCGGGTGATCAGGGGGAGCTTGCCCTTGGCCGACTCGAACACCGCCACCACCTTGGGCACCACGAACACCAGCAGGCCCGACACGATCGCGAAGCACATGACCGTCAGCACGATCGGGTAGAGCAGCGCCGCCAGCACCTTCTGGCGGATCTGCTCACGGCTCTCGGTGTAGTCGGCGAGCCGCTCGAGCACGTTGTCGAGATGGCCGGCCTGCTCGCCGGCTGCCACCGTGGCGCGGTAGATCTCGGGAAACACCCGCGGAAATTCCGCAAAGCCGTCGGCGAGCGTGTGGCCCTCCATGACGCGCGCACGCACCCCGAGGACGATGCTCTGCACCCGTGGTTTCTCGGTCTGCTGCGAGACGGCCAGCAGCGATTCCTCGAGAGGCAGCCCGGCGCGCACCAGCGTGGCGAGCTGGCGGGTGAACAGCGCCAGGTCGGTCGGCGAGACCCGCCGGAGCAGGCTGAAGGAACGCTGGGCTTTTGCTTCCTTCTGGGCGACTTCGCCGACGGTGACCGGGAGCAGGCTCTGCTCGCGCAGCAGCTGGCGGATGTGGCGCGGGGTGTCGCCTTCGAGGATGCCTTTGTGCTCCTTGCCGGCGGGATCGAGCGCGGTGTATTCGAACGCACCCATTATTTTATTGGCTGAAAGTCGCCTGCGGCGCTTTCAGCAGCAGGCGCCTCGGCTTCGTTAGTCTTCACGAGTGACTCGTAAGATCTCCTCGAGGGTGGTGTCGCCTGCCAGCACGCGCGTGCGGCCGTCGTCACGGATCGAGGGCGTGCTCAAGCGCGCGTGGCGCTCGATCTCGTGCTCCGACTTGCCGTCGTGGATCATGTCGCGCATCACGTCGTCGACCACGATCAGCTCGTAGATGCCGGTGCGTCCGCGATAGCCGCCGGCCGAGTCGCGGCCCGGCCGGTAGAGCGTGGGGGAGGGGTCGGTGGGTCCCAGGTTGAGCAGCCGCCGCTCGCGCTCGCCGGCCTTGAAGGGCTGCTTGGTGTCGGGATTGAGCACCCGCACCAGGCGCTGCGCCAGCACGCCGATCAGGCTCGAGGACAGCAGGAACGGCTCGATGCCCATGTCGCGCAGGCGCGTGATGGCGCCGGCGGCGGTGTTGGTGTGCAGCGTCGAGAGCACCAGGTGGCCGGTGAGGCTCGCCTGCACCGCGATCTGCGCGGTCTCCAGGTCGCGGATCTCGCCGATCAGCACCACGTCCGGGTCCTGGCGCAGGATCGCACGCAGGCCGCGCGCGAAGGTCATCTCGACCTTGGTGTTGACCTGGGTCTGGCCGATGCCGTCGATGTAGTACTCGATCGGATCCTCGACGGTCATGATGTTCTGGGTGTTGTCGTTCAACCGCTCGAGCGCCGCGTACAGCGTGGTCGTCTTGCCGGAGCCGGTCGGGCCGGTGACCAGGATGATGCCGTGGGGCTTGTGGATCAGCTCGTCCATCGCGCCCTGGGTGCGCGGATCCATCCCCAGCGATCCGAGGTCGAGCTTGCCGGCCTGCTTGTCGAGCAGACGCAGCACCACGCGCTCGCCGTGGCCGGCTGGGATCGTCGAGACACGCACGTCGACCGCGCGGCCGGCGATGCGCAGACCGATGCGGCCGTCCTGCGGCAGGCGCTTCTCGGCGATGTCGAGCTTCGACATGACCTTGACGCGCGACACGACCGGCGCCGCCACGGCTCGCTTCAACTGCAGCACCTCGCGCAGCACGCCGTCGACGCGGAAGCGGAAGACCAGGCGGTTCTCGAACGGCTCGATGTGGATGTCGGAGGCGTTTTCCTTGACGGCCTGAGTGAAGACCGCATTGATCAGGCGGATGATCGGTGCATCGTCCTCGCTGTCTAGGAGATCCGCCTGCTCGGGCAGTTCCTGGGCGAGATGCACGAGGTCGGTGTTTTCATCAAGCCCTTCGGCGGCCTGTATGGCGTCCGAGCCGGCCTCGTACTCACGCCGCAGCAGCAGGTCGAACTCCTCTTCCGGCACCCGCTCGAGCTTCATCGGGCGGCGCAGATACCGGCGCACCTCGGCGAGGGCGAGCGGCGAGGCGTGGTCGCGGCAGACGCAATCCGCGACCCCCTCGACGATACCGCGCACCAGTACCCCGTGGCGCTTGGCGAACGCGAACGACAGCCGCCGGCCGTCGGACGCCGTGGCACTTGCGTGAGTCTCGCCGGGAGTGACCGCGTTCATTGCTTCGGAGACGGCTGGGACGGCTGGGACGGCTGAGGCGGCTGATCGGCCGGCGGTGCCGCCGGCGCGGCGCTGGGGCTGTCGGGCGCCGCGGTGCCCGGCGCGACCGGCGCAGCGGACGGTGGCATCGTGATCGGCGGATTATTCGGCGGGGGCGCCTGATTCGCCGGCGGTGCCCCCGCCTGCGGCCGCGGGGCGGGCGCCGATCCGCCCGGAGGCAGCGGCGGCAGCGCGCCGCGGGGCACACCGGGCAGCATCGGTAGGGCTTCGCGTCCCGCCTTTTCCACGTCCCTCTGCTGCTCGAGCATGTAGTTGTACTTGAGATCCGTCTCGAAGGCCGCCTGCGCCGCATCGCGCAGGATCTTCGGCCGCAGGAAGATCATCAGGTTGTTCTTGGTGCGTTCCTCGTTACGGGTCTTGAACAGGTAGCCGATGATCGGAATGTTGCCGAGGAACGGCACGCGGTTCTCACCCTTGGTGGTGTCGTCCTCGGTCAGGCCGCCGAGCACCACGATGCCGCCGTCGTCGATCATCACGGTGGTGGTGACGGTGCGCTTGTTGGTGACCAGATCGACCGCGCCGGCGGGCTTCTGCCCGATGCTCGAGCTCTCGATCGAGATCTTGAGCATGACCGCCGTGCCCTCCGGCGAGATGGTCGGCGTGATCTTGAGAATCGTGCCGACCTCCTCGCGCTGAATGGTCTGGAACGGATTGATGCCGCTGGTCACCCCGCCAGTCGACGCGGCGGTGTTGGTGTACTGGCCGGTGATGAACGGCACCTCCTGCGCGACCTTGAGCTCGGCCTCCTGGTTGTCCATGGTGACCGCCGAGGGCGTGGCGATCACGTTGTCGTTGGTGTCGGCGCGCACCGCGCGCAGGATCGCGGCGAAGTTGGTGCCGTTGGTGCCGCCGATGCGGCCGATGCCGAGCGTCGTGCCCTGCAGCAGCGTGGTGGTGGCGTTGGCGGGATTCTGAATGGCGCCGGCGAGGTCGACGATGCTGGTGCCGCCCACCGGGCTCACGAAGGCGCCGGCCGGCACGTTACTGCCGTTGATGAACGCCGCCCAGTTGACGCCGAGCTCGGCGTCCTTGTCGAAGTTGATGTCGGCGATGATCGCCTCGACCAGCACCTGCGGGCGGCGGATGTCGAGCTTGTCGACGATGTCCATGACCGCGCGCATGATCTTCGGTGGCGCGGTGATCACCAGCGCATTGTTGGTCGGGTCGGCCCATACCATGGCGTTCTTTTCCGCGGCCGCCGCCGGATTGACGGTTGCGCCGGCGGTAGCGCCTGGACCTGCGGCGGCCTGCGCGATGCCGGTGATCTGCTCCTTGAGCTTCGGGGCGAGCTTCTCGGCATTGGCGTAGTGCAGATAGCGCACGCGGGTGTCGCCGCCGCCGCCGAGTGGGGTGTCGAGATGGGCGATCAGCGCGCGGATGCGCAGCCGCTGCGACTCCTGGCCGCTGATCAGCACGGTGTTGGAGCGCTCATCCGCCACGACCTTGACGGTGCTGCCCTCGGCGGTGTTGCCCTGGTAGAGCGAGTTGACCACGCGCACGATCTCGGCCGCCGACGCGTTGGTGAGCGGTACGATCTCCGGGTCCTGATTCCCGACCTGGTCGATGCGGCGGATGATGCGGATCATCCGGTTGACGTTGCTGGCGTGATCGGTGATGACCAGGATGTTGCCGGCGGGGTAGGCGACCAGCGAGCCGTACTGCGGCACCATCGGCCGCAGGATCGGCACCAGCTGCGCGGCACTCACGTTCTTCACGTCGAGCACCTGGGTCACGATCTCATCCGAGCTCGCGCTCACGTGATCGGGCAGATCGATCGACGGACTCGTCTTGGCGTTGGTGTCGGGCATGATCTTCACGACGTTGCCCTGGGGCACCGCGATGAAGCCATATACCTGCAGGATCGAGAGGAACGCCTCGTAGAAGGCCGGTGGCGACATGGCGGTCGAGGACAGCATGGTCACCTGCGCGCGCACCCGCGGGTCGATGATGAAGTTCTTGCCGGTGGCGGCGGCCACCGCCTCGGCGACCTGGGTGATGTCGGCGTCCTTGAAGTTTGGCGTGATGCGCTGGGGCTGCTGCGCGCCGGCGAGCGTGCCCGAGAGCAGCACGGCGAGCGCGCACGGAGCGATCGATCGAAGGCGTATCACTGTTGTTATCCCCTTCAGAGAATGCGCGCCCCGCCTACTGGGGCTGGCTGCTTTCCGGCGTGTTCGGCTGCTCCGGCGTCGGCGCCGCAGACGCCGGCGCTGACGCAGCCTCAGGCGCTGCCGCCGGCGTGTTCGGCTGGGGCGGCACCTCCGGCTGGGGCGGCACGCTCGGGGGAGCTGCTCCCGGCAGATTCGGCCGGCCGGGCGCCGCCGGCGCAAAAAACTGCCCGCCACCCGGCATCGGGGGCGGCGCGGCTCCCGGCTGCGCTCCGGTCGCGGACTCCGCTTCCTGCGCGACCTCGGCGATGTTCAGCGTCAGGTCCTGCTGCTGGTTGTTGCGGATCACGGTGACTCGTGCTTCGGGCGAGGTGCCGAGCGTATTGAGGATCGCCTGGCCGCGGTCCTGGTCATCGAGCGGCGTACCGTTGATGGCGACGACCTCGTCCCCCGGGCGCAGCCCGAGCCGCGCGAACGCCAGCCGATTGCGTCCCGGGTAGACCCGGAACCCCTTGACCTTGTCGCCATCCATCACCGCCTGTGGCCGCAGCAGGTCGGCAATCAGCCCCGGCTGCTCGGTGAGTGCCCGGCGCATGCGCTCCACCACGGGACTCTGCGTCGGGAGCGAGGCGGCCGAGGGCGCCGGAGCGGCGCTGCTCACCTGGCGGGGCAGAACCAGGGACTCGAGCTGGCCGTTGCGGTCGATGATCACGCGGTCGGTGTACACCGAATGCAGCCGCGCGCCGCCGGGAACGCTGTCGCCGACTGCATGCACTTTGGCGGTCTGTGCATTCGGTCCCAGGATTGCCAGGCCGTTTTGTGGATCATTGCCGGCAATGATTCCGGTGAGCACCAGCGGCATGCTGGTCTCCGGCGCGTTGGCATCGTTCTGCTTCGGCACGGGCGGCGCGCCGAACAGGTGTGCGTTGGTGATCGCCGCGACGTCGGTGACACGCTGCTGGAAGGGCCGCGGCGGCGCGCTGGCGCCGCGCGCTGCGCGCCCGGCGCCGGCGAGATCGGTGACGATGAAGGCTGCCTGGACGCCGAGCGCGAGCGCCAGCACCCAGGTGGCAAGGCGCGGCGCTTCGGTGCGCAGCAGCCCGCGCCAGCGATCGGATGCAGGCAAACCTTCGAGCCAGGATGCGGCGTTCATGGGGCCAAAAGCATGAGCTTAACGGAGGTTAACAAGACTCCTGGCACATGGCGGAGCACCCCGCCGCGCTGGGGCGCCCGCGGCTGATCCGTGCAATCATACGGGTCCGCCGCTTGTGCTCTCAAGCAATTGTTTCTGCAGGAGTAACCACGTGACATTGTCCTGCTCTTGTGTTGCCGTTTGACGACCCCTATAAAGAACGCCATGCCCGAGCAGCATCCGGTCCGTCCCGACTCCGGCATTGCCGTAGAAGAGGCGCAACCGGAGGTCAAGCAGCCGCCGCTGTACCGGGTAGTCCTGCTCAATGACGATTACACCCCCATGGAGTTTGTCGTCGACGTGCTGGAAAAGTTCTTTGGCCTGAACCGCCCGAACGCTACCCGGATCATGCTCGAGGTCCATACCAAGGGTAAGGGCGTCTGCGGGGTCTTCACTTACGAGATCGCAGAAACTAAGGTGGCGCAGGTGACGACCTACGCCCGGGATCACCAGCATCCCCTGATGTGCACCCTGGAAGAGGCTTGAACGGACGCGACCGACACTGAAAGGCTCGGCTCAACGTGCTCTCGAACGAACTGGAATACTGCCTCAACGATGCGTTCCACCAGGCACGCGAGGCGCGGCACGAGTACCTGACGGTCGAGCACCTGCTGCTCGCCATACTCGACACTCCCAAGGTGCGCGAGGTGCTGCGCGCCTGCGGGGTGGACTTCGCCAAGCTCCGCCAGGAGATCAAGGAGCACATCGACCAGTCGACGCCGCGCCTCGAGGATGGCGAGGAGCGCGAGGTGCAGCCGACGCTCGGCTTCCAGCGCGTGCTGCAGCGTGCCCTGTTCCACGTGCAGTCGAGCGGCAAGAAAGAGGTCGGGGTGACCAACGTGCTGGTCGCGATCTTCAGCGAGAAGCAGAGCCACGCGGTGTTCCTGCTCAACCGCCAGCACGTCACGCGGCTCGACGTCGTCAACTACATCTCGCACGGGCTCTCGAAGATCGCCGAGGAGAAGACCGAGAAGGAGGATGCCTCAGCGGACGGCGAGCGCGACGGCGAGGGCGGCAGCGCACTCGAGAAGTACACCACCAACCTGAACCGCCTGGCGCAGGAGGGGCGCATCGACCCCCTCATCGGACGCAAGCTCGAGGTGGAGCGCACCATCGAGATCCTGTGCCGCCGGCGCAAGAACAACCCGCTGTACGTCGGCGAGGCCGGCGTCGGCAAGACCGCGATCGCGGAGGGGCTGGCGCGCCTCATCGTCGAGGGCAAGGTGCCCGAGGTGCTGGCCGACTGCACCATCTTCGCACTCGACATGGGCGCGCTCATCGCCGGCACCAAGTACCGCGGCGATTTCGAGAAGCGCCTGAAGGGCGTGATCACCGAGCTGAAGAAGCTGCCCGGCGCGGTGCTGTTCATCGACGAGATCCACACCGTGATCGGCGCCGGTGCGGCCTCGGGCGGCGTGATGGATGCCTCCAACCTCATCAAGCCGGTGCTCTCCAACGGCGAGATCCGCTGCATCGGCTCGACCACCTACAGCGAGTACCGGGGCATCTTCGAGAAGGACCACGCGCTCGCGCGGCGCTTCCAGAAGATCGACGTGGTCGAGCCCTCGGTGGCCGAGACCATCGACATTCTGTTTGGCCTGAAGCCCCGCTTCGAGGAGCATCACGGCATCACCTACGCCGATGACGCGCTGCGGGCCGCGGCGGAGCTGGCGGCGCGCCACATCAACGAGCGCCATCTGCCCGACAAGGCCATCGACGTGGTCGACGAGGCCGGAGCGCGCGCGCGGCTGAAGCCGATCGCCGAGCGCGAGCCGGTGGTTGGGGTGAAGCAGATCGAGGACGTGGTGGCGCGCATGGCGCGCATCCCGGCCAAGAGCGTCTCGATCTCCGACAAGGAAATCCTCAGGAACCTCGAGCGCAATCTGAAGCTGGTGATCTTCGGCCAGGACAAGGCGATCGAAGCCCTGGGCGCGGCGATCAAGATGGCGCGCTCGGGCCTCGGCGAGGCGCGCAAGCCCGTCGGCAGCTTCCTGTTCGCCGGCCCCACCGGCGTCGGCAAGACCGAGGTCACGCGGCAGCTCGCCATCGCGATGGGCGTCGAGTTCCTGCGGTTCGACATGTCCGAGTACATGGAGCGGCACACGGTCTCACGCCTGATCGGCGCGCCGCCGGGGTACGTCGGCTTCGACCAGGGAGGCCTGCTCACCGAGGCGATCGCCAAGCACCCGCACTGCGTGCTGCTGCTCGATGAGGTGGAGAAGGCGCATCCGGACGTATTCAACCTGCTGCTGCAGGTGATGGATCACGGCACGCTCACCGACAACAACGGCAGGAAGGCCGACTTCCGGCACGTCATCATCGTCATGACGACCAACGCCGGCGCCCAGGAGATGGCGCGTCCCTCGATCG
>DASPSF010000122.1:0-5893 GCA_035624075.1 Steroidobacteraceae bacterium | reverse complement strand
TCATGGCGCGCCAGTCCGCGGCGCTGCACCCGATCAGCTACACGCTGTGGTATGAGCACGTCGCGGGCATCAACCCGCCGCTCAGCAACGTTCTCGAGGCGAGCCTCGCCGCCAAGCTGCCGCTCGGCGAAGACGACGTGTACGACCTGCACGCGCGCTACATCGTCGCGCGCGACATGGAGGTGCTAGACCGCCTGCAGCGCAAGCTCCGCGACGTGCTCGAGGAGGCGGCGCAGACCGCGGCCAGCGCGCTCGAGGACAGCGGCCAGTTCGAGGCCGCGCTGCGCGATACCCGCACCCGCCTCACCGGCGCCTCGAGCCTCGAGGGCGTGCACGCCATCATCGCCGAGCTGGCGCGCGAGACGACCCGCATGCACTCGGCCACCGAGGCCGTGCAGCAGAAGCTCGAGTCGCGGGCGCGCGAAGTGGAGCTGCTCACCCGGCAGCTGGAGCAGGCCAAGAGCGAGGCGCTGCTCGATCCGCTCACGGGGCTGAAGAACCGGCGCGGCTTCGAGCTCGCGGTGAAGGAGCTCGACGCCTCCAGCAGCGCCTTCAAGGGCGCCGCGCTGTTGCTGGCCGACATCGATCACTTCAAGCAGATCAACGACAAGCACGGCCATCTGCTCGGGGACAAGATCCTGCGGGCGATCGGCCAGACGCTGCAGTCGAACATCAAGGGACGCGACATCGCGGCCCGCCCGGGGGGCGATGAGTTCGCCGTGCTGCTGCAGCAGACCCCGCTGGCCGGCGCGCGGGCGCTCGCCGAGCAGATTCGCGCGGCGGTTGCGGCCGGACGCATCCGCCGCCCGGACAGCAACGAGCAGCCGGGCTCGGTGACGCTCTCGATCGGCGTGGCGGCCGGCGGCAGCGACGACACGCTCGAGAGCCTGCTGGCGCGTGCCGATGCGGCGCTCTACGCCGCCAAGCGCGCCGGCCGCAACCGGGTTTCGGCAGACGCGAACGAGGTGCTGCTGGCCGCGGCTACACGTTGAAGCGGAAGTGCATGACGTCGCCTTCCTGCACCAGGTAGTCCTTGCCCTCGAGACGCAGCTTGCCCGCATCGCGGGCGCCCGCCTCACCCTGGCCGGCGAGGTAGTCGGCGAAGGCGATGACTTCGGCGCGGATGAAGCCGCGCTCGAAGTCGGTATGGATCACGCCGGCGGCCTGCGGCGCCGAGGCCCCGGCTCGTACGGTCCAGGCGCGCACTTCCTTGGGTCCCGCAGTGAAAAAGGTCTCGAGCCCGAGCAGCCTGTAGGCGGCCCGGATCACCCGGTCGAGCCCAGGCTCCTGGAGACCGAGCTCGGCGAGGAACTCGGCGCGCTCGGATTCGGCGAGCTGGGCAATCTCCGCCTCGATCGCCGCGCACACCGGCACCACCAGCGCGCCTTCGGCGGCGGCGCGCGCCTCGAGCGCGGCCAGCAACGGGTTGTCGCGCAAGCCCTGCTCGGCCACGTTGGCGACGTACATGACCGGCTTGGCGGTGAGCAGCTGCAGCTCGCGCAGCTCGCGGCGCTCCTCCTCGGTGAGCGCGAGCGCGCGCACCGGCCTGCCGGCGTCGAGCTGTGCCTTGACGCGCTCGAACAGATCCCGCCGCCGGATCGCGTCCTTGTCACCGCTCTTGGCACCCTTGGTAGCGCGCTCGAATCCCTTCTCGAGCGTGGCGAGGTCGGCGAGCGCGAGCTCGGTATCGATCGTCTCCACGTCCGACACCGGGTCGACCCGGCCGGCGACGTGAATGATGTCGCCGCTCTCGAAGCAGCGCACCACGTGGGCGATGGCGTCCACCTCGCGAATGTGGGAGAGGAACTGGTTGCCGAGTCCCTCGCCCTGCGAGGCGCCGGCGACCAGGCCTGCGATGTCGACGAACTCCACCGTGGTCGGCACGACCTTCTCCGGCCGCGCGATCGCGGCGAGCTGCGCAAGGCGCGGATCGGGCACCGGGACCACGCCGACATTCGGGTCGATGGTGCAGAACGGATAATTCTCGGCCGCGATCTGGGCGCGCGTCAGCGCGTTGAAGAGCGTCGACTTGCCGACGTTCGGCAGCCCGACGATGCCGCAGCGGATCGGCATGGCGTCAGCCCCCGTCCGCGGAGGGCGCGGGCGGCTCGCGGCTGTGCAGCAGGTTCATGGCGGCCTGCGCGCCCTGCTCGAGCAGCACCGGCACGATGTCCGCGGCGGCCAGCATCGCCGAGCGGATCAGCTGCGCCTCCTCGGCGCTCGGGCGGCCGAGCACGTAATCCAGCACCTGCGAGCGGTCGCCCGGGTGGCCGATGCCGATGCGCAGCCGCCAGAAGCCATCGCCCATCTGGGCGATCACGTCACGCATCCCGTTATGTCCGGCGGCCCCGCCGCCCTGGCGGAGCCGCACGACGCCGGCGGGGAAATCGAGCTCGTCGTAAGCCACCAGGATCTGCTCCAGCGGCACCTTATAAAAGGAGGCGATGCTCTGTACCGCATCGCCGCTGTGATTCATGTAGTTCATGGGTTTCAGCAACCACAGGTCCTGAGCGCCGATGCGCGCGCGCGCCACCTCGGCGCGGTGGCGCGGCTCGCTGCGGAAGGTGGCGCCGTGGCGCGCCGCCAGCTCGTCGGCGAACTGGAAGCCGGCGTTGTGCCGGGTGCGCGCGTACTCGGTGCCCGGATTGCCAAGCCCCACGATCAACTTGAGCGCTTCACCTGCCATGGGATTGACCATCACCGCAAAAGCCGCCGGCCGCCGAAGAGCCGTGCAGGCTCCGCGGCGGCCGGTGGTTCGGGTGCGTCAGTGCGGCGGCTACTTCTTGCCGCCCTCCTTCTTGCCGGCAGCTTCCTTCTTCTCCTCGCCCTTCTTGGCGTCCGCGGCGGCAGCCGGTGCACCCGGCGCACCGGCGGCGGCAGGCGCCGTACCCGGAGCCCCCGGGGCGCCCGGTGCGCCCGCGGCGGGCGCTGCGCCCTCGGCCGGTACCGCGGCGGCAGCAGCCTCGGCGGCCACCGGCTCCGGCTCCTCGGCGCGCGGCGCGTGGATCGACACCACCGGCGCATTACGCTGGGTCAGCTCCGGAATGGCGACTCCGGGCGGCAGCGGAATGTCGGCGAGGAAGCGGGTGTCGTTCAGATCCATACCCGAGAGATCGAGCTCGAGGAACTCCGGCAGGTCCTTCGGCAGGCAGCTGACCTCGACGTCGGCGCGCATGTGCGAGACGACTCCGCCCTCGTTCTTCACGCCGGGCGCGATGCTCTCGCCCTTGAAGTGAATCGGGAGGCGGATGCGGATCTTCTCGTCGGCCACCACGCGCTGCAGGTCGACGTGCACCACCAGGTTCTTCGCCGGGTGCATCTGCACGTCCTTGATGATGGCCTCCTGCGAGCGCTCGCCGATCTTCAGCTGCACGATCGAGGAGTAAAAGCGCTCATCGGCGATCATGGTGAGCAGGTTCTGCTGATCGAGCACCAGCGCCTGGGCGTCCTGGTGGGCGCCGTAGAGAATGGCGGGAACCTTGCCCGCGTGACGCAGGCGGCGGCTCGCACCTTTGCCTTGCGCCTCGCGGAGTTCCGCGCCGACGGTGAATGAAATACGCATGACGTTAAGTCTCCGTTAGTTGATCAAACAGCGCCGGCCCGCGACCAGGCGGCACCACCACTCTCGTCAATCAGCCGAAATCGCAAGAAGCGATTTCGGCGGACATCAGCTTCGTTGCCGCCGGCAAAAAGCGTGGTTTTTGCCGGCTGCGCCTCAATCGACATATAGCGAGCTCACCGAGCCCTCATCGAGGATGCGGCGGATCGTCTCCGCCAGCAGCTCCGCAACCGACAGCTGCCGGATGCGCTCGGCCTTCTTCGCCTCGGCGGACAGCGGGATCGTGTCGGTCACGACCAGCTGATCGAGCGCCGACTTCGAGATCTTCTCCACTGCCCCACCCGACAGCACCGGGTGGGTGATGTAAGCCACCACCTTCGCGGCGCCCTCGTCCTTCAGCGCCTGCGCCGCCTGGCACAGCGTGCCCGCGGTATCGACCATGTCGTCGATCATGATGCAGGTCTTGCCCTCGACCTCGCCGATGATGTTCATCACCTTCGACTCGTTCGGCCGCGGGCGGCGCTTGTCGATGATGGCGAGATCCGCATCGTCGAGCCGCTTGGCGAAGGCACGCGCGCGCGCCACGCCGCCCACGTCCGGCGAGACGATGATCACGTTGCGGTACGCCTGCTTCCAGGCATCGCCGAGCAGCACCGGCGAGGCGTACACGTTGTCCACCGGGATGTCGAAGAATCCCTGGATCTGGTCCGAGTGCAGATCGATCGTCAGCAGCCGATTGACCCCGGCGCTCGAGAGCATGTTCGCCACCAGTTTGGCCGTGATCGCCGAGCGTGTGGCGCGCGGCCGCCGGTCCTGGCGCGAGTAGCCGAAATAAGGCACCACCGCGGTGATGCGCGCGGCGGAGGCGCGCCGCGCCGCGTCCACCATCACCAGCAGCTCCATCAGGCTGTCGTTGGCCGGCGGGCAGGTCGACTGCACGATGAACACGTCGCGCCCGCGCACGTTCTCCATCAGCTCGACGTTGATCTCGCCGTCGCTGAAGCGCCCCACATAGGCGCGCCCGAGCGGAGTCTGCAGGCTCCGTGCGATATCGTGCGCCAGCGCCGGGTTGGCGTTGCCGGCGAACAGCGCCAGTGTGTCGCTGGTACTCATACTCCATGCGCCCTAAAAACTGGCTGGGGTGGAAGGATTCGAACCTCCGAATGGCGGGATCAAAACCCGCTGCCTTACCACTTGGCGACACCCCAGCATGATCCGCGTCGCGCAAACGTGGCGGGCAATCTTACAGCCGCAGCCGCTCGAGCACCGGCGAGGCGTTCAATCCGCGTGCCACCGCGCTGCGCCAGCGATCCGGCACGCGCGCCGCGAGGCGGTCCGCCTCGATGGCGCTCGCGCAGGCAGCGAACACGCACGAGCCGGTGCCTGTGAGCCTCGCCGGGGCCAAGCGTCCGAGCCAGTCGAGGGCCTCCCCCACCTCGGGGCAGAGCCGCCGCACCACCGGCTCGCAGTCGTTGCGCCCCCCCGACTCAAAAAGGGCGCGTATTGTGATGAGGGGGGAATTTCGTGTCAATTCAGGGTCCTGGAACACCTGACGGGTGCTCACGGCGCAGCCCGGATGAATGATCAGATACCACCGCTCCGGGAGCTCGACGGGGGTCAGGCGCTCTCCGATCCCCTCCCCCCAGGCCGAGAAACCTCCAATAAAAACAGGCACATCCGCCCCCAGCGGCAATCCCAGGACGGCAAGCTCTGCCGGGGCGAGACCGCAGTTCCACAGCCGGTTCAGGGCGAGGAGCGTGGTCGCCGCATCGGAGCTCCCTCCGCCTAAGCCCCCGCCTTGGGGAATGCGCTTCAGCACCCGCAGGTCTGCCCCCAACGGCGTGCCGCTCGCCGCCTTGAGCGCGCGCGCCGCGCGCACCGTGAGATCGGATTCGGCGGGCACGTCCGCCGGCCCCTCGCACCGCGAGATCGCGCCGTCTTCACGCACCCGGATCGCGATCGTATCGGTGAGGTCGACGAGCTGAAAAAGCGTCTGCAGCTCGTGGTAGCCGTCGGCGCGGCGTCCGGTGACATGGAGAAAAAGATTCAGCTTCGCCGGCGCAGGCCAGCGGCTCTCGTCCGCTGCTGCCGCGGGCTTCACGACTGCCAGTCGTCCACCAGCAGCTTCACTTTGACGTCGGCGCGCTCGAGCGTGAGGCGGGCCGGCAGCCATTCGCTCCCCACCGCGACGTAGCTGGCGTAGTCGATCCGCCAGCCGTCCTGCTCGAGGCGGGTGAGGCGTTGCCGTGCGGAATCGAGCGTCTCGTCGGCAGGACTCGCGGGATCCGGCACACCGAGAATCCAATAGCGCAGGCTGGTGAGCGGCGGTTCGAA